>DASZVJ010000045.1:0-1552 GCA_035547155.1 Vicinamibacterales bacterium
TGCTAAAATCGCTGTCTTGGAGCTCAGTTTCTAAGCTCAATCCAGCGAATGATTTAGGGTCGATCGTGACGGGCCAGGAGGCCCTGACCTGACCATGGACGAGCTCAGAGAAGAGTGCGGCGTCTTCGGCATCTACGGCCACACCGAGGCCGCAAACCTCACATATCTGGGCCTGTACGCCCTGCAGCATCGCGGTCAGGAGAGCGTCGGCATCGCCTCCTCCGACGGCGATCGGCTGCACCTGCACAAGGCCGTCGGCTACGTCGCGGACAACTTCGATGAGAGCACGTTCGCGCGTCTCGCGGGCACGAGCGCGATCGGCCACGTGCGCTATTCGACAGCCGGCGAGAGCGGCATCAAGAACGCGCAGCCGATTCTGATCGACTGCGCGCACGGCGAGATCGCGATCGGGCACAACGGCAATCTCGTCAACGCGCAAGAGCTGCGCGACATGCTCGTCTCGCGCGGATCGATCTTCCAGACCACGAGCGACACGGAAGTCCTGCTGCACCTGTACGCGCGCTCGCAGGCGCCGACGATCGAGCAGGCGCTCATCGAGTCGATCTCGCAGGCGCAGGGCGCGTTCTCGCTCGTGCTGCTGACGAAGGATCGCCTGATCGCCGTGCGCGATCCTCACGGCTTCCGGCCGCTCACGCTCGGCCGTCTCGGCGACGCGTACGTCGTGTCGTCGGAGACGTGCGCGCTCGATCTGATCGACGCGACGTGGGTGCGCGACGTCGAGCCCGGCGAGATGCTGGTGATCGGGCCCGAGGGCGCGACGTCGTACCGGCCGTTCCCACCCGCGCCCTCCGCGCACTGCATCTTCGAGCACGTCTACTTCGCGCGGCCGGACTCGTACGTGTTCGGTCAGAGCGTCAACGAAGTCCGCACGGAGTTCGGCCGCCGGCTCGCGCGCGAGCAGCCCGTCCTCGCCGACGTCGTCGTTCCGATCCCGGACTCGGGCGTCTGCGCGGCGACAGGCTTCGCGGAAGAGTCGGGTCTGCCGTTGAAGATGGGCCTGATCCGCAATCACTACGTCGGACGGACGTTCATCGAGCCGCATCAGAAAGTGCGGCACTTCGGCGTGCGCGTGAAGCTCAATCCGGTGCGCAGCATCCTGAGCGGCAAGCGCGTCGTGCTCGTCGACGACTCGATCGTCCGCGGCACGACGAGCCGGAAGATCGTCAAGATGGTCCGCGCCGCCGGCGCGACCGAAGTGCACATGCGGATCAGCTGTCCGCCGACGATCTCACCGTGTTTCTACGGCGTCGACACGCCGCGCCGGTCGGAGCTGATCGCGGCCACGCACACGCTCGACGAGATCCGCCGCTACATCGGCGCCGATTCGCTCGGCTACGTGAGCGTGGAAGGGTTGCTCGCATCGGTTGGAACCAATCGCCAGTCCTACTGCACGTCGTGCTACACCGGCCGTTATCCCGTCGCGTTTCCGAGCAACGAAGCGGCGTATCTGCAGCTCGCGCTCAAGCTGGTCGAGTAGACGTTCGCATGCTCGCTGCCTCGCTCGTGCTCGTGGCGATGCTCGCCGGCGCCG
>DASZVJ010000046.1:0-3962 GCA_035547155.1 Vicinamibacterales bacterium
ACCTGCTGGCGTGCACGAGCGGCCGCGCCTTCGTCCTGTTCACGTCGTACGCCGCGATGCACGACGTCAGGGCGAGACTCGACGGACGGATCGAGTGGCCGATGTTCGTCCAGGGGACGGCGCCTCGCGCGGCGCTGCTGCGCGACTTCCGCGCGACGCCGCATGCGGTGCTGCTCGCCACGTCGAGCTTCTGGCAGGGCGTCGACGTCGCGGGCGAGGCGTTGAGCGGCGTGATCATCGATCGCCTGCCGTTCGCCTCGCCGGCCGATCCGCTCGTCGGTGCGCGCATCCATGCAATTCAGGCGCGCGGCGGACAGCCCTTCCACGACTATCAAGTGCCGGTCGCCGCGCTGACGCTGCTGCAGGGTCTCGGCCGGCTGATCCGCACGCGCACCGATCGCGGCGTGCTGGCCGTGCTCGATCCGCGCTTGACGCGCATGAGCTACGGCCGGCGGTTCCTCGCCTCGATGCCGTCGGCGCCGATCACCAGCGATCTCGACGATGTCCGCCGGTTCTTCGCCACGGAGGCGAATGCCGTGTCGGCGGTAAACGACGGTGTAGACTTGGAGTAATTTTCAGTGGGCACAGCGGTAGGCGTCCGGCCCGGACATACAGTGCGAGTGGAGGCAGCAATGACCCGTCGGTTTTCAGCCCTGGCTTTCGCGGCTGGCCTGTGCGCAGCGGCCCTGGTGGTCGTCGCGACCCCGGCCTACGCCCAGCTTGGATCTTTGACAGGAAAAGTCGTCGATGAAGCGGGCAAGCCGGTGCCCGACGCGGAGGTGAGTCTCGACTTCACGGGCGAGATGAACCTGCACTTCAAGGTGAAGACGGACAAGAACGGCACGTGGACGCGCGCCGGCTTGATCGCCGTCGGTGGACGCTGGAACATCACGGCGAAGAAGGGCGACCTGACCGGCACGTTGCCGAACGTCGAGATTGCGCTCGGCGGCGCGAAGCCCGTCGACGACATCGTCCTTCACGCGGCCTCCGGCGGCGCGCCGGCCGACGACGCCAAGGCGAAGGCGACCACGGAAGGCAACAAGTTGATCACCGAGGCCAACGCCGCGGCGGCTGCGAACAACTATGACCTCGCCGTCTCGAAGCTCACCGAGGCGACGGCGAAGATCGACAAGTGCAAGGCCTGCTACGTCGGGCTCGGCGACATCTATGCGAAGCAGTCGAACCCGGAAAAGGCCGAAGAAGCCTACAAGCAGGCGATCGCGATCGACGACAGCACAGTCGAGGCCTACGAAGGCCTGGCCATCGTCTACAACACGGAGAAGAAGCTCGATCAGGCCGCCGCGGCGACCACCAAGGCCATGGAGCTCCGCAACGCGAAGGGCGGGCCTGTCGATCCGATGGCGGCGTACAACGCCGGCGTCGTGTTCTGGAACCAGAACAAGTTTCCCGAGGCGAAGGCGCAGTTCCAGAAGGCCGTTCAGGCCAAGCCGGACATGGCCGATGCGCAGTACTACCTCGGCATGTGTCTGCTGAACGAAGGCAACACGGCTGACGCGAAGACCGCGCTGCAGGCCTACATGAAGCTCGCACCGACCGGCGCCAATGCGCCGACCGCCAAGGCCATCCTCGACGAAATGAAATAGTCGATGCCGCACGACGCGGACATCGCCTCGAGGCTCCAGCGTGTGCGCCGCCGCATCGATGCGGCGGCGCAGCGCGCGGGCCGCTCCCCCGCCAGCATCACCCTCGTCGCCGTCTCGAAAACCTTCGGTCCGGACGCTGTGCGCGCGGCGGCTTCCGCCGGCCAACGTGTGTTCGGCGAGAATCGCGTACAGGAAGCGGTCGCGAAGATCGACGCGCTCGGCGATCTCGACGTCGACTGGCATCTGATCGGCCATCTGCAGACGAACAAAGCCAGGAAAGCCGCCTCGGTCTGCGCGTGGATCGAGTCGGTCGATCGCCTCGAGTTGCTGCACAAGCTCGAGGCCGCGTCCGCCGAGCTCGGGATCCGGCGATCGATCCTGCTGCAAGTGGATCTCGCCCACGAAGCAACGAAGCATGGCGCCGCCGAGTCCGACTTGCGGACGCTCGTCGACGCGGCGCTCGCCGGCCGCGCGCTGGACCTGCGGGGGCTCATGCTCGTTCCGCCGATTCCGGCTGAGGCCGAGGACTCGCGACCGTGGTTCCGGCAACTGCGCGATCTGCGCGATCGGCTCGTCGCCGGCGGCGTCCCGGCCGATCGACTTGCCGAGCTGTCGATGGGCATGAGCCACGACTTCGAGGTTGCGATCGAAGAGGGCGCGACGATGGTTCGCGTCGGCAGCGCGATCTTCGGCACGCGCCCGCTCACCGCATGACGTCCGCGGGCGCGCGCGAGCCTGTTCGTGCGGGCACGGCCGGAACGCTCATCGATCTCCGCGTCATTCCACGCTCGCCGAAATCCGCCGTGTCAGGCGTGCGCGACGGCCGGTTCGTCGTGCGCGTGACCGCGCCGCCGGTCGATCGCGCCGCCAACGACGCGGTCGTGGCGCTGCTGGCCGACGTGCTGGACGTGCCCCGCTCGCGCATCGCTATCGTCGCCGGAGCGACGTCGCGCAACAAGACGGTGCAGATCGCTGGAGCGGCGGTCGAGGCCGTGCGCGCCCGGCTCGACGCCGCGCGCCGTTGACTATCTGACGCGATGGAGCACGCGGCTCCAGCGGATGCCGCCGAAGAGATTCGACGCCTGATCGTCGAACGAGAAGTAGATGAACAGCGCCTGGCCCTTGACGTAGGACTCCGGCATGAAGCCCCAGTAGCGGCTGTCCTCGGAGTTGTCGCGGTTGTCGCCCATCATGAAGTACTGATGCGGCGGCACCGTTACCGGGCCGTACTCTTCACGTAGATCGTCGGTGCGCGGCGGGCCGTCCACCGACGGCGGCTCGAGGAACTCCACGTACGGCTCGTCGATCGGCGAGCCGTTGATGTAGACCTTCTTCCGGTGGAGCTCGAGGCGATCGCCCGGCAGGCCGATGACGCGCTTGATGAAGTCGCGGTCCGGCTGCTGGGGAAACTTGAAGACGAGGATGTCGCCGCGCCGGATGTCGCGGCTCGGCATGATCGCGCGCTCCAACGACGTCGCGGCCGGCGCGAACTGCATCTTATTGACGATCAGGTGATCGCCGATGAGCAGGTTCTGCTCCATCGAGCCGGTCGGAATCTTGAACGCCTGAAAGACCCACGTGCGCACGAAGAGCGCCAGGATCACGGCAATCACGAGCGATTCGAAGTACTCCCGTGCGACGGATCGCTTCATCTCACTCACCCTGTCCGATCTTGAGCACGGCGAGGAACGCCTCCTGCGGAATCTCGACGCGGCCGACGCGCTTCATCCGCTTCTTGCCTTCCTTCTGCTTCTCGAGCAGCTTGCGCTTGCGCGAGATGTCGCCGCCGTAGCACTTCGCGAGCACGTTCTTGCGGAGCGCGCTCACGGTCTCGCGCGCGATGACGCGCGCGCCGATCGTGGCCTGGATGGCGATCTCGAACATCTGCCGCGGAATCAACTCGCGCATCTTCGCGGCCAGCGCGCGGCCGCGCGCGTACGCGTTCTCCTCGTGGACGATGATCGACAGCGCGTCGACGGGATCGCCGTTGACGAGCAGATCCAGCTTCACGAGCGGCGAGGTCCAATAACCGGTGACGTGATAGTCGAGCGACGCGTAGCCGCGCGAGATCGTCTTGAGCCGATCGTAGAAGTCGAGCACGACCTCGTTGAACGGCAGCTCGTACGTGACGAGCACGCGATCCTTCGAGACGTAGTCCATGCCCTTCTGGATGCCGCGCTTCTCCTGGCACAGCTCGAGGATGCCGCCGACGAACTCCGACGGCGTCAGCATGGTCGCGGTGATGACGGGCTCCTCGAACTTCGCGATGCGGCCCGGATCCGGCAGCTTCGACGGGCTGTCGATCTCCTGCGTCACGCCGTCCGTCGTCGTCACGCGATACAGGACGCCCGGCGCGGT
>DASZVJ010000047.1:0-10297 GCA_035547155.1 Vicinamibacterales bacterium
ACGACCGAGAGGACGCCGATCACCCACATGACCGCCGCCATGCGGTTGGTGAACGCGCCGATCATGAAGAGCACGATGCGCTCCGGCCGCTCCATGAAGCCGACCTTGCAGCGCGGAATCAGCGACTCGGCCCGGGCGCGCGTGTAGCTCGTCATCGTCGCGAACACCATCGCGACGGACGTGATGAGCACGTAGTCGGTCCGGCCGAGCGACGAGTACAGGCAGATCAGGCCGACCGACAGGGCCAGGTCCGAGAAGCGGTCGATGACCGAGTCCCAGAAGCCGCCGAAGTCGCTGACCGCGCCCATCTCGGTCGCGACCTTGCCGTCGATGAAGTCGAAGATGTTGGCGAGAATCATGATCCCGCCCGCCGTCAGGAAGTGGCCGGTACCGAGCGCCCAGCCGGCGCCAATGTTGATGATGACGCCCGTGAACGTGAGAAGATTTGGGTGAATCCGCAGGCGGACACACGCCGCAATGATCAGCCGCAGCGGGTAGTTGCACACCCTGCCGATGGCGCCAGTGAACGTCACAGGTGATGAGTAATTTGGGACAGGCCGGCAGCGACGCGCACGAGGCGCAGGCGGCGCTGGAACGGCAGCAACGGCAACGCGCATCGTAGTCCATGGCGATTGAGGATCTCAAGGGGCAGATCGCCAGGCTGCCCCAGCAGCCGGGCGTGTACGTCTTTCTCGGCGGCGCCGGCGAGACGCTGTACGTCGGCAAGGCGCGCGTGCTCCGCGAGCGCGTCCGGAGCTATCTGGCCGCGTGGGGCACCAGCCCTCGCATCGACGCGCTGCTCCGCGACGCCAGCGCGCTCGACGTCATCGTCACCGACTCGGTCGTCGAGGCCCTCGCGCTCGAGAACCGCCTCATCAAGCAGCGCAACCCGCGCTTCAACATCCTGCTGCGCGACGACAAGACCTATCCGTACCTGCAGTTGACGACGACGGAAGCGGCGCCGCGGCTGCTGGTGGCGCGGCGCGTCGAGCGCGACGGCAACGTGTACGCCGGGCCGTTCATGCCCGCGGCCGTCGCGCGGCGGACGATGTCGCTGGCGCACCGGCTGTTCGGGATTCGATCGTGCAACGAGATCATCGACGGCCAGCGCGGACGGCCGTGTCTCGAGTACGACATCAAGCGCTGTCTCGCGCCGTGCGTCGAGACGATCTGCACGCTCGATCGCTATCGCGAGGCCGTCGGTCAGGCGCAGCTGCTCATCGAAGGGCGACAGGACGAGCTCGTCGCGCAGCTGCACGACGACATGATGCAGGCCGCGGCCGACGAGCAGTTCGAGCGCGCGGCGAGCCTGCGCGACGCGATCCGGACAATCGAGAAGGTGCGCGATCGGCGCAACAGCATCGAGACGCCCGCGCTCGGCGATCGCGACGCGTTCGGCGTGAAAGTCGGATCGGCGGGCGCGATCGTCCAGGTCTTCCAGGTCCGGCACGGGCGCGTCGTCGATCGCATCGAGCTGGTCGCCGACGAGCGATCTGGCACGGCCGCGCCCGTCGATCCCGCGGCGATCGATCGCGAGACGTTGAGTCTGCTCACCTCCGCGCTGCAGCAGTTCTACGCGGATCGTCCGGCGCCGCCCGAAGTCCACGTGCCGATCGCGCTCGACGAAGAGGAGTGCAACGACCTGGAAGCCTGGCTGTCCGCCGCGGCCGAGCGCCGCGTGCGCATCGTCGTCCCGCGCCGCGGCGAGAAGCGTGGCCTGCTGGATCTCGCGATGCGCAACGCGTCGATGGCGTATCAGTCGCATTTCTCGGACAACAGCACGGCGGCGTTCGACGCGCTCGACACGCTGCGTGCCGTGCTGAATCTGCCCGCGCTGCCGAAGCGCACCGAGTGCTTCGACATCTCCACGCTGCAGGGCCGCGAGACGGTCGCGTCGATGGTCGTCTGCGTCGACGGGCGGATGCGGCGCGGGGAATATCGAAAGTTCCGGGTTCGGGGAGACCAGGGGACGAAGGGACCAGGGGACGAAGGGGCGACGAACATTTTGGATGACTTCGCGTCGATGCACGAGGTCGTGCTGCGGCGGTATCGGCGGGTGATGGAGCAGGGCGGACCGTTTCCGGATCTCATCGTCATCGACGGCGGTAAAGGGCAGTTGGGCGCGGCGTATGCGGCGCTGGCCGACCTCGGGCTCGAGCGGCTCATCGCGATCGGACTGGCGAAACAGGAAGAGCTGATCTTCACGCGCGATCGCGTGGACGGCATCGCGCTGCCACACGAATCGGCCGCGCTGCGATTGCTGCAGCGCATCCGCGACGAGGCGCATCGGTTCGCGGTGACGTTCCACCGGCAGCGCCGCTCGGGGCGCGATCTGCGATCGAGCCTCGACGACATCGCCGGCATCGGCCCCCGCCGCCGCGCGCAACTGTTAACGGCCTTCGGCTCGGCCGCCGGCGTCAAACGCGCGAGCCGCGAAGATCTCGAAGCCGTGGTTGGGGCGAAGGTCGCAGATTTGGTGATTAAACATTTTGCTGGTGGGTTCTAGGGGGACGAAGGGACCAAGGGACGAAGGGCTCGTATCTCACTATCGCGCTATCTCGTTAGCGCACTATCTCGCAGCTCGCTATCTGGATCTGGCTATCTGCCCCCTCGTCCCCTCGTCCCCTCGTCCCCTCGTCCCTTCGTCCCTTCGTCCCTGGTCCCTTTGCCCCATGTTAGAGTCGTGCTCTTGTGCTGTCCGCCGACGCGCTGCTCCTGCTGTTCGTCGTCCTGATCCCGTCGCTGTCGTTCCACGAAGCTGCGCACGCGTGGACGGCCGATCGGCTCGGTGATCCGACGGCGCGGCGGTTGGGGCGGCTGACGCTGAATCCGCTCGCGCACATCGACTGGATTGGGACCGTGCTGTTTCCGCTGATCGCGATCTACTCCGGCCTGCCGCTGCTCGGCTGGGCCAAGCCGGTGCCGGTGAGCTGGGAGAATCTGCGATCGCCGCGGCGTGACTTCGCGATCGTGGCGATCGCCGGGCCGATCAGCAATCTGATCCTCGCGGTCGGCGCCGCGGTCGTGTTGAACACGCTCGTCGCGACGGGCTCGGGCGGACCGTCGGTCGGCGTCATGCTCGTCGCGCAGACGGTCTCGTTGAACGTGCTGCTCGCGGTCTTCAATATGATTCCCGTGCCGCCGCTCGACGGCGGCAACGTGCTGGCCGGCCTCGTGCCCGAAGGCGTCGCGCACGCGATCGATCGCCTGCGGCCGTACGGCTTTGTGATTCTGTACGCCCTGATCTTCACGGGCGTGCTGGGAGACATCGTGTTGCCGATTCAGCGTGCGATTCGCGGGTGGCTCGTATGAGCGCGCGCAAGCGGGTCGTCTCCGGCATGCGGCCGACGGGCCGTCTGCACCTCGGGCATCTCGTCGGCGCACTCGACAACTGGCGCACGATGCAGGCGCAGTACGACGCGTTCTACTTCGTCGCGGACTGGCACGCGTTGACGAGCGAGTACGCGTCGACCGGCGCCATCGTCGACCACGCGCTCGACAACGCGGCGGACTGGATCGCGGCCGGCATCGATCCCGAGCAGAGCACGCTGTTCGTGCAGTCGCTCGTGCCCGAGCACGCGGAGCTGTACCTGCTGCTGCAGATGGTGACGCCCGTGCCGTGGCTCGAGCGCGTGCCGACGTACAAGGAACAGATCGAGCAGCTGTCCGAGAAGGACCTGTCGAGCATCGGCTTCCTCGGTTATCCGCTGCTGCAGGCCGCGGACGTGATCATCTACGACGCGGACTTCGTGCCGGTCGGTGAGGATCAGGTGCCGCATCTCGAGCTGGCGCGCGAGGTCGTGCGCCGGTTCAACAACTTCTACGGCCAGGTGTTCGTCGAGCCGCAGGCGATCCTCACGCCGACGCCGCGGCTGCCCGGGCTCGACAACCGCAAGATGAGCAAGAGCTACGGGAACACGATCGATCTGTCCGATTCGGCGGAGACGGTCGTGAAGAAAGTCCGGCAGATGTACACGGACCCGAAGCGCGTGCGCGCGGACATTCCCGGCACGGTCGAAGGCAATCCGGTGTTCGTCTACCACGACACGTTCAATCCGAACCGCGAGGAAGTCGAGGATCTGAAAGCGCGCTACCGCGCTGGCAAGGTGGGCGACGTCGAGGTGAAGACGAAGCTCGCGGCCGCCATCAACGCGCGGCTCGAGCCGATTCGCGCGAAGCGCGCCGAGATCCTCGCCAAGCCGGGTTATCTGCGCGAGGTCCTCGTGGCCGGCTCGGGCAAGGCCCGGCGCCTGGCGCAAGAGACGATGGGCCGTGTGCGGGACGCGGTGAAGCTGCGATACTGATGGCGTCCATGACCGAACCGCACCAGCAGCTCGACTTCGAGTCGATCCTCGGCGACTATCCCGTCCGCCTGCAGAATTTCGAGGGCCCGCTCGATCTGCTGCTGCACCTGATCAAGAAGCACGAGCTCGACATCTACGACATCCCGATCGCGCTCGTCACCAGGCAGTACCTCGAGTACCTCGACTTGATGATCGAGCTGAACCTCGATCTCGCCGGCGAGTTCCTCGTGATGGCTGCGACGCTGATTCACATCAAGTCGCGCACGCTGCTGCCGCGGCCCGATCCCACGCAGGACGATCCCGAGGAGGACCCGCGCGAAGCGCTCGTGCGCCGGCTGCTCGAGCACCAGCGGTTCAAGGCGGCTGCCGAGCTGCTGCACGAAAAAGAGATTCAGCGCAGCGCGCAATGGGGCCGGCCCGACGAGCGCCTCGTCGACCTCGCGGGCGAAGCGCCGGAGCCGGAAGTCGAAGTCGATCTGTTCAGTTTGATGACGGCGTTCCGGCAGGTGCTCGATCGCGCGCGTCAGCGGCCGCGCGTGCTGCTGCCGCCGGAGCAGATGCCGATCGAGGTGCGCATCGAGCAGCTGCTCGCGCGTCTGTCGGAAACCGACGCGTGCGGCTTCGAGGAGCTGTTCAGCGACGTGCAGACGCGCGCCGGCATGATCGTCACGTTTCTCGCCGTGCTCGAGATGATTCGCATGAAGCGTGTCCGCGTGTTCCAGCAAGGCGGGCTCGGGCCGATCCGCGTGTACCGCCGCGAGCAGCCGGCGGAAGCCCCCTTCGCCTCGTCGGCATCGATTTCCCCGGACCTGAAGGTCCAGGGCTCCGACGCGTTTGAAGCCCGCAGCACGAAGTCCGAAGCCTGATATGGACCTGAAAGCCATCATCGAAGCGTTGATCTTCGCGTCGCCCGATCCGATCACGGTCAAGGCGCTGGCGAAGCTGCTCGATCCGGAGACGAAGGAAGACATCCAGGCCGCGATCGATGCATTGAAGACGGACTACGATCGGCCCGGCGGGCTGCAACTCGTCGAAGTCGCCGGCGGCTACCAGATCGTCACGCGGCCCGAGCTGCACGAGTGGGTGCGCCGCCTCTTTCACGAGCGGACGACGCAGAAGCTGTCGGTGGCCGCGCTCGAGACGCTGGCCGTCGTCGCGTACAAGCAGCCGATCACGGCGCCCGAGATCGCGGAAATCCGCGGCGTCAACGCCGCCGGCGTCGTCAGCACGCTGATCGAGCGGAAGCTCGTGAAGATCGTCGGCCGCAAGCAGGTCGTCGGCCGTCCGTTCCTCTACGGCACCACACGCGAGTTCCTCGAGCGCTTCGGTCTGAACGATCTCTCGGACCTGCCGAAGGTCGAGGACATGTCCGAGCTGCTCGGTTTCGACTTGCCCACATCGGTCAGCGAGCCCGCGCCGCAGACGGAGCTGCCGTTCGGGTCGGGGGAAGTACACTGACACGTTGAGTGTCGTAGGGGCGACCCTTGTGGTCGCCCGGTCCACAGCACATCGGCGTCCGCCGGGCCGCCACAAGGGCGGCCCCTACGGTCCGAAATCCCATGTCCCTCCGCCTCAACAAACTCCTGTCCCAGTCCGGCGTCGCGTCTCGGCGGCTCGCCGACGAGCTGATGCGGCAGGGACGCGTGACCGTGAACGGCCGCGTCGTCACGGAACTGGGCACGAAGGCGAATCCCGAGTCCGATGATGTTCGCGTCGATGGCCGGCGGCTGAAGACACGCGTCGAGCGGCGGTATCTCCTGATGAACAAGCCGCGCGGCGTGATGAGCACGCGATCGGATCCGCAGCATCGGCGGACGGTGATCGATGTGCTCGCCGAGGCGGGCGTGCAAGGCTATTTCTATCCGGTCGGCCGCCTCGACTACGACTCCGAAGGGCTGCTGCTGTTGACCAACGACGGTGACTTCGCCGAGCACGTGACGCATCCGCGCTACGAGCTGGAACGGACGTACGAAGCGCTGGTCGCCGGCGTACCGGACGATCACGATCTCGATCGTCTCCGGCACGGCGTCGTGATCGACGGCAAGAAGACGTTGCCCGCGCGCGTGCGCGTACTGCGCGTGTTGGACGCGAAAGGCGGCTCGCAGGCGCTGCTCGAGCTCACGCTGCGCGAGGGCCGCAATCGTCAGGTGCGGCACATGGCCGACGCGATTGGCCATCCGGTCGATCGCCTCCGCCGCACGCGCATCGGCGCGATTACCGATCGGACGCTGCGGCCGGGCCAGATCCGCGATCTGTCACCGCGGGAAGTCGCGAGCCTGCGGCGCGGCGCCGATCCCGGCGCAACGACGCGCTGACTTCGCACTATACTGACCGCTGCGCATTCCCCGGCCCGGCGCCTGCGTCGCCGCGACGGTCGATCTCGCCGCGCTCCCCAGCGTGGTCGGACCGTCGACGACGACATGATTTCGATCGTCCACGATCCTCATGGTTCCACCGTCTCGTGATGACCGGCCGGTATTGTCGTCGCTGCCGTTGCCCGCGCCCGTGCTGGCAGGCGTCATCGCTGCACTGCTCGCCGTCGCGCTGATCGCCGCCTTCACCTATCGCGCGCTCGCGGCGCGCGAGGTCGCCGTGGCGGACCTCACCGATTCGCTGCGCGCCGTGCAGCAGCTCGACGGCCTGCTCAGCAAGCTCTCCGACACCGAGACCGGTCAGCGCGGCTTTCTGCTCACCGGCGAGGAGCGCTATCTCGAGCCGTACAACACGGCCCGCGCGGCGCTGCCTGGCGATCTCCGTGCGCTGCGCGATCTGCTGACCAGCCCGGCGCAACGCGAGCAGCTCGACACGCTCAACGGCCTGCTCGCCGAGAACCTCGATCAGATGGAACGGACGATCGCGATGCGCCGCGCCGGCGACACGAGCGGCGCGCTGGCGATGATCCGCACCGATCGCGGCAAGGTCCTGATGGATCGGATGCGCGTCGTCATCTCCGACCTGGCTGACTCGCAGCGCACGCTGCTGGCGGGCCGGCAAGCGGAATGGCAGCGCGCGCTTGCGATGTCCGATGCCGTGACGTGGGGTGGCGCCGCGCTCCTCGGCGTGCTGATTCTCGGCGCCGCGTGGACGATGTCGAGAGATTTCCATACGCGGCAGGCGCACGAATGGGTGCGGGCAGGGCAGACGGGATTGAGCGTCCGCATCCAGGGCGAGCAACGCCTGGATGTGCTCGGCCAGAACGTGCTCAGCTTTCTGAGCGCATACGTCGACGCGCACGTCGGCGCCGTCTATCTCGTCGAGCCCGACGATCGGCTGCGCCGCGTCGCCGGCTACGCGCTGCCGCCGGGATCGCATGCCCTTCGCACCGGCGACGGGCTGCTCGGCCAGGCGGTCCGCGACCGCCGCGCGCTGCACGTGAAGGACGTGCCGCCCGACTATCTGCCGATCTCGTCGAGCCTCGGGCGCGCGCCGGCGGTCGAGCTGATCGTCGCGCCGGCGATCGCCGATGGCCAGGCGCACGCGGTGATCGAGCTCGGCTTCCTCCGCCGCTTGCGCGCCTCCGAGCGCGAGCTGCTCGATCGCATCTCCGAGTCCGTCGCGGTCGCGGTCCGCTCGTCGCGCGATCGCACGCGTCTCGAGACGCTGCTCGAAGAGACGCAGCGTCAGGCCGAGGAGCTGCAGACACAGCAGGAGGAGCTGCGCGTCAGCAACGAAGAGCTCGAAGAGCAGAGCCGCGCGCTCAAGGAGTCGCAGGGGCGGCTCGAGTCGCAGCAGGCCGAGCTCGAGCAGATCAACTCGCAGCTCGAGGAGCAGGCGCAGCTGCTCGAAACGCAGAAGGACGATCTGTCGGCGGCGCAGACGACGCTCCTCGACAAGGCCGCGGAGCTGGCGCGGGCCAATCAGTACAAGAGCGAGTTCCTGGCCAACATGAGCCACGAGCTGCGGACGCCGCTCAACGCCTCGCTGATCCTGGCGAAGCTGCTCGCCGACAACAAGGACGGCAACCTCACGGCGGACCAGATCAAGTTCGCGCGCACGATCTTCTCGGCGGGCAACGATCTGCTCGCGCTGATCAACGACATCCTCGATCTGTCGAAGATCGAGTCCGGCAAGGTCGAGCTGGCCGCCGAGCCGGCGCCTATCGCGCAGGCGCTCGCGTCGTTGACGAACACGTTCGAGCCAATCGCGCGGCAGAAGGGACTGACGTTCACGACGGCGATCGAGCCGGGCGTGCCGGAGTCGATCGAGACCGACGCGCAGCGCTTGAATCAGATCCTGCGCAACCTGGCGTCCAACGCGTGCAAGTTCACCGAGCAGGGCGGCGTCTCCGTGCGCGTGTTCACCGCCGCGGCCGGCACGGTGTCCTTCGCCGTGCGCGACACCGGCGTCGGCATTCCGGCGCATCAGCACGACGTCGTCTTCGAGGCGTTCCGGCAGGCCGACGGCAGCACGCATCGCCGGTACGGCGGCACCGGACTTGGGCTCTCGATCTCGCGCGATCTCGCGCGTCTGCTCGGCGGCGACATCGCGCTGGAGAGCGCGCCGGACGCCGGCAGCACGTTCACGCTCACGCTGCCGCTCAAGCCGATGCCGCGCCCGGCACCGGCGCCCGCGCCATCGTCACGGGCGGCCGTCTCGCCGTTTCCCGCGTCGCTGCCGCCGGCGCCGCCGGCCCGCACGGCCACGCCGGCGCTGGAGCCGGACCGCGCGATGTCCGTCCCGCGGCCAGCCGACGCGCTCGACGACGATCGCGAAAATCTGTCGCCGCACACCCGCTGCATTCTCGTCATCGAAGACGATCCGCGCTTTGCGGCAATCCTGCGCGACCTCGCGCGCGAGATGCGCTTTCAATGCATCGTCGCGTCGTCGGCCGGCGAGGGACTCGCCGCCGCGGTTCAGTTCCAGCCGAGCGCGATCCTGCTCGACATCTACCTGCCGGACCACTCGGGACTGGGCGTGCTCGATCAGCTCAAGCGCAATCCGCGGACGCGCCACATTCCCGTGCACGTCGTCTCGGTCGTCGACTACACGCAGCAGGCGCTCGAGCGCGGCGCGGTCGGCTACGATCTCAAGCCCGTCCGCCGCGAGCAGATCGTCGACATCCTGCGCCGGCTCGAAGCGCGGCTCGATCGCGGCGTGCGCCGCGTCCTCGTCGTCGAGGACGACGCGCGGCAGCGGGACAGCATCGAACAGCTGCTCAAGAGCGAAGAGGTGCAGATCACCGGCGTCGCGACCGCCGCCGCCGCGCTCGAGCACTTGCGGACGACGACCTTCGACTGCATGGTGCTGGACCTCGCGCTGCCCGATCTCAGCGGCTACGAGCTGCTGGAGCAGCTCGCGTCCCGGCCGGACGTCTCCTTCCCGCCCGTCATCGTCTACACGGGCCGATCGCTGGGCTCCGACGAAGAGCAGCGGCTGGGCCGGTTCTCGAAGTCGATCATCATCAAGGACGCGCGATCGCCCGAGCGGCTGCTCGACGAAGTCACGCTGTTCCTGCATCAGGTCGAGGCCACGCTGCCGCCGGATCGGCAGCGCATGCTCAAGGTCGCGCGCGACCGCGAGGCGGCGCTCGAGAACCGCCGCATCCTGCTGGTCGAGGACGACGCGCGGAACATCTTCGCGGTGTCCAGCATCCTGGAGCCGAAGGGCGTGGCGATCGAGATCGCGCGCAACGGCCGCGAGGCGCTCGACGTGCTGGAGCGTCAGCAGACGGCCGGCACGCCGCCCGTCGATCTCGTGCTGATGGACATCATGATGCCGGAGATGGACGGACTGACGGCCATGCGCGAGATCCGCCGGCGTCCGGAATGGAAGGCGATCCCGATCATCGCGCTGACGGCAAAGGCGATGAAGGACGATCAGGAGAAATGTCTGGCGGCTGGCGCCAACGACTACATGGCCAAGCCGCTCGAAGTGGAGAAGCTGCTGTCGCTCGTGCGCGTCTGGATGCCGAAGTAGGCAGGGCCGCGGTGACGTCCAAGGACTTCGAGATCGAGCTGCATCTGCTGCTCGACGCGATCTATCTGAAGTACCAC
>DASZVJ010000048.1:0-15633 GCA_035547155.1 Vicinamibacterales bacterium
CCTGCAGCGGCGATGTCTCCATCGCCGCCGGCCGGCCCTCGAGCGCCGATGTCGCCGCGGACGCGGGCGCGTCCGCGGCGCCGGCCGCCATCGCCGGCGATTGCGCCAGCAGCGAGAGCGCGATCAGCACGCCGATCACGACGTCACCCCACGAGGACCGCAACGCGCGGCCGCTGACGCCAGGCGATGACGATGGCCAAGACGAGCGCGGCCATCGCGCAGCCGAGCACGTACGAGCCCGCCTGCGGATAGGAGTACACCTCGAAGTTCGCGAGCTGCTGGCGGCCGAACATCGGCGGCGTGAACGGCGCGACCTTGACGGCCGCGTCCGACGCGAGCGTGTGGCCGTACAAGTAGAGCCGGTACCCGAACGACCACAGCGAGAACACGCCGAAGTACGCGAACAGCACGAACGCGTCCACCAGCTCCTTCACGGAGCCCAGCACGGCCGCGCGCAGATCGATCAGCGCGAGACCGCCGAGCACGAACGGCATCCACCGGAACTCGGTGAAGTCTTCCGCCGCGAGGCTTCGCATGCCGATGTAATGGTTCAGGACGTTGATCTCCTTGATGTCCTGTCCGTGATTGCCGCCAGCCAGCGCGTGCGCGTAGATGTCGAGCCGCAGCCCGTCCGGATACTGCGGCGCGAACATCGTCAGGTTCCACAGCGGCAGGACGTAGCCCGCGATGACGAACACGCCCGCCAGCACGAGCAACGCGCGCGGCACCGCGCCGAGCGGCGCGCGGAGAAACGTGAAACTGCGCGCGAGGGCCGTCATGGCAGCCCCCGCGGCTTGACGAGCAGATAGCCCTGCATCTCCTGGTGCAGCGCCGAGCAGAAGTTCGTGCAGTAGTACGGGAACACGCCCTTCTTCGCCGTGAACGTCACCGTCTTCGTCTCGCCGGGATCGATGACGAGGTTGATGTTGTAGTCGAGCAGCCCGAAGCCGTGCAGCTCGTCGGTCGTCTGCTCGATGTTCGTGATCGCGACGGTGACCTCGTCGCCCTCGCGCACCTCGAACGACGTCGGCGTCAGCGTCGTGCGTACGGCGATCATCTTCACCGTCACCTTGTTGCCGTTGCGCGTGACGCCCGTGTCCTTCAGATCCCACACCGCGAGCGGATGGTGGTTCTCGTCCTTCGGATAGACCTCGATCGGATGCAGCTTGTCGGCCTTGATGATCTGCGCGTAGTGGGGCTCGGGCTCGGTGAATGCGTCGTAGATCAGCTTCATCTTGTCGCCGGTGATGTCGACGAGCTGCGACGACTCCGGCTGCGATGGCCCGACGCTCAGATGGCGGCCGTGCGACAGCTTGTTGAGGCCGACGAGATACTTGCCGTCGGGGCTGACCGTGTCGCCCTCGGCGGCGGCAAGGTGGCCGATCGAGTACGACATCGGGACCTTGTCGACGACCTCCCACGTGCCGATCTTCCACTTGGCGATCGCGCTGTCGACGAAGAGCGACGTGTACGCGTAGCCGTCGGGACCGAACTGCGTGTGCAGCGGGCCGAGGCCGACGGGAATCTCCGCGTCCTTGATCGACTCGTAGCGCAGCACCGGAATCCCGTCCTCGTCGCCCGTGAAGTCCTTGTTGCGGATCGCGGTCTGGACCTTCTCGAAGTTGAACGCGGTCGTCACGCCCTGCAGCTTGCCGGAACCGATGATGTACTTGCCGTCGGGCGTCACGTCGACGCCATGCGGCGACTTGCCGCACGGCATCAGGTACACGAGGCCGGGGATCTTCTTCGGATCGAGCACGCGGACGCCGCCGATCAGATCGCCCTGTCCGGCCGCCGCGGCCTTCTCCGCCGCGCGCCAGTCGACCGCGGCGATGTAGTCGCGATCGCGCTGGCTCGCCGTGACCTCGAGCTTGCCGGTCGCGCGCTCGGCGTTATACGAGCTCCAGAACATCCAGCCGTCGGACGCGAGCTTGCCGGCATCGCCGAGGTCGAAGTCGAACGGCGGCGCGAGAATCTCGAAGCCCATCGACATCGCGCCGCTCTGCGGATCGATCTTGATCGCGGCGAGCACGCCCTTGTACTCCGTCGCGTACTTGTCGATCGGCGCGTACGTGCCCTTCGGCAGCGGGATCGAGAAGCGCGACGCCATCATCGTGTACTCGGTGTTCGGCGTGACGAACGCCGATCCGTGATTGCCCGACACGTTCGGCGCCGGGCCGAAGATCTCCTTCGTCTTGAAGTCGCGCAGATCGATGCGCGCGACACGGCCGTTCATCTCGTTGATGAAGAGCCAGCGGCCGTCGTAGTCGCCCTTCGTCTCCGACAGCGCCGGATGGTGCGCGTCGCCCCACGTCAATCCGCCCAGCATCTTCTTCGTGTCGTCGTCGAACCCGTAGCCGGTGCCGGGGTACGGCGTGAAGACGGGAATCGTGACGAGGTGGCGCATCGACGGGAGGCCGTAGACGTAGACCTGACCGGAATGACCACCGGACGCGAACATGTAGTACTCGTCGAGATCGCCGGGCGCGACGTACGTCTGCAGCGCGGCGGCGGTCACGTCCGACGCGTTCGCTGCACGTCCATTTCTCGGCTGTCGAGGTGAACATCCCACGGCTGCAGCGACGAGCAGCACACCCACGGCGGCGATCGCGCCATGAAACAATCGATGATGACTGGCCATACCGGTCTCTCCTTCGCACAACTGCATGACGGCTCCACGCTACCGGCGCGCGGGCACGCGCGGTATGACGCCGGTCATAGGCGCGCCGGACGCGCATCGCTATCGTCACGATCGAGACGAGAGCGAAGGAGACCGCATGGCTGGACGGAGATATTCGTGGGGAGCGTGGACGCTGGCGGCGCTGACGCTGACGATGGCATCGGGCGCGTGCAGCGCACCGGATCAATCGCGGGCGCGCTCGCAGGCACTCATCGCCGAGCTGAAGCAGAAGAACGTTCCGGGACTGCCCGATCCGCTCACCGATGAACAGGCGAAGGAGATCGACGTCGCGCGATCAGGCAAGGGTCAGTGGTTCGTCGAGAAGGGCTGCTTCGCGTGTCATTCGGTCTCGGTCTACGGCGTGAAGAGCTATACGCAGATTGGGCCGGATCTATCGACCGCCGTCGAGGACGTGCAATCACGCTTCGGCAAGAACATCGACGACTTCTGGCGCGAGCCGGTCGGCACGATGATGATGGTGCGGTCGGATCTGATCAAGCTGACGCCGGAAGAGACCGCGCTTGCGCTCGAGAAGCTGAAGGCCGCGTTCGCGGATTACAAAGCCGGAACGCACTAGCGGGCTGCGGATAGCCGGGCGGCCACAAGGGCCGCCCCTACACGGCTACGGCCACAGGCCACGGGCGACCCATCGTAGGGGCCGCCCTTGTGGCGGCCCGGTCCAATCAGATCCGCCTCACCAACAACAGACTCTGATCGTCCGTCTGCGCGCCGTGCTTCGCGCAGGTGGCGAAGATCTCGGCCGCGGTCTCGGCGAGGGTGGGATGCGCAGAAGCCGCGGACTGGACGATGCGCAGCAGGCCGTCGGCCCCGAGCTCGTGCTGCCGGCGATCGAAGAGCTCGAAGAGACCGTCCGTCACGACCGCGACGAGATCGCCGGACGCGACGTCGAACGATCGCGTCTCGTACGCGGTGTGCTCGACGAAGCCCAGCGCCATCTGCGACTCGCCCACCCAGCGCGCCTCGCCCGTCGCGCGCGACACGTGAATCAGCGAGGGATGCCCTGCGAGCACGTAGTGGCAGCGATCGGGCGCCGGCCACTCGAGCGCCGCGGCCGTCACGAACATGTTCGGCCGCTTGAGTGGGCCCAGCACGTCGTTGATGTGCACGAGCACCGCGCCGGGATCGGTCGTCGTCCGGTACGCGGATCGCAGCGCCGTCTTGAACATCCCCATCAGCACGCCGGCCGCGACGCCGTGGCCGCTGACGTCCGATACGCACGCGGTCCACGGGCGCGACGGATCGTCGACGACGTCGACGAGATCGCCGCCGACTTCCCCGCTCGGATGCGACACGCCGTACCACTCGAGCGCCGCGCTTCGGCCGTCGACGATCGGCACGAGCGCCGCGTGGATGTCGCGCGCCAGGCGAATCTCCGTGTACATGCCGATCGATCGCTTGCCCTCGATCCGCAGCAGCGCGATGAACGACGAATACGCGATCATCGACACGACGATCCGCACGCCGCCGGTCAGCTGCAGCCGGCCCTCGACGCGCTGCACGTCCGGCGCCGACAGCGCCTGATGCGCCTCGGGATGCCAGCTCCATTGTCCGAAGTAGTACGCCCCGGCGATGTTGATGGCGATGGCGATCGGCAGCGCGATGCGATAGCCGAATCCGAACGCCGCATAGGCGACGCCGACGACGCCGGAGAACAACGCCGCCAGAATGATGTGCGGCCAGAAGTCCGTCGCAAGCGACAGGCTGTCGCCGGAGAATCCGAACGATGCGAACGTCAGGAAGATCGCGACGCCCAGCAGCACGCGCGATTTCGTCGACATCGTCCGCAGCGTGCGTTGGAAGTCGCGGTTGCGCTCGCGCCAGCCCGAACGTGGGTGCGTGGCAGACATGGATTGTCTTCAGTCTATCTGCAGCCCTACGAGTCTGGTCCGGCTCTCACCACGCGCCGCGAGAACCAGTAGCCGGGCAGCATCGGCAGCCAGAACGTGAGACCTCGGAACAACAGCGTCGCCGACAGGGCGACGGCGAGATCGACGCCCGTCATCCGCAACATGAGCACTGATGTCGCCTCGAACGTGCCGAGCCCGCCGGGGACGATGCCCATCGTGCGGAACAGGCTGGCGACCATGAACGCGGCGAACACGCCGCCGGGCGATGCGGTCGCGCCGAGCGCGCGGATCAACACCCACATCGTCGTCGCGTCGAGCACGACGATGGCGGCCTGCCAGAGTGTCGTGTCGACGATGACGCGCGCGCCTCGCACGAGGTGCGCGTCGGCGCGCGACACGAAGTCCAGCGTCGTGCGCACGCCACGTAAGCCGCGTACCGCGCGCGCCAGCCGCTCGTGAGGACGGCCGGCCAGCGCCAGCACCGCCGCGGCCAGTCCGATCGAGAACAGCAAGAACAGCACGGCTGTCGTCAGAACGACGGTGTTCGCCTCGTGCCGGGCGAACAACACGGCGAGCGCCGCGGTCAAGGTCAGCACGTACGCCAGGTGATACGACGCGATGTTGATGACGACGGACGCGCGCACGGCGCCAGACGCGATGCGCCGTTGCTCGAGCGCGCGAGCAACGAGCACGCTGCTGCTCAGTCCGGCAGATGGCAACGCCTGATCGGCGAACAGCTTCGCCAGGCTGAGCTCGACCGTCGTTCGCCAGGAGAGCTGGTAGTCCGCAGCGCTCGCGACACGCCGCCATACGCCGCCCTGCGCGGCGTACGTGCCGACTTGCAGGATGACGGCGACGATGATCCACGCCGGGCTCGCCTGCTGCACCAGCCGGACGAACGCGCGCTGCTCGGCGTAGTGGATCGCCGCAACAATCACGGCGATCAGGAATGCCGCGCCGAGCAGCCACGACAGCCATTGCGCACCGTGGCGCGACGCGGGTTCGTGGCGTCCGGTGCTCATGCGCGGGGCGTCGAGCGCGATGGGCGATGAAATCGCGCCGGGACTGGCGCGACGTCGGCGATGATGGACGCGCCATGACGCCGCCGTTCAGCCCCGCCTTGTTCACCGACTTCTACGAGCTGACGATGCTCCAGGCGTATTTCGAGGAGGACATGGACGCGACGGCCGCGTTCAGTGCCTTCGTACGGCACCTGCCCTCGCAGCGGCGCTTCCTGCTGGCGTGCGGGCTCGACGATGTCCTGGCGTTTCTCGAGACGCTTCGGTTCGACCAGCCGGCGCTCGCCTATCTCGATGGGCTCGGCCGCTTCTCGCCACGATTCCTCCGATGGCTCGAGACGTTCCACTTCACCGGTGACGTCCACGCCGTCCCGGAAGGCACACCCGTCTTCGCCGGCGAGCCGCTGCTCGAGATCGAGGCGCCGCTCGCGGAGGCGCAGCTCGTCGAGACGTTCGTGCTGAATCAGCTGCATCTGCAGACGGTGCTCGCCTCCAAGGCCGCACGCGTCGTCGCCGCGGCCGCGGGCCGTCGCGTCGTCGACTTCGGCTTGCGACGCGTGCATGGGATCGACGCCGGAATGAAGGCAGCGCGCGCGTACCACATCGCGGGCGTCGAGGCGACATCCAACGTCGCCGCTGGTCAAGTGTACGGCGTGCCGGTGGCCGGCACGATGGCGCACAGCTACGTTCAGGCGCACGACGACGAGGCGGCGGCATTTCGGGCCTTCGCGACGCTGTATCCCGAGACCGTGCTGCTCGTCGATACGTACGACACCATCGACGCGGTCCGGACGATCGTCGGCCTGGCTCGCGAGCTCGGACCAGCATTCCGCGTGAGCGGCATTCGACTCGACTCCGGCGATCTGGGCGCGCTGGCCGCCGAAGCGCGCGCGATCCTGGACGCGGCCGGCCTGCGGGATGTCACCATCTTCGCGAGCGGCGGCCTGGACGAAGACGCGATTGCCGCACTCGTCGCCGCGGGCGCGCCCATTGACGGCTTCGGCGTCGGCACGGACATGGGCGTCTCGCGTGACGCCCCCACCCTCGACATCGTCTACAAGCTGGTCGAGTACCGCGGCCGCGGCCGCGTGAAGCTCTCGCCCGAGAAGGCGCTGCTGCCTGGGCGCAAGCAGATCTTCCGCGTCGAGCGCGACGGCCGTGCCGATCACGACGTGCTCGCGCAGCGCGACGAGGCGATGGCCGGGCGGCCGCTGTTGCAGCCCGTCATGACTGGCGGCCAGAGGATCCCGAACGCGGCCCGGACACTCGATCAATCGAGGGCCCACGCGCGCGCGGAGATCGCGCGTCTGCCCCCCGAGCTGCTCGGGCTCGGGACCGGCCCTTCCTATCCCGTCGACGTCAGCGCGGCGCTCGCGCGCGAACGCGACAGGCTGACGCGCAGCCGCGCGCGTCGCTAGTTGCGGATCCGATCGCACCGCGAGCTGTACATCTACAACCGCCCCGATCGCATGATCCCGATGGCGAGGCCGATGCCGAAGACGGCCGCCACCAGGAAGCCGATCAGTCCGAGGATCGGATAGCCGTACAGGGCCGCTCCGCGGCCCGCGTGGATGACCAGCGACGAACCGACGATCAGGGCGGCGATGATCAAGGCGAACGCAATGCGATTGCTCGATCGGTCCATCTCGTGGACGAAGTGATCCAGATTCTGGTGGACGAACTGGACCTGCAGGCGTCCGTCGCGGATCTTGCGGGCGATCGCGTCCAGGTGCTGCGGCATCGCCTGCATCGCCGTCAGCGTCTGCGACAGCACGTGCATGAGCCGCTTCGCGATCGCCTCGGGCGCCAGCTCACGCTGGCGCAACCGCTCGGCCATGGGCGCCGCGTGCTCGACCATCCTGAACGAGGGATCGAGCTGCGCGCCGACGCCCTCGATCGTCACGAGCGCTTTGATCAGCAACATCAGTTGCGACGGAAACCGCAGCCGATGACGCGCCGCCGTCCCGACGACGTCGCCGAGCAGATCGCGGACGGACAGATCGGCGAGCGGCACGTCGCCGTACAACTCGACGAGCGCGGTCAAGTCGCGCTCCAGCGCCGCGGCATCGACGTCGCCGCGCGGCTCCATGATCTCGAGGGCGACGGCGGTCAGCTCGGCCGTGTCGCGATGTCCGATCGCGCGAACGATGCGCGCCAACGCGCCGCGGGCGCGCTCGTCCAACCGGCCGACCATGCCGAGATCGAGAAAGCCGATCACCTCGTCGGCCATCACGACGAGGTTGCCGGGATGCGGATCGGCGTGAAAGAAGCCGTGCTCGAGCACCTGGCTGAGGATGGCGCTCGCGCCGCGCCGCGCGATCAGGCGGCGCGCAAACGGCCCGACGCCCGCCGCGTCCAGCTCGGTCACCTTCACGCCGTCGAGATACTCCATCGTGAGCACACTCGACGTCGTCTGTGCCCAGTACACGCGCGGAAACCGGACCGTGGGATCGCCGGTGAAGTTCGCGGCGCAGCGCTCCAGGTTGCGTCCCTCGCGAACGAGATCCTGCTCGCTGCGGATCGTACGCGCGAACTCGTCGACGAGCCGGACCGGATCGACGGCATCGGCTGCGGGCACGTGCCGCTGCACGAGGCGCGCAAGCTGCCGCAGGATCTCGACGTCGGCGGCAATCGTCCTGCCGATGCCCGGCCGCCGCACCTTGACGGCCACGATCTCGCCCGAGGACAGCACGGCGCGATGAACCTGCGCGATCGACGCCGACGCAATCGGCGTGGACTCGAACGTCGGGAACAACGCGGCGATCGGCTGGCCGAGGGCGGCTTCGATGGCCGATTCGGCGGCACCTGGGGCAAGCGGCGCGACATGCTCCTGCAGCACGGTGAGCTCGGCGATGAGATCGGCGGGCAGCAGATCCGATCGCACGCTCAGCGCCTGGCCGAACTTGACGAATGTCGGTCCGAGCTCTTCGAGCGTGAGACGGATGCGGGCCGCACGCGATAGCGACGCCATGCGCGCGGACGGCGGCAACAGGCGCGTGCCCCACGCGAGATACGAGCCGAGGTGCAGCGCGTCGACGACGTCCGCCAACCCATGCGTGACGAGGACGCGGGCGACGTCGCCGTAGCGGCGCATCAGCGACGGAGCGGCGGCCGGCGCGCCCGTCTCGGTCATCGCGGGTGGGCGTCCGATGCGATCAGGGCCGTGACGGCCTGCTCGAGCGCGTCGACGCGCGCCTGCAGATCGGCGACGCTCGCATGCGACGCGACGTTCCGCCGCCCGAGCGTCTCGTCGACGACGGCGCGGATGCGGTCGTCGAGCTCTTCGTCGCGGCTCGCGCGGCGCTGCGCCCATCGCGCGCGCAGGTCCCGCGCCTCATCGGCCGCGATCTCCCCGCGGCGCACGAGATCCTCGACGATCGCCCGGAGTTTCTCGTCGGTCAGATCCACCGCGCCGACGGCCGCCAGCAGTAATGCGCGCATCGAGTCGAACATGATCCCCTCCTCGTGTCAGTCGCGTGTCCATGTCACGTGCGCGAACTTGTTCTCGTGCGAGAACCCGTAGTGCACGATGCCGTCAAACGCCTTGTGCAACGCCTCGCCAAGCCGCTTCGCCAGGTGCTCGGTCGTCGTACGGACGGTGATTCGGCCGTCGTTTCGATCGATGTGCACGATGCGCGCGGTCGGATTGTCGTCGGCCGTGCGCCTCGCCTCGCCCTGGATGAGCCGTTCGATCTCGCCCTGGTGGGCGGCGGCGAACGCGCCCGAGATGCGCACTTCGCCGCTGAACTGCTCCGCGGCGATCATGCGGCAGGCCGGACAGATCGTCGGCCGCGGGTCCGCGACGGCCTCGAGGCTCGCGGCTGCCGGAGGATGCAGCGTCCAGCGGCGCCTGAGGTACATCGCGCCGCAGCGCTCGCAGATGAGGGGGCCGCGCGGAGCTCTCGGCCCTCGGTGCGCGCCGCCCTCGTGGTCGACGCGATGGGTGAACGTCGCGTTCGTGTACTTCTTGGATGTCCGCATCATTCCTCCTCGCGGCGCCTTCGGATCGCACGCGCGGCGCGTCAGCCTCGAGCGCGCAGCGCCGGCGCCAAATGGGCCACAAACCACTCGCCGGCACGCGCGGCGACGACGTCGAGCGTGCCCGGCTCCTCGAACAGATGGCTCGCGCCGGGCACGATCTCCAGTGAGACGGCGCCACGCATCCTCGCCTTGGCCTGCTCGTTCAGGGCGATGACCTGCGTGTCGAGGCCGCCGACGATTAACAACGTCGGCGCCGTCACGTTCGACAGCGCGGCGCCGGCCAGATCCGGCCGCCCCCCGCGCGAGACCACAGCTAGGACGTCGTGCGGCCGCGCGGCCGCCGCGACCAGCGCGGCGGCTGCGCCGGTGCTCGCGCCGAACAACCCGATCGGCCGCGCCGGCAGGTCGCGCGCGCCCCGCACCCAATCGACGAGCGCGACGACGCGGCGGCCAAGCAGGTCGATGTCGAAACGCAACGACGCATCCACGCGATCGATCGCCTCTTCGTCACGCGTCAGCAGATCGGCCAGCAGCGTCGCAAGCCCGCGACGCCGCAGCGCCTGCGCGACGGCCCGATTGCGCGGGCTGTGGCGGCCGCTGCCGCTGCCGTGCGCGAAGATCACGATCCCGCGGTACCCGTCCGGCGCGGACAGATCCGCGGCAAGCGTCGCCCCGCCCGCGGCAATCTGCACGGATCGATGATCGATGAATGGGCTCATGGACGTCTCGATCGCCACGCCGGTACGGATCACGTCGGCACGTCGCGCGCGTCCGGCTGACGGGCCGCGCGCAGCCGCGCGACGACGTCGTCGTCGCTGACCTCGGAGAAATCGTCGAAGAACGCGCCCACGGCGCCGAACGCCGCGGGCGCGTGGAGACAGACGACCTCGTCGGCCACCGCGCGCAGCCGCGCCACCGTGTCCGGCGGCGCGACGGCGACGGCGACGATGACGCGCGCCGCGCGCTGCGCGCGCGCGGCGCGCACGGCGGCAATCGCCGTCGATCCCGTCGCGAGGCCGTCATCCACGATGATCACGATGCGGCCGGCCAGGTCGAGGCGCGGGTGCGCGGCGGTGTACCGATCGCGGCGCTGGCGCAACGTCGCGAGCTGGGCGGCTTTCTCCACTTCGATCGCGCGCGGGGCGATGCCGAGGTCCTCGGCAAACGGCGCCATGTAGACCTGTCCGGTCTCGTCGATCGATCCGATCGCCAGCTCCGGCTGAAACGGCGCGCGGAGCTTGTGCACGAGCATCACGTCCAGATCGCCGCCCAGGCGCGCCGCAATCGTCGCCGCCATCGGCACGCCGCCGCGCGGAACGCCGAGCACGAGCGGGCGTTGGCCGCGGTAGGACTGCAGCCGATCGGCCAGCCGTTCGGCCGCGTCTGCGCGATCGCGAAACCTCATAGGGCCTCTCTTGAACGTCTTCGAGCTCGTCTGCCCAGCCTCTCGAGGCAACCCCGGACTTCTTAGCAACGAGCCTGCCAGCCATCGACGGCTGATCAGCGTCCAAACCGCGCCAGTTCTACGCGGCGACAGCACGGGCCGCGGGAAATCGCTCGCCCCGGTGCGGAATCCGACCCGGGACCAGAGCCCGTCGCCGCCGCGCGACTGCCGCTGCCGCGCATCGCCTGTCGCCGGTAGCCGGTGTAGGAACGGGCTCGTGTAGCTGCCCGATCTTCGGTCGCCTGTAGCCTGTGGCCCGTAGCCTGTCATAGTCTGTCCGGATGTCCCTGGCGCTCGACGTCCAGCACCTGTCGGTCCGCTTCGGCGAGCGCCGCATCCTGTCGGATCTGACCTTTCAGGTACCGGCTGGCTCGTCGCTCGCGATTCTCGGACCGAACGGCGCCGGCAAGACGGTCCTGTTTCGCGCGCTGATCGGATCGCTTCCGTCCGACGGATCGATTGCGTGGGCCCCGGACACGCGCATCGGCTACGTGCCGCAGAAGCTCGACATCGAACGCGACATGCCGATGACCGGTCTGGATCTGCTTCGCGCGCGCACGACGTTGGCGCGCCACGTCACGCCGCGCGTCGAGATCGCGCAGGCGCTCGCGCTCGTCGGCATGGCGCGCGCGACTGCCGAGCAGCCGATCGGCACCCTGTCGACGGGACAGTTCCAGCGCATCCTCGTCGCCATGGCGCTCGTCTCCGCGCCGAACGTGCTGCTGCTCGACGAGCCGACGGCCGGTCTCGACGAGCCCGGCCAGGAACAGCTGAACGCGCTCGTGCACCGCCTGCAGCAGGAGCAGAACCTGACGGTGCTCTTCATCTCGCACGAGCTCAACGTCATCTATCAGTACGCGACGAACGTGCTCTGCCTCGGCCGATCGCACGTGTGCCTCGGCCCGCCGACGCGCATTCTCACGCCGGACGTGCTGCACGAGATGTACGGCACGTCGACGGACTACCACGTCCATGGCCATTGAGTCGCTGATGCTCTCGATCGCGATGGCGATCGCCGCCGGCCTGGTCGGATCGTTCGCCGTCATGCGGCGGATGACGCTGGCCGCCGACGCGCTGTCGCACGTCGCGCTGCCTGGCATCGGCATCGCGCTCGCGCTGCACATCCATCCGATCCTCGGCGCGGCGGCGACGCTGTTCTTCGGCGCGTTCCTCGTCTGGGTGCTCGACGAGCGGTCGCACATCGCGACGGAGACGATCGTTGGCGTCGTGTTCTCGACGGCGCTCGCGATCGGCAGCCTGATGGCGTCGCCGGAAGACTTGATCGATGCGCTCTTCGGCGGCGCGGGCGCGTTGAGCTGGACCGAGTCGATCATCGGCCTGCTCGCCGCAGCCGCCATCGTGGCGTTCGTCCTCACCCAGAAGAACCGGCTGGCCGTCGCGCTCGTGTCGAAGGACGTCGCGCGAACCGCCGGCGTGGACGTCAGCCGGCTGAATCTGCTCTTCCTCTTTGCGTTCGCGCTCACGATCGCGCTCGGGCTGCGCTATCTCGGCGTGCTCCTGATGGGCGCGCTCGTCATCATCCCGGCCGCCACGGCCAAACGTCTCGCGCGCAATCTCGACAGCATGCTGCGTATCGCCGTGCTCGCCGCGGTCGTCGCGACGATCGCCGGCGCATCGCTCGCGGCCTGGCTGCATCGTGAAACAGGACCGCTCATCGTGACCATGGCTGCCGTGGGCTACTTCGCGAGTCTGCTGAAACGGCAGGGATAACCCGAACGCCGCAACACGGAGGTCTGGCCATTTGCGTCGTGGCCGGCTATTCGACCGCGCCTGCCGTCCAAACCGCTGGCGTCGTTGGAAGGAACCTCCATGATCGTGACGACGACCCGTATTGCATTCACCTCACTGCTTCGCAACCGCCTGCGCACCAGCCTGACGCTGATCGCCGTCGGCATCGGCATCGCCGCGGTGATGACCACGGCCGCGCTCGGCGCGGCGGCGACCGACCGCGTCGACCAGCAGATCAGCGCCGTCGGCGAAGACTTTCTCTGGATTCGCGCGGGCAATCGCACGCTGGCCGGCGTGCGGACGGGCTTCGGCGGCGCGCGCACGCTCACCGCAGACGACGGCGTCGCCATCGCGCAGAACGTCGAAGAGATCAAGGCCTGCTCGCCGCAGATGTCCGCGCGCGAACAGGTGATCACGGCGAATCAGAACTGGAACACGCGCTATCAAGGCGTGCTGCCCGCGTTCTTCGACATCAGGCGGCGGACGCTGCTCGCGGGCACGTTCTTCTCCGACGCCGACGTCCAGTCGCACGCGCGCGTGCTCGTGTTGGGCGTGTCCGTCGCCGAACGGCTGTTCGGCGACGCCAATCCGATTGGCCACGTCATCCGCCTCGGCCGCTTTCCGTTCCGCGTCATCGGCGTGCTCGAGAGCCGCGGCATCGGCCGTGACGGCGTGGACCGCGACGACGCGGTGTTCGTGCCGTTGACGACGGCCGTCAGCGTGCTCGATCGGCGCACGTGGGTGACGGACATCATGTGCTCCGTCCGGGATCCGCAGACGATGAACCTCGCCGAAGCGCACGTCAGCACGCTCCTGCGCGAGCGCCATGGCCTGACGGCCGACGAGCCCGATGACTTCCAAGTTCAGAAGCCGCTGGAGGTGCTGCAGCTGCGCGCGCAGCAGGCGAGCACGATGAGCCTGCTGCTGACGGCAATCGGCGGCGTCTCGCTCGTCGTCGGCGGCGTCGGCATCATGAACATCATGCTGGTGTCGGTTGCGGAGCGAAAACGCGAGATTGGGATTCGTCTGGCGATCGGCGCGCGCGTGCGGTGGGTGCGCCTGCAGTTCCTGCTCGAAGCGGCCATGCTCGGCTTGCTCGGCGGCGTCGCGGGCATCGTGCTCGGCTGGCTCGCGTCGCATGTGCTGTCGGCGGGGTTCGGATGGCCGACGCGCGTGTCCTCCGATGTGCTGCTGCTCTCGGTCGTCGCCGCAATCGGCGCGGGTCTCGTCTTCGGCTACTACCCCGCGTATCGCGCGTCGAATGCCGACCCGATCGACGCCATGCGCGCGGAATCGTGAGGCGTCGCGGCGCGCGTCTTGGAGGCTACGCCACGTCGATGGGTGGCTTGCCGTTGCCGAACAGTCGCACCAGGCAGCAGAGCCCCGCCACGGCGACCACGTCAGCGCATGCGCGGATGATGGCCACGAGTCGTTGTGGATCGATGTTCGGCAGGAGCGGTGTCGGCATGCAGGCGCCGGTGCATGAGTGCAACGCGCATACCAAGCGCACAGACACCTGCGCCGCCGTCGCGAGAGCCGGGACGAAATCCAGCGAGGTTCGCGCATATCGACCGCTGCTCTGGTTGAGCAGCGGCATGACCAGAAGTGGCGCAGACCAAGATCCCGTTGCGCCGCGATCGCAACATCGCTACGCTAGGCGGCATGACTCGCATGACATCGCTGATTCGTTTCCTTGGCGTGAGCGCCGTGTTGATTCCCGCTCTGGCGCTGGCCCAGACGCCTCCGCCCGGCCGTCAGGGCGGCGGTCCGCCGCAGCCGAAGCTCTCCATCACGAGTCCGGCGTGGCCTGACGGCGGTCCGATTCCGATGCACTACTCCGGACGCGGCGACAACAAGTCGCCGGCATTCGAGTTCCACTGGTTCACAGGCACGACACCGTCCGACGCACCGGCGACGCTGCAGTCGTACGCCGTCATCTTCCATGACGTCGAGAACTCGACGGCGCGCGGCCCGGTGGACACGCTGCACTGGAGCGCGTTCAACATTCCCGGCACCGCGAAAGGCCTGCCGGAAGGACTCGGCGCCGGCGATCTGCCCGACGGCACGATCAACGGGCCGGGCATCGCCCGCCGCGGCGGCGCGCAGGGTGCGTATTTTGGGCCGGGCGCGCCCGCCGGTCCGGTGCATCACTACGTGTTCGAGTTCTACGCGCTCGACACGAAGCTCAATCTGCCCGGCACCGCCACGCGCGACGATCTGCTGAAGGCGATGGAAGGCCACGTCATCGGCAAGGCCGCGTACTTCGGACGGTTCCCGGTCGAATAGCTCGGGCTGCGGGCTGCGGGCTGCGGGAAATACAACTGTAGGGGCGGCCCTTGTGGCCGCCCTTGCTCGTCCGCATGTCTTCCTCGTCCAACGTTCTTCCACTCATCGCCTTCACGACCCTCCTCTCCGCGCTCGGCTGGTGGTGCGGATCCGGATTGCAGCCGCATTGGTGGCTCACGTGTCTCGCCCCATTGCCTGTGCTGTGGATCGCCACGCGCGTGTCGGGGCCGACGGCCGCGCTGGCCGCGTTCGCGTCGTACGCGGTCGGTGGCCTCAACATGTGGAGCTACCTGCACGGATCGGTCTCGGTGCCGGTACCGATCGTGATGCTGGCGATCGCGGTGCCCGCGATCGTCTTCGCGACGAGCACGTTGCTCTATCGGCGGCTCATGGCGCGCGGGCATTGCATCGGCGCGGCGTTCGCCGTGCCGATCGTCTGGGTGGTCGCCGACTTCGTCATCGCACGTCTCTCACCGCACGGCACGTTTGGCAATGTCGCTTACACACAGGCGAGCGCGCTGCCCGTGATTCAGATCGCGGCCGTCACCGGCATCTGGGGCGTCGAGTTCGGCGTCCTGCTGCTGCCGGCTACGTTCGCTGCGGTCA
>DASZVJ010000049.1:0-8238 GCA_035547155.1 Vicinamibacterales bacterium
CGCGTACAGGAACCGCCGGATGTTCGCGTAGCGTCCCGACAACGTCACGGTCGAGAACGCGCGCGACAACCGGCTGTCGCGAAGGGGCGCCCAATCGAAATGCGCCGACTTGAACTCGAGCCCGGCCTGACGCGCGGCCTCCTGCAGCCACCGGTTCGTCGTGCGCGTTGCCGTCGCAAAATCACGCGGCAGGACGCCGGCGTAGAACGTCTGCAGATCGGCGTCCGCGCGCGTCCGGTTCGCCGCGGCCTCGCGCGCCTGCCGGTCCAGCCGGCGCGCCGTCGAGAGCTCGACGCCCGCCTGCAGCGCCGCCGTCTCCGACGCGGTCACGCGGCTCTGCAACGGCCAGACGCCGAGCAGCAAGGCCGCGATGCCCGCCGCGGCCAGCACGGCCAGCGGCAGGATGACGCGCCGCCGGTCCTCGTACACGCGGGCCCACAGGCTCACTGTTGTTTCTCTCGGACGGAGCCGGCCGCCGCTGCAGGGGCGCGGCGCGGCAGGTACGCGGCGTCGATGCGCGCCGAGTACGTCCCGTCGTCCAGGCCCTGCTGCTCTGTCGGCGAGACGTCACGGAACGCGCCGGTGCCCGTCAGATTGCTGATGAAGACGTCCACGTCGTCCAGATCGCGCAGGACGATGGCCATCGAGACGATCGTGACGCCCTTGTCGACACGCGGAGAAATCGACACCAATCGCACATCCGGCGGCAGCGTTTTCTCCAGCTGCTCGAACAGCGAGGTCCAGCTGAACGTGCGCTGATCGATGATGCCGTTCGCCTCGCGCGTGAATGCAGCCAACCGCGTGAGTGTCGGTCGATCGACAGCCTGCAGCAGCGATTGCACCTGCCCGCGAATCCGGGCAGCCTCGCGCTGGTCGACGTCGATCCGCGCGCGCGCGGCCACACGCCGCGCGTTGAGATCCCGGATCCGCATCGCGTCGTAGCCGACCAGCAGCACGGCCAGCACGGCCACGACCGCGAGCGCGATCGTGACGAGGCGTTCGTTGTAGAACGGACGAGTGGAGAGATTGCCCTTCAACATGGTCGCCGGTCCTATGCCGCGGCTCGCCGCTCGCGCACGAGCAGGCCGACAGGCGCCGCCAGCGCGTCGAGAATCTCCGGCGTCACCGAGGCGCGATCGCTCAGGTCCGCCGCCGGCCGGATGTCGACACTTTCGACGGGCACGCCGAGCCGGCTGCTGATCTGCCAGCGCGCGTCGTCGGTGGCCACGTCCGTGCCGCACAGCCACACGCGCTCGAACGCGCGGCCGCCGAGACGATCTTCGTGGTACATCGCGGTCTGGTGCACGAGCGCGCCGAGCGGCTCGTCGTCGATCGACGTGCGATGCCGGTAGAACATGAGCGATTGTCCGCGCAGGATCGCGAGCGTCGTCGCCTCGGCCGACAGATGCACGACGAGCCAGTCTCCCGTCACGCCGGTGCCGGCCGCCATGATCGCGTTCATGACATTGAGGCTCGACAGATCGACGAGCCCGGTATCGATGCCGACACTCGCGACCGCCGCTTCGTACTGCGCGATCACGTCCTTGCGTGCGACGACGGCAGCGACCGAGAGGCCATCGTCATCGGGGACGGCCTGCGTCTGACTGACGATCGCGTCTTCCAGCGGAAACGGCGTCGACTTCCGCAACTGCCAGCGGACGAGCTGATCGAGATCCTGCGCGCGGCTGGGCGCTTGATCGAAGTGCAGCAGCGACAGCCGCGCCGCGCTATCCGGCACGACGAGCGCGGCACGCTTCGTGGCCGTGAGCCCGGCGCGCTCGAGCGCGCGCGTCAGCGTCGCGGTGACGACGTCGGCGTGCGCGATGTTGATGCCGGCCGGAGACGGCGTGACCGTGCCCGCGGGCCAGACCTCCGACGCATACGCGCTGACGGAGGGCGCGCCGGCCGCGAGCGCGACGACGGTCACGCGGCGGCTGGCGATTTCGATCGCCACGGTCGGGGGCGGGGGCGTCAGCCAGGATCTCGTTCGCATCGGGTCTCGACTCGCCTCTACTCGACGAACGTCACTTTGTTGATCTCGCGCAGCGTCGTCACGCCGTCGAGCACGCGCGCCACGGCGCATTCCCGCAGGAACCGCATGCCCTCGTCGCGCGCCGCACGCTTGATCTCCGACGTCGGCCGGCGCTCGAGGATCATGTCGCGGATGTGATCGCTCAAATCCATCAGCTCGCAGATCGCCGTGCGGCCCTTGAAGCCGGTGCCGCCGCACTCGATGCAGCCCGCGCCTTCGTAGAACACGTGCGTGCGGGCGAGCTCGGGGTCGATCGCCGATTCGGCCAGCATCTCCGGCGCGATCGTCGCGGGCCGCTTGCAGTGATCGCAGATGCGGCGCACGAGCCGCTGCGCGAGCACGCAGTTGAGCGCCGAGACGAACTGGTACGGCTCGACGCCCATGTTCAGGAAGCGGCCGAGCACGTCGATGACGTTGTTCGCGTGGACGGTCGTGAACACGAGATGGCCCGTGAGCGCCGACTGGATCGCGATCTGCGCGGTCTCCGGATCGCGGATCTCGCCGACCATGATCTTGTCGGGATCGTGCCGAAGGATCGATCGCAGCCCGCGCGCGAACGTCAGGCCCTTCTTCTCGTTGATCGGGATCTGCGTGATGCCGCGCAGCTGGTATTCGACGGGGTCTTCGATCGTGATGATCTTGTCCTCGACCGTGCGGATCTCCGACAGCGCCGCGTACAGCGTCGTCGTCTTGCCGCTGCCGGTCGGGCCGGTGACGAGCACCATGCCGTACGGCTCACGGATGTACTTGCGGAACCGGCGCATCTCGTCCTCGGGCCAGCCGAGGATGTCGAGCTTCAGCTCGGTGAACTGCTCGCTGATCGACTCCTTGTCGAGGATGCGGATGACCGCGTCCTCGCCATGCACGCTCGGCATGATCGACACGCGGAAGTCGATCGTCTTGCCCGGCACGCGCAGCTTGAAGCGGCCGTCCTGCGGCACGCGCTTCTCGGCGATGTCCAGCTCGGCCATGACCTTGATGCGCGAGATGATCGTGCTGTGGTGCTGCTTGGCGATCGGCTTGTTCAGCGGCTGCAACACGCCGTCGATGCGGCACTTGACGACGACCGCGTCGTCCTGCGTCTCGATGTGGATGTCGGAGGCGCGCCGCTGCAGCGCGGTGAAGATCATCGAGTCGACGAGACGGATGACGGGGCTCGTGTCCGACGTCAGCTTGTCGACCGTCAGCGCCTCGTCGGTGGCGGCCTCGTCGTCGCGCAGGATCTGCATCTGGAAGCCTTCGGTGGCTTCCTCGAGGACGCGCTGCGAGCTCTCGCTCTTCTTCAGGATCGCCTGAATCGCGGAGGCCGTCCCGACGCAGACGCGAATCGGGGTGCCGAGCTGCACGCCGACTTCGTCGATCGCCTGCACGTCGCGCGGGTCGGACACGATGATGAGCAGCGTCTGCCCGTCGCGCCGGTACGGCACGAACCCGTACCGCAGCATCAGATCGGCCGGGATGCTGCGGAACAGGGCGTGATCGATGTTGAAGTGATCGAGATCGACGAACTCGAGCTCGTAGCGCTTCGCCAGACGCCGCGCTTCGGTGTCTTCCGAGGCGCGATCGGCCGGCACGCCGTGCGGGTCGGCGTAGAGCGCGTTGGCGGATGGGGACGGATTGGCCATGGCTAGCTCGTCAGCGACGACAACTTGAACAGCGGCATGTACAGCGACAACAACAGCCCGGCGATGACGAGGCCCATGGCGATCAGCAGGATGGGCTGAATCAGATTCGAGAACCGCGTGAGGCTGGTCTGATTCTCTTCGTCGTAGAAGTCGGCGACGCTATTCAGCATATCCGCGAGCGCGCCGGTCGACTCGCCCACTTCCACCATTTCGACGGCGACGTGCGGAAAGATGTCGCGCGTCGTGAGGGCCGAGGCCAGACTGCTGCCCTCGCGCACCTGCCGCGCGACGCCCGACAGGTGATCCGCGATCGAGAGATTGCCCGTCGATCGCGCGGCGATGTCGAGCGCGTTGACGAGCGGGATGCCGCCGGAGAGCAGCGTCGCCAGCGTCCGCGCGATCTGCGCCGTCGCGAATCGCCGCGCCAGCGGGCCGAAGTACGGCAGACGCAGAATCGCCGCGTGCAGCCGGCGCCGCTCGATCGGCCGCCGGAACCACAGCCACGTGCCCACGATCACCGCGGCGAGCGTCGTCAGCACCAGCCCCGCGCTGCCGACGAGGCTCGTCGAGAGCGCGACGACAATCTGCGTCGACAGCGGCAGATCGGCGCCGTGGCCGAACTGTTGATAGAAGTCCGCGAACTGCGGCACGACCTGAAAGACGATGATGCCGACGACGACACAGGCGAGGATGACGAGCACGACCGGATAGATGAGCGCCGAGATGACCTGCGATCGCGCCGACGCGATGACCTTGACGTGCTGGACGTACCGGCGAATCACCTGCTCGAGGCTGCCGCTCTTCTCGCCTGCCATGAGCGACGCCGTGTAGACGCCGGAGAACAACCCCTGCGCGTCGAACGCGTCCGATAGCGCGATGCCGGAGCGCACGCGATCGTGGATGTCATTGAGCGCGGTGCGAAAGACCGGATTGGGCGTGCGGCGCCGCAGGATGTCCAGCGACTGGACCAGCGGCAGGCCGGCCTTCAGCAGCGTGGCGAGCTCCTGATTGAAGACGAGAAAGTCGTTGGTGGGCACGCGCCGGCGCCGCGGCAGATGCAGGCGGAAGCCGCCGATGTCGAGGCCGCTCCCGCGAATCGAAAGGACGTACAGGCCCTTGTCTTCGAGCTCGCGCCGCAGCCGCGCCTCGCTCTCGGCGACGTACGTGGACTCGCTGATCTGGCCCGACGTCGTCGCGACCCTGCACCGGAACTCCACGCTGATCCTGTCCCCCTGGCACGCGCTCCAGCGTGCCGCGACCACAATAGTACGGTCCCGGCGACCCGTCCAGCGCGCCGATCGAGCCGCCGAACCGGAATGCCGCTGGCCGTGCTGCTCTCAGAGACCCCGCCGCCAGTCAATCGTGGCGAATGTGTTGCGTTTAGACCCCGCGAGCGCGGAATTGGCCGCTCAGCGCAGCGCCGCCATGATCCGCTGCACGTACGCCTGCGTCTCCCGGTACGGCGGCACGCCGCCATAACGCGACACCGCGGTCTCGCCGGCATTGTAGGCAGCCAGCGCGCGGCGCACGTCCGGAAACTTCGCGAGCAGACGCCGCAGATGGCGCATGCCGGCTTCCAGGTTCTGTTCCGGATCGTACGGGTCGCGCAAGGCGTAGGTGCGCGCGACGGCCGGCATGATCTGCGTCAGCCCCATCGCGCCGCGATGCGAGACGGCCAGCAGGTTGTAGTTGGACTCCACGCGGACCAAGGCGTGCGCGAGACGCGGGCTGACGCCGACCCGGCGCGCCACGCGATCGACCATCGCGCGCAGCGCGTCCGCATCGGGCCGGGGCGCGGCCGCCGTCGGGGAGTTGGCCAGCGCGCGAAGCGCCGCAGTGCGAGCCCACGGCTCCTCGTCGGGCAGCAGCTCCTCGACGAGGCTGCGCGGCGCGCGAATCTCTCCGCCGCCACGCATCAGCAGGATGACGATTTCGCCGTCGAATCGCGCCCGGTCGACCGTCATCGTCCGGCCGTTGGTCAGACGGACGACGTCGGCCTGGGCCGGGGTGGCCGAGACGAAGACGAGCCCGGCCGCCAGGCCGGCGAGCATCGCGAGCGGGTTGGGACGCATGAGCTGGAGGGGCCGGGACCAGAGGGCCCCAACCGTCCAGATCAGTTATCGGCTCTGCACGTGAACGTGATAGACCCGGAGGCCCAGCGTCCGGTCGTCCTTCCCCGCGCCAGGAATGAGCGAAGGTGTGTAAGTCCGGTCAACGTCGATCCGGATCTCGGCCATGTCGGCGGTGCCGAGGTCGGCCGCGTCAATGGCGATGCGGCGCAGCGTGGTATCGGCCGAGTCGGCGGCGAAGGTCGCCACAGTCTTGTCTCCGGACCAGATGACGACCTGTTGCGGCGTGCCCGCGAACAGATCCGGCCGCGCGGTGTACTGCAGCCACAGCGTCACGTCCGTGCGCGGATTGCGGAACGCCAAGGCCGCGCTCTTCTGCGTCCAGCGCCACGTGAGCGACGGATCCGTCGGGGCGACCTCGTCCGGATACCAGCCGTTCTTGTACATCAGGAAGATGTTGTCCGAGGCCGGCGTGAGATCGAGCGCGCCGACGCGATAGGCGCGCGAGCCGTTGTCCGGCGCGCCGGCCGCACCTTGCAGCGGCAGCCGATTCCCCTCGCGATACAGACCCACCTCGACGGTCGCCGGCCCCGGATGCGCCGCCTGCGGCACGAACTCCGTGCGCGTGTACGCAATCGTCTGGCCGGCCTTCCACTGCGACGTCGGCACGGGCGGTTCGTGGTCGTCGTTCCACAGCACTTGCCCCGACGAATCGAGCACGTGGACGAAGACGCGATAGTCGCCTTCGATCGCCGCGCCCGGCAGGACGTTGAAGGTCAGCGTGAAGTCGATCGGTGACTCGACCGCCGCGCGCGCGGCCGACGCGGTCAGCGTCACCGACGCGACCGCCGGCGCGCCGGACGTGCGGCGGCAGCCGCCGGCCAGCGCGGATGCGGCGATGACGACAAAGGCGATGGCGGCCGGCGCGGACGTGCGGCGTCGAGCGGCGCTCGAGACAGCGTGGTCGTATTGCTGCATCGTGGCCGATAATGTTAGCCTTGCGCGACTTTCAGAGCGATACCTTTTCATGACGGCAGACGCACTCGGCATGGTGGAAACGCGCGGCCTCATCGGTGCCATCGAGGCGGCCGATGCGATGGTCAAGGCCGCAAACGTGGTGCTCAGCGGCAAGGAGTACATCGGCGCCGGCTACGTGACCGTGCTCGTGCGCGGTGACGTCGGCGCGGTCAAGGCCGCCACTGACGCTGGCGCGGCGGCGGCACGGCGCGTCGGCGAGCTCGTCTCCGTTCACGTGATTCCCCGTCCGCACGCCGAGGTGGATCGCGTGCTGCCGCGCGCGACGCCGGCAGCCCGCTCGTAATCGCGCGCTCGACCGATGGCCCAGGCGGCGGCTCAGACAGATCGCGACCAGGCGTCCATCGACGAGGCGCGGCGGCTCGCGCAACGCGCCAGGCAGGCCGCTCCCCTGCTCGCCGAGCTCTCCCAAGATCACATCGATCGCATCGTCGGCGCCATGGCCGCGGCCGCACGTCCGCGCGCCGAGTCGTTCGCGAAGCTCGCCGTCGAAGAGACCGGCTTCGGCGTCGTCGCCGACAAGATTCAGAAGAATCTCTTCGCGTCGGATCGCGTCTACGAGTTCATCCGGCCGATGAAGACGGTCGGCGTCATTCGCCGCGATGAAGAACGGCGAGTCGTCGAGATCGCCGAGCCGTTCGGCGTCGTCGCCGCGATCGTGCCATCCACCAACCCGACGTCGACCGCGATCTACAAGCTGCTGATCGCGCTGAAGGCGCGCTGTCCGATCGTGCTGAGCCCGCATCCGTCCGCGGCGCGTTGCATCACCGCGGTCGCAGAAGTGATGGCGGAAGCCGCACGAACTGCGGGCGCCCCGGATGGCGCCATCAGCTGGATGCAGCAGGTCTCGCTCGCCGGTACGCAGGAACTGATGAAGCATCGCGATGTCGCGGTGATTCTCGCGACGGGCGGGCTCGGGCTCGTGCGCGCGGCGTACAGCGCGGGCAAGCCGGCGTACGGCGTCGGTCCGGGCAACGCGCCGTGCTTCATCGAGCGCACGGCGGACGTCGCGAAAGCGGCGCGCGACGTCATCACCGGCAAGAGCTTCGACAACGGCGTCCTGTGCTCGTCACCGAACTCGGTCGTCGTCGAATCGGCCGTCGCCGACGAAGCGAAGCGGCAACTGATCGCGCAAGGCGCGTACTTTCTCTCGCCGAAAGAGGCCGACACGCTCACTGCGCTGCTCGTGACGCCGCAGCGGCTGCCGAATCCGGCGCTCGTCGGCAAGTCCGCGGTCTTCATCGCCGAGCGCGCGGGCATCGCCGTGCCGCCGACGACGCGCGCGCTCATTGCGGAGCTGAAGGGCGTCGGCCGCGACTATCCGCTGTCGATCGAAAAGCTCTGCCCCGTGCTCTCGTACTACGTCGTCAACGACTGGCGCGAAGGGTGCGAGCGCTGCATCCAGATTCTGCGGTACGGCGGGATGGGACACACGATGTCCATCCACTCGAAGAACGAAGCCGTCATCCTCGAGTTC
>DASZVJ010000050.1:0-2524 GCA_035547155.1 Vicinamibacterales bacterium
ACGATGCGGAGATGAGAAGAGGCTGGCCGCGCAGGACGCCGTCGAGCGTGAGATGCTGCGGCTGCCAATCCGGGCCGTACGTCACTTCGAACTTGTTGGTGAGGAGATCGAACGGCGCTTTGAGCTCGCCCGTGCTCGAGATCCGCCAGCCGGATGCCGACTTCGTGATCTCCGTCGTTTCCGCGCCCACGCGCGTGCCGGAGACGAGAACGAGGAACGTCGCGGATCCGGTGATGTCCGGCGCCTGGCGCGCGGCGGGAGCGGCCGCCAGCGTTGTGAGCGCGAGGACGCCGACGCTAAGATGGCGAGTCAGACCCGTGATGCGCGACATCGTCGAAGAATACCGCACGATCGAGGCCGGCGCCGGTTGGATCGACCGATCCGCGCGCGGCCGCATCCGCTTCGAGGGCAAGGACGCCGCGTCGTTCCTGCAGGCCCTGCTCACCAATGACATTCTGCGGTTGCAGTCCGGCGAAGGCGCCTACGCGGCGTATCTGACGCCGCAGGGCCGGATGATCACGGACATCGACGTGCTGCATCGCGGCGGGTGGCTGTTCGGATCGGTGCCGGATGGCCTTGGCGCGCCGTTGGCCGCGCGATTCGATCAGCTGATTTTCTCGGAGGATCTGACCGTCAGCGACGTGTCGTCGTTGTGGACGGAGATCGCCGTCGCTGGCGGCGATGCCGTCATGCGTGTCGCGAGCGCGCTGGCCGAGGACGCCGCGCGGCTGGCGGCGCTGCCTGAGCTGTCGCAGATCGACTACGGCGACGGCTTCGTCGCGCGCGGCGGCGACGCGCCGTGGCCCATGTTCCGCATCGTCGTACCCGTCGCCGAACACGGCGCGATCGTCGCGGCGCTCGAGCAGCATGGCCTCGTGCCGATGTCGGCGGACGTCGCTGAGACGTTGCGCGTCGAGGCGGGACGGCCGTTGTGGGGACGCGAGCTGACGTCGGACACGATCCCTCTCGAAGCCGGTTTGCTGGACCGCGCGATCAGCACGTCGAAGGGCTGCTACGTCGGACAGGAGATCATCATCCGCATCCTGCACCGCGGCGGCGGACGCGTCGCGAAGCGATTGATGACGCTGGCGCTCGATGCCACGCAGCAGGAACCGCCCGCATCCGGGACATCACTGATGGCAGATGGACACGTCGTCGGTCACATCACGAGCGCGGTGTACTCGCCCGAGCGCGACGCGATCATCGCGCTGGCGTACGTGCATCGCGATGCGGCGGAAGTCGGGCGCGTGTTGACCGTCGACGGCGGCGCGGCCGCGACAATCGTCGCGTAGGGGCGGCCCCTACGACCGCAGCATCTCGATCAGCTCTGCGTCCGCCGGTGGAAACTCCAGCGACGGCAGCTCCGCGCGCGTGATCCAGCGGATCTGCTGTCCGAGCATCGGCCGTGGCTCGCCGTCGATCGTGCACCGGCGAAAGTGCAGACGGACTGTGCGGTCGGCGTAGTCGTGTTCGGTGGCGAAAATCTCCGCGCCGATCGTCGACGTGACGCCGAGCTCTTCCATCAGCTCGCGCGCCAGACACGCCTCGTGCGTCTCGCCCGGCTCGCACTTGCCGCCGGGAAATTCCCAGAGGCCGGCCAGATGCGTGCCTGTCAGCCGGCGCGTGACGAGCAGGCGGCCGTCGCGTTCGACGATGGCCGCGAGCACGACGATGACGCGGCGAGCGGGCGTCGTCATCGTGCGGCCTTCCGTGCGCGCGCCTTGGGCGTGAACGGAAAGCTGCGGCACCGGCACGCCATCGTGCAGCGATCGCACTGCGGCGTGCGCGCCGAGCAGACCGTCGCGCCAAAGTCCATCAGCGCCTGATTGAAGTCGAAGACATGGCGATGCGGCAGCACGGCCCACGAGATCTCCCACAGCCGTTTCTTCATCGCATGCGAGTCGGGCTCGCCGCGGCCGACGAAGACGCGAAAGAGCACGCGTGCGACGTTCGTGTCGAGAATGGCCGCGCGCTTGCGGAACGCGAAGCTCATCACCGCGCCCGCCGTGTACGCGCCGATGCCCTTGAACGACAGCAGCGTGTCCTCATCGTCGGGGAGCTGGCCGCCGAAACGCGCGACGGCATCCTGCGCGATGGCCTGGAGCCGGCGCGGCCGGATGTTGTAGCCGAGCGGGTACCACGTGCGCACGACGTCGTGCTCCGGCGCGGATGCCAGCGCCTCGAGCGACGGATAGCGGTCGAGCCATTCGTGATATTTCGGCAGCACGCGATCGACCTGCGTCTGCTGCAGCATGATCTCCGACACGAGGATGTGGTACGGATCGTCGGTCTCCCGCCAGGGCAGGCTGCGGCCGTTGCGGCGGTACCACGAGAGCAATTGGCGGCGAAACCAGCGGCGAGCGGTCGTGTCGGGCAGATGGGCGGACGAGGTCGAGCGCGGCACGATGCCATAATAGGCGGCTTCGATGACGACTGCGGACGCGTACGGCGCGTGCCTGCGTCTGGCGCGCCAGCATTACGAGAACTTTCCCGTCGCGTCGCGGCTGCTGCCGCGCGCCAGCCG
>DASZVJ010000051.1:0-14077 GCA_035547155.1 Vicinamibacterales bacterium
CGCATCGTCGCGCACACCGAGGAAGTCGGCCGTGCCGCAGAGGTCGTGTGGCGCGCGCTGATCGCGCCCGTTGCAACCGCAGCCCTGGTTCCTGTGTTGATGATGTGCGCGGCCAGCCTCGCGTTCGGCGCGGCGCTGAGCCGGTTGGCATTCATGCGGAGCTCGACGTAGTCAACTTCGACGTTCGGCTTCGCTCACGTCGCCCCGAGCCTGTCGAGGGGCGAACTTTGAACTTCGAACTTCGAAAAAGTTCATTGCGGGATACGAGGAGTCTCTCAACTATGAGATCGAAATCGATCAAGACCGCCGCGGCGCTGTGCGCGGTGTTCGTCGTCGCCGCGGCCGCGGCCGTGAGCGCGCACGTCAACGTCCGCGAGACGCGCTCGACGATCGCGTCGCTGCGGCGTGCGGCGGAGATCGTGCGCTGGGTGGTCCTGCGCGAGGCGACGGACGGACGGCCCGTCCGGCTCTCGCGTGTCGTGCACCTGCAGGACGAGCCGCCGGCGCTGCCGGCGGCGGATCCCGCGCCATCGACCTCCGCGCCGCGCGCGCCGCGTGCGACACCGCGATCGGCCGCGCCGTCGCGCGCGACTGCGGCCATTCCCGATCCGCCGCAGGCGCCACCGGCGCCGGCCGCACCGGACACGTTCGACGAAGTGGTCGAGTATCGCCACGTGCGGCCGATCCTGCGCATCGGACAGGACTTCACCGTCCGCCAGAACGAGACGACCTCGGACATCGTGCTCATCAGCGGCGCGCTGCGCATCGACGGGCATGTGCGCGGCGACGTCGTCGTCATCGCGGGCACCGTGTACGCGGCATCGACCGCGCAGGTCGACGGCGATTTCGTGAACATCGGCGGCGGCATGACGGTCGAGCCGGGCGCGCACCTGCGCGGCGATCTGGTCACCATCGGCGGCGCGCTCTCGGCACCCGCCGAGTTCTCGCCAGGCGGCGAGCAGGTCGTCGTCGGATCGACGGAGATCGGCGACTACGTCCAGGGTGTCATTCCGTGGATGACGCGCGGACTGATGCTCGGCCGCGTCATCGTGCCGAGCCTTGGCTGGATCTGGATCGTCGCCGCGATCTCGCTGGGCATCGCGATCGTGCTGGGGCTGGTCTTCGAGAGTCCCGTGCGCGCGTGCGCCGAGGCGATCACGGCGAAGCCGCTGACGACGTTCCTGATGGGCCTGCTGGTGCTGCTGCTCATCGGGCCGCTGTCGTTCGTGCTCGCGGTGTCGATCGTCGGCATCATCGTGCTGCCGTTCCTGTTCTGCGCGCTCGTGATCGCCTGGGTGCTCGGGAAGATCGCAGTCGCGCGCTGGATTGGCTGGAGCGTGATCCCGGAGTCGGAGCCGGGGAACCGGCTGCAGGCGGTGCGGTCGATCGCGATCGGCACGCTGATCATCACGCCGATCTACATGCTGCCGCTGCTCGGCCTCGCGACGTGGGTGATCCTGGGCGTGCTCGGATTGGGCAGCGCGACGTCGAGCCTGTTCAAGGCGCTCCGTCGCGAGAACCCGGTGCCGCCGAAGCCGCCGGCGCCGCCCGAACCAATCGAGCCAATCACGACGCCGCCGTCGATGCCATCGGCGCCGCCGATGGCTCCCGTCGTAGACGCGGCGGCCTCGTACGCGCCGTTCGTCGAATCATCCGCGGGGCCGGCGTTCGATGGCCCAACTCCCACGACAGCGTCTACGACAGCGGGCCTGCCGCCACGCGCCGCCGAGATCCCCGACGCCGGCCTGCTCGCGCTGCCGCGCGCGACGTTCGCGCAGCGCGTCGCCGCCGGCGCGCTCGACGTGCTGCTGGTGCTGTTCATCTACTCGCTGATGGACGTCCATCAGGCTCGTGGCATGTTCTGGTACTTGACGCTGCTGACGATGTACAACGCGGCCTTCTGGACGTGGCGTGGCACGACGATCGGCGGCATCATCTGCCAGCTGCGCGTCGTCCGTACCGACGGCCGGCGAATGGAGTTCGGCGACAGCGTCATCCGCGGCCTGTCGAGCGTGTTCTCGCTGCTCGTCTTCGGGCTCGGCTTCTTCTGGATCCTGCTCAGCGGCAACACGGATCGCCAGGCCTGGCACGATCTGATCGCCGGCACGATCGTCGTACGCGTCCCGAAGAGCACGCCGCTGCGGTAGCGGGCGTGCCGGCTGCAGTCCGCCGTCTGCGGATGCGAGCCGCCGCATGAAGCCCGCAGGCTACGGCTGGTCGCTGGCCGGGTTGCCCCGATGCCCCGACGTTCAGATGATCCGATGACCCGATAGCCCGATGATCCGATGACTACCGTTCGCGTCGATACGCTCGCGCCAGCAGCGAGATCGGATGCACGACGTCGACGGCCGCGTCCTTCGCCTTGAGGCCGCGCGCGATCTGGAGTTGACAGCCGGGGTTGGCGGTGGCGACGACGGTTGCGCGCGTGGAGAGGATGTGGCCGGTCTTGCGCTGCAGCAGCTTGTCCGCTTGATCCGGCTGCGTGATCGCGTACACGCCCGCGCTGCCGCAGCACCACGTGGACTCCGGCAGCTCGACGAGTGGCGTGTCCGGCAGCAGGTGCAGCAGCGTTCGCGGCTGCTTCGTGATCTTCTGACCGTGCACCAGATGACACGACTCGTGATACGTGATCGTCGTCGTCGCGTCGAACGGCGCGGCGAGTGGCGTGCGGCAGCCGATCTCGACGAGCCATTCCTGGATGTCCTTGACCTTGCGGTCCCACTCCCACGCGCGATCGGCGTACTGCGGATCGGTGCCGAGCAGGCCGCTGTAGTGACGCAAGTGCGAGCCGCAGCCGCCGGCGTTGGTGATGATCGCGTCGTACGCGTCCGGCGGAAACAGATCGATCATGCGGCGCGCGAGCGCGGCGGCGAGCTCGGCTTCGCCGTTGTGCGCGTGCAGCGATCCGCAGCAGGGCTGCTCGAACGGCGTGTGCACGCGGCAGCCGTTGGCGAGCAGGACGTCGACCGTGTCGCGGTTGACGTTGGGGAAAACGAGATCCTGAATGCAGCCCGTCAACATCGCGACGCGATAGCGCTCGGGACCGGCCGGCAGCTCGTGCTCGCGAATCAGCCGGTTGGAGAACACCGGCGCGATGCGCGGCGCCTGTGGCTCGAGGCGGCGCAGACTCGGCGGCAGCAGTTTCGTCAGACCCGATCGCCGCATGAGCGACTCGAGTCCGGATCGCTGATAGATCCGCATGAGCCGGCCCGCGAGCCGCAGCGCGTCCGGCCGCATGAACAGGAACCGTAGCGTGATCGTGCGCCAGAACGTGCGGCTCGGCGTCGCGGCGACGTGCGACCGCTCGATGTCCGCGCGCGCCGTCTCGAACAGCTCCGCGTAATGTACGCCGGCCGGGCACGCGGTCTGACACGCGAGACAGCCGAGGCAGTAGCTCATCTCGTCGGCGAACTCGTGCGTGATCGCCAGCTGGTCGTCGGCGATGGCGCGCATCAACGCGATGCGGCCGCGCGGGCTGTTACGCTCGCGCTTCGTCTCGTCGTACGTCGGGCAGGTCGGCAGGCACATCCCGCAGTGCATGCACTGCTGCAGGACGGCGTAGTCGATGGTCTTCAGCGTCTGCATGGCGCTCAATCGAAGATCTTGCCGGGGTTGAGCAGACCCTTCGGATCCAGCGCGCGCTTCACGGTGCGCATCAGCTCGAAGCTGTGATCGCCCATCTGCTGGCGCAGCCACGGCTTCTTCGCGAGGCCGACGCCGTGCTCGCCCGTGATCGTCCCGCCGAGCTCGAGTGTTCGCGTGACGATCGCGTCGAGCGCGTGATGGACGCGCTCCATCTCGACCGCGTCGCGCTCGTCGGTGAGGAACGTCGGATGCAGATTGCCGTCGCCCATGTGGCCGAACGTCCCGACCGCGAGCTTGTGGTGCGCCGCCGTCTCCGCGATGAAGCTCACCATCGTCGCCAGCTTGTTGCGCGGGACGGTCACGTCCTCGAGGATCGTCGTCGGCCGCCGGCGCGCAAGCGCGGAGAAGGCGTTGCGGCGCGCCGCCGCCAGACTCGTCGCTTCCGCATCGTCCTTTGCGGTGCGCACGTCGCGGGCGCGATGCTCGCGCGCGATCTCGGCCATGCGCGCGGCTTCGTCGGCGACGGCGGCGGGATGGCCGTCCGTCTCCATCAGGAGCACCGCTTCGCAATCGGTCGGCAGCCCGACGTGCGCGTAGTCCTCGACGCACGCGGCCGTCGTCCGATCGAGGAACTCGAGCGTGCAGGGGATAATGCGCGCGGCAATGATCGCGGACACGGTTTCGGCCGCGTCTTCGATGCTGTCGTAGAGCGCGAGCATCGTCCGGCGCGACGCTGGCTTCGGAACGAGCTTCAGCAGGACTTCGGTGATGATGCCGAGCGTGCCTTCGGATCCGATGAACAGATCCTTCAGGGAGTAGCCGGCGACGTCTTTCACGCACGCGCTGCCGAAGCGCGCGATCGTGCCGTCGGCGAGCACGACTTCGATCGCCATGACGTAGTCGCGCGTGACGCCGTACTTCAGACCGCGAAGCCCGCCAGAATTCTCCGCGACGTTGCCGCCGATCGTGCTGATGCGCATCGAGCCCGGATCGGGCGGGTAGAGCAGGCCGTGCCGGCCCGCGGCTTCGTCGATCTTCTGCGTGACCGCGCCGGCCTGCGCGCGCAGCGTGAGGTTCTCGCTGTCGACGTCGAGGATCGCGTTCATCTGCGCAAGGCAGATGACGAGCGCGTCCGCGCTTGGGATGCTGCCGCCGCTCAGGCCTGTTCCCGATCCGCGCGTGACGATCGCAATGCCCGCGTCATGCGCCGCCCTCACGCACGCCGACACCTGCGACGTCGTCGTCGGCAGCACGACGACGCTCGGCCGTGTGCGGATCGCGGCGGTGCCGTCGAAGCCGTACGGCACGACGTCCTCGGGCTTCGTCAGCACTGCGGCTGATCCGACGATGGACTCGAGTGTCGGGATGAGAATCGACGGAGTAGACATGAGCAAATTTCGAACTTCGCCGTGAGCTTGTCGAACGGCGAAGTTGACGAAGCGCATTGGGCGCGTCGGGACGCCCGACGCGCCGTCACGCCACGCCTCAGTACACTGATCGTCCGCCGCTGATGTCGAACACGGCGCCGGTCGAGAACGAGTTCTCCTCCGTCGCCAGCCACGTCACGAGGGACGCGAGCTCGTCGATCTCGAGGAAGCGGCCGCGCGGGATCTTCGACAGCATGAACTTGTGGAACTCGGGCGTCATCTGATCGAAGATGCGCGTCTTCGCCGCGGCGGGCGTGACGACGTTGACCGCGATGTTGTGCTCCGCGAGCTCCTTGCCGAGCGACTTCGTGATCGCGATGACGGCCGCCTTCGACGCGCTGTAGGCCGACGCGTTCGGATTGCCTTCCTTGCCGGCCACCGATGCGATGTTGACGATGCGCCCGTACTTCTGGGCGATCATGTGCGGCGCGACGGCGCGGTTGCAGTAGTAGAGGCCGAACAGGTTGACCTCGATCACTTTCCGCCACTCGTCGACGGGGTAGTCCCACAGCTTGTGATTCGGCCCCGCGATGCCCGCGTTGCCGATCAGGATGTCGATCTTCGAGAGCGCCTTGATCGTGTCGGCCGTCGCGGCGTCGACGGCCTTGATGTCCGAGACGTCGACGACGACGGTGTGCACCTTGCCGAGCGGCGCGAGTTCTTTCGCGGCCTTCTGTAGCTCGGCCGCGTCCAGATCCCACATCGCCACGCTCGCGCCCGACTCGAGGAATCGCTTCGTGATGGCCAGTCCAAACCCCTGCGCGGCCCCCGTTACGACCGCCGTGCGGCCATTCAGATCGAATTTCGTCACCGGAACATCCCTCCTCGTTCAGAAGTCTTGGGCCGCCACAAGGGCGGCCCCTACGGCGAGACCACAATGTCCTCGTAGGGGCGGCCCTTGTGGCCGCCCGGCCCGCAGTCTGCTAATGCGATTCTCTCGTCACCGTCAGCCCGCGGCCGCCGACGAGGAAGTCGAGGTCCGCGCCTTCGTTCGCCTGCTGCACGTGCTCGACGTACATGCGCACGTAGCCGCTTGGCGGCAGCGGCGCGGCCTTCCACTCCGCACGACGCTTCGCCAGCTCGGCGTCGGACACGTCGATGTGCAGACGCCGCGCCTCGACGTCGAGCTCGATCATGTCGCCGTCGCGCACGAGCGCGAGCGGGCCGCCGACCGCAGCCTCCGGTGTCACGTGCAGCACGACGGTGCCGTACGCGGTGCCGCTCATGCGCGCGTCCGAGATGCGCACCATGTCCGTCACGCCCTGCTTCAGGATCTTCGGCGGCAGGCCCATGTTGCCGACTTCGGCCATGCCCGGATAGCCTTTGGGTCCGCAGTTCTTCAGCACGAGCACGCAATCCGCATCCACGTCGAGGTTTGGATCGACGATGCGCTGCTTGTAGTGCTCGATCGTCTCGAACACGACGGCGCGGCCGCGATGCTTCATCAGGTGCGGCGACGCAGCCGACGGCTTGAGCACGGCGCCGGTCGGCGCGAGATTGCCCTTGAGCACCGCGATGCCGCCGTTCTTCACGATGGGATTCGTCGTCGGCCGGATCACTTCCGTGTTCCACGTCGGCGCGTCCTGCACGTTCTCCCACACCGTCTTGCCGTTGACCGTCAGCGCGTCCTTGTGCAGCAGGCCGTGCTCGGCGAGCGCGCGCATCACGGCCGGCAATCCGCCGGCGTAGTAGAGGTCTTCCATCAGGTAGCGGCCTGACGGCTTGAGATCGACGATCGTCGGCACGTCGCGGCCGAGGCGATCCCAGTCGTCGAGCGTCAGGTCCACGCCGAGTCGTCCGGCGATCGCGATCAGGTGGATGACCGCGTTGGTCGATCCGCCGATCGCGCCGTTGACGCGGATCGCGTTCTCGAAGTTCTGCTTCGTGAGGATCTTCGAGATCGTCACGTTCTCCTTCACGAGCTGGACGATGCGGCGGCCGGCGATGTGCGCGAGCGCGTAACGGCGCGAGTCGACGGCGGGAATCGCCGCGTTCTGCGGCAGGCCCATGCCCAGCGCCTCGACCATCGACGCCATCGTCGACGCCGTGCCCATGACCATGCAGTGGCCGGCGGAGCGCGACATGCACGACTCGGCCTCGCTGAATTCCTTGAGGCTCATCGTGCCGGCTTTGACTTCTTCGCTGAAGCGCCACACGTCGGTGCCCGAGCCGATGTCCTGGCCGCGGTACTTGCCGTTCAGCATCGGTCCGCCAGAGACGACGAGCGCGGGCAGATCGCAGCTGGCCGCGCCCATGATCAACGACGGCGTCGTCTTGTCGCAGCCGCAGAGCAGCACGACGCCGTCGATCGGGTTCGCGCGGATCGATTCTTCGACGTCCATCGCGACGAGATTGCGGAACAGCATCGCGGTGGGACGCATGTTCGACTCGCCGGTCGACGTGACGGGAAATTCCACGGGCAGCGCGCCGGCTTCCCACACGCCGCGCTTGACGTGCTCGGCGATGTCGCGGAAGTGCGCGTTGCACGGCGTCAGCTCGGACCACGTGTTGCAGATGCCGATGACGGGACGTCCGTCGAAGACGTCTTCCGGAAGACCTTCGTTCTTCATCCAGCTGCGATGGATGAAGCCGTCTTTATCCGGCTTCCCGAACCATGCCGCGGATCGGTACGTGCCTTTTTTGTTGTCGCTCACGATCCCACAGTGTACTCGAACGCGCGCGGTGCGGCGTGCGCGGCAGGTGGAGTATCGCCTGTGTTTATCGGGGTGAAGTGGCGTGACCAGTGGGCGCGCACATGGACGGCGACGCGTTGCGTCCGAGGGTTGCCGGCGTTTCGATCGACCTGCTAACGTTACGCTTGCTCAGCAGCCACCTGACTGTTTGGTCGCGACGGGTTCGGTGCGAGGTCGCACGGGATCGGCGACAGGAATACGCATGGCCACATCGCCACAGACTCGATCCAGTGTGTCTTCGATTCCCACCAACGCACGGCGGACGACCACGATCTTCGCGGTGCTCCTCGCCGTCGTGATGTACATCGATCGCATCACGCTCTCGCAGGCCGCGCCGCTCATCCGCAAGGATTTGAACCTGACGACGACGGAGATGGCGTGGGCGTTCTCGATGTTCGGCTGGGCCTACGCGCTGTTCGAGATTCCCGGCGGATGGCTGGGCGATCGCATCGGCCCGCGTCGTGTATTGATGCGCATCGTGATCTGGTGGTCGTTCTTCACCGCGGCAACCGGCATGGTCTTCAACCAGATGTCGCTCGTGATCACGCAGGCGTTGTTCGGCGTGGGCGAGGCCGGCGCGTTCCCGAACCTGACGCGCGTCTTCACCACGTGGCTGCCGAAGAAGGAACGCGAGCGCGCGCAGGCGACGCTGTGGCTGGCGTCCCGATGGGGCGGCGCGCTGACGCCGCTGCTCGTCATCTATCTACTTAGCTACCTGCACGTATCGTGGCGTCTCGTCTTCGCGCTCTTCGGCTCGCTCGGCGTGATCTGGGCGATCGCGTTCTACCGCTGGTTCCGCGACGATCCGTCCACGCATCCCAGCGTGAACGCCGCGGAGCTCGCGTTGCTGCCGCCGCGCGCGGAGACCTCGCACGCGCACACGTTCCCGTTCCGCCAGTTGATGGCGAACCGCAACGTCATCCTGTTGTGCCTGCAGTACGCGTGTCTCGCGTACGGCTGGTGGTTCTACGTGACGTGGCTGCCGACGTACTTGCGTGAGGCGCGGCAGACGTCGCTGCAGTTGAGCCCGATGGTGCTGGCGCTGCTCACGGGATTGCCATTGCTGCTCGGCGGCGTCGGCTGCCTCATCGCGGGCTGGCTCGGGCCGAAGCTCGCGGAGTCGCTCGGCAGCGTCGTCAAGGCGCGCCGGATCATGGCGATCACCGGCTTTCTCGGCGCGTCGGCGTCGATCTTCGTGTTCACGCGGATCTTCGATCCCGTGCAGGCGATGTTCGTGCTCGGCATGGCGGGATTCTTCAACGACTTCATCATGCCGTCGGCGTGGGCCGGCGCGATGGACATCGGCGGCCGCTACGCCGGCACCGTCTCCGGCGCGATGAACATGGTCGGCGGCATCGCCGGCGCATCCTCGTCGCTTTTCGTCGGCTATCTGCTCGCGTGGACCAATCAGAACTGGACGATGGCGCTGTACATCTCGGCGACGATTTACTCGCTCGGCGCCGTGGCGTGGCTGTTCCTGGATCCGCACACACCGATGGAACAGGACTGAAGGGCGAGGAAAGAGTCAACTTCGAACTGCGAACTTCGAACTTTGAAGGGCGGCACGCCTCAGAAGTTCAACGTTCGAAGTTCAAAGTTGACTAGGCTTTTGTCCAATCCAGGATGATCTTCCCCGACTGTCCCGTCGCGATGACCTCGAAGGCCTTCGCGTAGTCGGCGGCGGCGAAGCGGTGGGTGATGACGGGCGAGATGTCGACGCCGCTCTGGAGCAGGCTCGACATCTTGTACCAGGTCTCGAACATCTCGCGGCCGTAGATGCCCTTCAGCGTCAGGGCCTTGAAGATCACCTGATTCCAGTCGATCGCGATCTCGTTCGGCGGGATGCCGAGGATTGCGATGCTGCCGCCGTGGTTCATCGTGCGGAGCATGTCGCGGAACGCGGCGGCGTGACCGGACATCTCGAAGCCGACGTCGTAGCCTTCCTCCATCCCCAACGTCTTCATCGCGTCTTCGAGCGACGTCGTCGTCGCATTGATCGCGAGCGTCGCGCCCATCTTGCGCGCGAGGGCGAGGCGATAGTCGTTGACGTCGCTGATGACGATGAAGCGCGCGCCGACGAAACGGGCGATGGCGGCGGCCATGATGCCGATCGGCCCCGCGCCGGTGATCAGCACGTCCTCGCCGACGACGCTGAAGGAGAGCGCGGTATGTGTCGCGTTGCCGAACGGATCGAGAATCGCGCCCGTGTCGTCGTCGATCGAGTCGGGCAGCTTGAATGCGTTGGCCGCAGGAATCGCGACGTACTCGGCGAAGCAGCCGGGACGATTGACGCCGACCCCGACGGTGTTGCGGCAGAGATGCCGGCGTCCGGCGCGGCAGTTGCGGCAGTGACCGCACGTCACGTGGCCTTCGCCCGCGACGCGATCGCCTGGGCGCAGTCCGGCGACCTCGCTGCCGATCTCGACGATCTCGCCGCAGAACTCGTGGCCGACGACCATCGGCACGGGGATCGTCTTCTGCGCCCACGCGTCCCAGTTGAAGATGTGGAGATCGGTACCGCAGATCGACGCGCGACGCACGCGGATCAACACGTCGTTGTGCCCGATCGACGGCTCGGGCACGTCCTGCATCCAGATGCCGCGCTCGGCGCGGGCCTTGACGAGAGCTTTCATGAAACGATTCCCAATTCCTTCCCGATGCGCGTGAACGCGTCGACGGCGCGCTCGAGATGCGCGCGTGTGTGCGCGGCCGACATCTGCGTGCGAATCCTGGCCTGGCCCTTCGGTACGACTGGAAATGAAAAGCCGATCACGTAGACGCCTTCGGCGAGCAGGCGATCCGCCATCGCGACCGCGACCTTCGCGTCGCCGAGCATGACCGGGATGATCGGATGCTCACCGGGCGGCAGCGTGAAGCCCGCCGCGGTCATGCGCTCGCGGAAGAACCGCGCGTTGTCGAAGAGCCGATCGCGCAGCGACGTGTCCGCTTCGACGAGATCCAGTGCTTTGATCGCCGACGCCGCGACCGGCGGCGGGATGCTGTTCGAGAACAAGTAGGGCCGCGAGCGCTGGCGCAGCCACGCGATGATCTCGCGGCGGCCGGACGTGTACCCGCCGCTGCCGCCGCCGAGCGCCTTGCCGAGCGTGCCGGTGAGAATGTCGATGCGGGACAGCACGCCGCAGTGCTCGTGGGTGCCGCGGCCACGCGCGCCCATGAACCCGACCGCGTGCGAGTCGTCGACCATGACGAGCGCGTCGTGGCGATCGGCGAGGTCGCAGATCGCGTGCAGCTTCGCGATCGTGCCGTCCATCGAGAACACGCCGTCGGTCGCGATCAGGCGCGTGCGCGCGCCGGCGGCCTCGCGCAGCGCGCGCTCGAGATCGGCCATGTCGCCGGTCGTGTAGCGCAGACGCTGCGCCTTGCAGAGCCGGATGCCGTCGATGATGCTCGCGTGATTGAGCGTGTCGCTGATGACGGCGTCGCTCTCGTCGAGCAGCGTCTCGAAGAGCCCGCCGTTCGCATCGAAGCAGGACGAGTAGAGGATCGTGTCCTCGGTGCCGAGGAAGCGGCTGAGGCGCGACTCGAGCTCGCGATGGATCGCGTGCGTGCCGCAGATGAAGCGCACGGACGCCATGCCGTAGCCGTGGCGCTCGACCGCGTCGCGCACGGCCGCGCGAATCTCCGGATGGTTCGCCAGCCCGAGATAGTTGTTCGCGCACAGGTTGATGACCTCGGGGCCATCATCGACGCGCACGACCGCGTCCTGCGGCGTCGTGAGCACGCGTTCCTGTTTGAAGAGGCCTTCGTCGCGGAGTTTGGCGGTGTCGGCAGCAAGTCGCGCCAGGGTCGGATTCGTCACGGCGACAAACATCATACTCGGCGGGCTACGGGCGATCGCGCGGAGGCGGGGCATTCACCGCTGCGTCGACTCGAACGCGTGAATGGCTCGCCAGAGTGTCGTGAGATCCCCCGCGATCGGCACGGCGAGGATCGCGGCCATGGCGTAGGCGACGCGTTCGATGCTCGCGGACGGGCCGCTGAGCCGAACGGCCAACAGGTTCGCGATGGCCACGACCGCGAGCACCGGACAGAAAAAGACGCCGCCCAGCGACGCCGCCATCAGATACCTGGAAATTGCGTCGACGTAGATCGCGTGCGTCGATGCGAGTGCGGCGGGCGACGCCGTCGCATCCGTGATTGCCGCCGCCGCGCGCATCGTCAGCAGGCCTGCCTGACCGACGGCGTGCATCAACCACACGACCGGCACCAGTAGCAGCGGCGAGCCCGCGAGGATCCATCGCCCCCATGTCACCGTCACTGCCGGCTCGACGGCATCGTCCAGGGCATTCGCCGTCGCGCGCCGCTGCAGCCACGCTGCCACGAGCATGACAATCGCCGCCGCGACGGCGGCGAACGACAAGGTCCGCGCGATGTCGCGAGCCATGGCAGCGGCGACGCCGGTCGGCGCCTGACCATTTGCGGCGATGGTCTGAAAGGCACGAATCATCGCCATCGACGCGGTGGGAACGGCCACCGCCGGAAAGAGGAGCGCCAGTGGCAGGGCCGCGAGCATCGTCGGCCGCGAGCCGAGGCGACGGACGGACGTGCTTCCGAGCAGGATCAGACCGACGACGGCGATGGCCGAGACGATCGAAAAAGTGAGGAGCACGCGCCGAATGATATGCGCGAATCGTGCGGTCGCAGATCGGGCGGCCACAAGGGCCGCCCCTACGACACGACGCCTCATCGCCGTCGCATACGCCCATCGTAGGGGCCGCCCTTGTGGCGGCCCGGTAGGGCTCTACATCTCCATCAGCCGCAGCGATTCCTCCCGCAACCGATCCGCGCTGATCGGATCGAGTGCGTGCGGCGCGACGCCAGCGATATCGCGTGCGTCGTCTTTCAGCAAGACCGCTTCATTGCAGTCCGCGAAATAGCGTCCCGTCACGCCTTCGACGAGCGGCGAGGCGGCGAGCAGTACGGACGTGGCCGCACCTTGCGCGACGGTCTTGCGCTGTTCGAGCGGCGTCTTCATGCCGCCGATATGTCGCTGGAGCGGCGTCGGAATCGCGCCGGGCATCAGCGCGTTCGCCGTGATGCCGTCCTTCGCCCAGCGTGAGGCCGCACCGACAGCAAACAGCACGTTCGCCGTCTTCGACTGCGCATACGCGCGGATCGGATCGTACGGCCGGCGATCGAAATGGATGTCGTCGAAGATGACGGGTGAGGCCTGATGCGAGCTGGAGCTGAGGACGACGATGCGCGCGCGGCCGGAAGAGGCGAGCGCGTCGTGGAGCGCGAGCGTCAACGCAAAGTGGCCGAGATGATTCGTCGCGAACTGCGTGTCCCAGCCCTCGTGCGTCTTGCGATCGGGCGGTGCCATGACACCCGCGTTGTTGATCAGCACGTCCAGCGGCCCGCGCCACGCCGCCGCACACGCGGCGATCGACGCGCGATCGAGGAGATCGAGATGGACGATGTGGACCGCACGATCCAATCCGATGCCCGCCAGTGCACGCGCCGCCGCGTCGACGTCCCGCACCGCGACGGTCACGTCCGCGCCCGCGCCCGCGAGCACACGCGTCGTCTCGAGCCCGATGCCCGACGCGCCGCCGGTGATCAACACGCGGCGCCCGGTCAGATCGATGCCGGCGATGACTTCGTCAGCGGTGGAGTGGAAGGTGAAAGGGGTACGGAGTGGCATCGACGTCGTCATCACGCGTGGGCGTCTCGGCTCGGCAACTAACGTTCCTTCGCCCGCTCGATCAGCTCCGCCATCGTCGTCGTATCCGCGTCGTTCTGTTCGCGCATCGCGCGGACGAGGCCACCGCGCTCCGCGTCCGTCTTGTTCTGATTGAGCTTCCACTTGCCCAGCAGCCGCGTGACGGTGAGCTCGAAGCCGACGATGCCTTTGATCAGGCTGTCGATGTAGTCCGACGGCGCATCGGACACGGACCACGGCGCGGTCTGCGCTGCTTCGTGCGTCGCGGTCAGCGCGTCGACGTGATTCCGCAGCCACGTGGGATCGTCGAGAAAGCGCAGCCGGCCGTACGCGTGCACGACGATGTAGTTCCACGTCGGAACGACCTTGCCGGTGTCGGCTTTGGACGGATACCACGCCGGCGTGATGTAGCCCTGCGGACCGTGAAAGATCGCGAGCGCGTCGACGTCGAGCCGCGCGTCGCGCCAGACGCGGTTTGCGCGCGACACGTGGCCCACGAGCGTGCCGTGCGGCGCAGGCGCGGCCTGATAAAGCAGCGGCAGGTGGTTCGCGTCCAGGCCGTCGGCGCCAAGCGTGACGACGGTCGCGAGCGGATGGCGCGTCATCAGATCGCGAAGCACTTCCGGACGGGACTCTTCGAAGGACGGTGGCAGATACATCGCGTCGTCAGACGATCGCACTCAGAGCAG
>DASZVJ010000052.1:0-22810 GCA_035547155.1 Vicinamibacterales bacterium
TGGCCGTAGATGCCGAAGACGCCGCACTCTTCTCTGAGCTCGTCCATGGTCAGGTCAGGGCCTCCTGGCCCGTCACGATCGACCCTAAATCATTCGCTGGATTGAGCTTAGAAACTGAGCTCCAAGACAGCGATTTTAGCACGGCCGCTCGCGGCCCAGCCATGCTCACCCCAACCACACGCGCGCGTTGCGGAACAGGCGCATCCAGCCGCCGTCTTCGCGCCATCCGTCCGGTCTCCACGAATTCTGCACGGTCCGAAATACGCGCTCCGGATGCGGCATCGTGATCGTCACGCGTCCATCGTCCGAGCACACGGCCGCGATGCCTCGCGGCGATCCATTGGGATTGGCCGGGAACGTCTGCGTGACGCGGCCGCGCGTGTCGACGAAGCGCAGCGCGACGCCGCCGCCCGCTTCCAGCCGATCGAGCGCATCGTCGCTCCGGAACTGCGCCTGACCTTCGCCGTGCGCGACGACGATGGGAAGCTGTGAGCGTTCCATGCCTGCGAGAAGGACAGACGGACTCTTCTCGACGCGCACGAGCGCGACGCGCGCTTCGTACTGCTCGGAGACGTTGCGCACGAACCGCGGCCAGTGCGACGTGCCCGGGATGATCTCGTGCAGGTTCGACAGCATCTGGCAGCCGTTGCAGATGCCGAGCGCGAACGTGTCGGGCCGCGCGAAGAACGCGGCGAACTGATCGCGCGCGCGGGCGTTGAACAGCACGGTCTTCGCCCAGCCCCCGCCGGCGCCGAGCACGTCGCCGTAGGAGAACCCGCCGCACGCGGCCAGCCCTTTGAACGTCGCGAGATCGACACGTCCGGCGAGCACGTCGCTCATGTGCACGTCGAAGGCGTCAAATCCCGCGCGGGTGAAGGCCGCGGCCATCTCGTACTGGCCGTTGACGCCCTGCTCGCGAAGGATCGCGACGCGCGGTCTGACGCCCGTCGCGATGAACGGCGCCGCGACGTCGTCATCCGTCTTGTAGGTGAGCGACGCGGACAGGCCGGGCGCGTCCGCATCGAGCAGCCCGTCGTACTCCTGACGCGCGCAGCCGGGATTGTCGCGCAGGCTCTGCATCGTGTAACTGAGCTCCGCCCACGCGCGATGCAGATCCACGCGAGATGCGCGATAGATCTCCGCCCCGCAGCGCGCGATCCGAATCGTCTCGCCAGGGACCGCACGGCCGATGACGTGCGTGACGTCGCGCAGGCCTGCTTCCGTGAGCCGCGGCATGACCGCGGCGACGTCCGTCGCGCGAACCTGAATGACCGCGCCGAGCTCTTCGCTGAAGAGCGCGGCCAGCGGATCGGCGCCGAGCGCGCTGACGTCGATGTCGAGGCCGGCATGCCCTGCGAACGCCATCTCCGCGAGCGTCGCGAACAACCCGCCATCCGATCGATCGTGATACGCGACGAGCAATCCGCCGGCGAGGCACGACTGGATGACGTCGAAGAACGCCGCGAGTCGTCGCGGATCGTCGAGATCAGGGACCACGTCGCCGACCTGATTCCACGCGAGCGCCAACGCCGATCCGCCGAGACGATTCCTGCCCGCGCCGAGATCGATCAGGAGCAGCTGCGCGTCGATCTCCGGCTGGATCTGCGGCGTTACCGCTAGCCGTACGTCGGGCACCGGCGCGAACGCGGAGACGATGAGCGAGAGCGGCGCGGTGACGGAACGCTCGTGAGCCTCATCGGTCCATCGCGTGTGCATCGACATCGAGTCTTTGCCGACCGGAATAACGAGGCCGAGCGCGGGACAGAGATCCATCGCGACCGCGCGAACCGTGTCGAAGAGCGCCTGGTCTTCGCCCGGATGTCCGGCCGCCGCCATCCAGTTGGCGGAGAGCTTGACGTCCTGCAGCTTCTCGATGCGCGCGCTGGCGATGTTGGTGATGGCCTCGGCGACGGCCATGCGGCCGGACGCAGGCGCATCGACGAGCGCGAGCGGCGTGCGCTCGCCCATCGCCATCGCCTCGCCCTCGCAGCCGTCGTAACTGGCGAGCGTGATGCCCGCGTCAGCCACTGGCACCTGCCATGGCCCGACCATCTGATCGCGGCTGACCAGTCCGGTCACGCTGCGATCGCCGATCGTGACAAGGAATCCCTTGCCGGCGACGGCAGGCACGCGCAGCACGCGGTCTGCCGCCTCGGCGATCGTGATGCCAGTCAGCGCCAGCGGCGCATGCGCGCTCGTCTCGCGATCGAACGCACGCCGCATCTTTGGCGGCTTGCCGAACAGCACGGACAGGGGCAGATCGACAGGCGTGCCGGTCAGCTGATCGTCGCCCACGTGCAGATGAGATTCCGCCAGCGCCTCGCCCACGACCGCGAACGGACATCGTTCGCGCTCGCAGATCGCGGTGAACCTCTCGAGATCGTCCGGCGCGATCGCGAGCACGTAGCGCTCCTGCGCCTCGTTGCACCAGATCTCGAGCGGCGACAGCGCGGAGTCCGCGCTCGGGATGCGACGCAGCGCGATCGTCCCGCCTCGGCCGCCGTCTTTGATCAGCTCCGGCAGCGCGTTCGACAACCCGCCGGCGCCGACGTCGTGGATGAACCGAATCGGATTGCGATCGCCGAGCTGCCAGCAGCGATCGATCACTTCCTGGCAGCGGTGCTCCATCTCGGCGTTGTCGCGCTGGACCGACGCGAAATCCAGCTCCGCGTCGCTCGCGCCGGACGTCATCGACGAGGCCGCACCGCCGCCGAGGCCGATCAGCATCGCAGGACCGCCGAGCACGACGAGCAGCGATCCGACGGGGATGTCGCGCTTCCTGACGTGCGCGTCGCGAATCGTGCCGAGTCCGCCGGCGATCATGATCGGCTTGTGATAGCCACGCACGCGGCCGCGATCGAGCTGCTCGAGCGTGCGGAAGTAGCCGCAGATCACCGGCCGGCCGAACTCGTTGTTGAACGCGGCCGCGCCGATCGGGCCGTCGATCATGATCTGGAACGGCGACACGATCCGGCGCGGCTTGCCGATGTCCTCGTGCTCCCACGGCTGCACGAGGCCGGGCACGCGCAGATGCGAGACGCTGAACCCGACGAGACCGGCCTTCGGCCGCGCGCCGCATCCGGTGGCGCCTTCGTCGCGGATCTCGCCGCCCGATCCCGTCGACGCGCCGGGATACGGCGCGATCGCGGTCGGATGGTTGTGCGTCTCGACCTTCATCATGATGTGCGCGGGCTCATCATGCGCGGCGAAACGCTCGCTGCCGGGCTCGGGAAAGAACCGGCGCACGCGCGGACCGCGAATCACCGCCGCATTGTCGGCATACGCGCTGAGCACGTCCTCGTCGGCGGCGCTTTCATACGTGTGGCGAATCATGCCGAACAGACTGCGCGGCGCCTCGGCACCGTCGACCGTCCACGTCGCGTTGAAGATCTTGTGGCGGCAGTGCTCGCTGTTCGCCTGCGCGAACATCATGAGCTCGACGTCGGTGGGATTGCGGCCGAGCGCGGTGAACGCCTCCCAGAGATAGTCGATCTCGTCCGGCGCCAGCGCGAAACCGTGCGCCGTATTCGCGCGCGCCAGCTCGGCGCGTCCGCCGCCGAGCACGTCGATCGTCAGCAGCGGCCGCGGATCGCCCTGCTCGAACAACGTCGCCGCATCGTCGAGATGCGAGAGCACACTCTCGACCATGCGGTCGTGGAGCACGCTGCCGGCGGCGATGCGCTCGTTGGCCGCAAGCGGGCGGCCGGCGTCGACGTAGTACGCGATGCCGCGCTCGACGCGCCGCACCGCCGTGAGGCCGGCGTTATGCGCGATGTCCGTGGCCTTGCTGGACCAGGGCGACTGCGTTCCGCGACGCGGCACGACGAGCAGGAGGTCGCCGCGCTCGGCGACTGCGGCTCGCCGAGGACCGTACTCGAGCAGGCGATCGAGCACCGCGCGCGCGTCCGCGTCCAGCGGCCGCTCGAGATCGACGAAGTGGATGTATCTCGCGCCGATCGCGCGAATCTCGACGCCGGAGACCGACGTGCGAAGTGTGGCGAGCAGGCGCTCGAGGCGGAATGGAGAGAACGCCGCGGCGCCCGGCAGGATCAACATGCGATGGCTATCGAACGGCCTCGGCGACGCGCGGCGTCGCGGTTCCGGCCGGCACGCTCCGCGCGAACACCCGCGCGAAGATCGCGTCGACGTTCTTCAACTGCCCGTCGAGATCGAACGCCTCGTCGATGACCGCGCGCGGCACGTTCGCCGCGACGTCCGGATCGGCGAGCAGCAGCTCCTTGAAATCGCGCTGCTCGTGGAACGAGCGCATCGCGTTGCGCTGCACCCACTCGTACGCCTGCTCGCGCGAGATGCCGCGCTTGGCCAGCTCGAGCAGCACCGTGCCGGAGAACACGACGCCGCGCGAGCGCCGCAGATTCTCCAGCATGCGATCCGGATACACGACCATGCCGGAGACGATGCGTGTGAAGCGGCGGAGCATGTGATCGAGAGCGATGAAGCTGTCCGGCAGAATCACGCGCTCGACCGACGAGTGCGAGATGTCGCGCTCGTGCCACAGCGCGACGTTCTCGAGCGCGGCCATCGCGTTGGCGCGGATCAGCCGCGCGAGACCGACGATCTGCTCGCAGCCGATCGGGTTGCGCTTGTGCGGCATCGCGGACGAGCCCTTCTGTCCGCGGGCGAACGGCTCTTCGACCTCGCCGATCTCCGTCTTCTGCAGCCCGCGAATCTCGAGCGCGAACTTCTCGAGCGACGCGGCCAGAATCGCGAGCGACGTCAGCAGTTCCGCGTGGCGATCGCGCTGGATGACCTGCGATGACACCGGCGCCGCGCTCAGCCCGAGGCGCTCGCAGACGGCTTCTTCAATCGCAGGATCGAGGTGCGCGAACATGCCGACCGCGCCCGACAGTTTGCCGACAGCGACCGTCTCGCGCGCACGCTCGACGCGCACGCGATCGCGCTGCAGCTCCGCGTGCCACAACGCGAGCTTGACGCCGAACGTCATCGGCTCGGCGTGGACGCCGTGCGTGCGCCCAATCATCGGTGTGCGGCGATGCTCCTCCGCGCGCGTCGCCACGGCGGCGAGCAGCGCGTCGACGTCCGTCAGGATCAGATCGCAGGCCTGGCGCATCTGAATCGCGAGCGCCGTGTCGAGCACGTCGGACGAGGTCAGACCGAAGTGCAGCCAGCGCGCCGACTCTCCCGCCTTCTCCGCGACCGCCGTCGTGAACGCGATCACATCGTGCTGCGTCGTCTGCTCGATCTCTTCGATGCGCGCGATGTCGAAGGCGGCGCGCGCGCGCAGCGTGCGCGCGTCTTCGACGGGCACGATGCCGGCCGCGGCCAGCGCGTCGGTCGCCGCGAGCTCGACCTCGAGCCACGTCTCGTACCGGCGCAACTCGCTCCAGATCGCGCCCATCTCCTTGTGCGTGTAGCGGGGAATCATCCTGGGCTCAGATCCTCAATTGCGCGGCCGTCAGCGCCTTCGGCAGCGCGGGCCCGACGACGGTGGCGACGACGGCGCCGTCTTTGAACAAATCGCTCGCGACGCGCTGGACGTCGCTGGCGGACACGGCGTCGATGCTGCCGAGAATCTCGTCGAGCGTGAACTGACGGCCGAAGGTCAGCTCCTGCTTCGCGAGCTGCGACATCCGGCTCGACGTGTTCTCGAGGCTCAGCATCAAGCTGCCCTTCAAGTGATCCTTCGCGCGCTGCAGCTCGTCGGCGGGCACCGGCGTGGCGCGCAAGCCCGCGAGCTCGGCGATCGTGAGGTCGACGACTTCCTCGACGCGATCGGTCGCGCAGCCCGCATAGATCGTCATCGCGCCCGCGTCACTGAACGCCATCAGGCTGCTCCACACCGAGTACGCCAGGCCGCGATCTTCGCGGATGTGCTGGAACAGCCGCGAGCTCATCGATCCGCCGAGAATCGTGTTCAGCACGTACAACGCGTGGCGATCCGCATGCGCCTGCGGATAGGCCGCCGTGCCGAGACACACGTGGCTCTGCTCGATGTCTTTTTCGCGCACGACCACGCCCGGTGTGATCGCGGGCGGCACGTCTACGGCGGGCGCGGCGGCGGTCGGCAGCCGCTCGAACGCGCGCTCGATGAGCGCACGTACGCCCGCATGCTCAATCCGGCCCGCGGCGGCGACGATCAGATTCGGCGCGAGATAGGTCTGTTCGAAATAGCGGCGCAGTCCTTCCGACGTGAACGAGCTGACCGTCTCAGGCGTGCCGAGAATCGGCCGTCCGAGCGGATGACGCGCCCAGAACTGCTCGGCGAAGACTTCATGGACGAGATCGTCCGGCGCGTCCTCGACCATCTTGATCTCTTCGAGGATCACGCTCTGCTCGCGCGCGATGTCCGCCGGCGCGAGCGCCGGGTGCATCACCATGTCGCTCAGCAGATCGATTGCCAGCGGCAGGTGCTCGTCGAGGACTTTGATGTAGTAGCCGGCGTATTCCTTCGACGTGAACGCGTCGAGCTGGCCGCCAATCGAGTCGATCGTCTGCGCGATCTGCTGGGCCGTGCGCGTGAACGTGCCCTTGAAGAGCATGTGCTCGACGAAGTGCGCGACGCCGCTCTCCGCGTCCGTCTCGTGACGCGATCCGCGCTTCAGCCAGACGCCGACGCTCACCGATCGAACGTGAGGCATCGCCTCGGTCGTCAGCCGAAGCCCCGACGACAGCGTCTCCGCGGTCACCATGTCAGGAACCGCACCGTAAGTCGTTAACTGGATTGAGGTTACGAGCGAACTTCAAGATCGGAATGATACCATGGAGTTGCCTCGTATTTCCACCGTTTGACGATGAATCTCGCCGAGCTCGAACGCGCTGAACTCGAACAGGCCATGGGCCAATTCGATGCCCGTGCGTTCCACGGCCGGCAGATCTTTTCGTGGATCCACGCGAAGGGCGTGACCGCCGTCAGCGCGATGACCGATCTGCCGCAGGCGCTCCGCGATCGCTTGCACGACGCCGCGACAATCGAGACGCCGGCGGTCGAGTCCGTGCAGACCTCGTCGGACGGCACGACGAAGTTCCTGCTGCGGCTGCAGGACGGACGCCGCATCGAGTCGGTCTACATTCCCGACACGCCGGCGCAGACGTTCTGCGTCTCGACGCAGGTGGGCTGCGCGATGGCGTGCGCGTTCTGTCTCACCGGCAAGATGGGACTCGTGCGGCACTTGTCTGCAGGCGAGATCGCCGGTCAGGTGCGCGTGCTAGCCCATCACACGAAGCTCGCGGGCTCGAGCTTCAACATCGTGCTGATGGGCATGGGCGAGCCGCTGCACAACTACGACGCGACGATGAAAGCGCTGCGGATGCTCGCGGACGAGGCCGGGCTCGGCGTCCATCCGAAGCGCGTGACGTTGTCGACCGTCGGGCTCGTGCCGGCGATCGAGCGTCTCGCGGCCGAGCCGCTGATGCCGAACCTCGCGATCTCGCTGCACGCGACGACCGACGAGGGCCGCGACGCGATCGTCCCGCTCAACAAACGCTACGACCTCGAGGCCGTCATCGACGCCTGCCGAAAGTTTCCTGTCGGCAAGCGCAGCCGAATCACGTTCGAGTACGTGCTGCTCGCCGGCGTCAACGACACGGTCGACGACGCGCGGCGGCTCGTGCGATTGCTGAACGGTCTGCGCGCGAAGGTCAATCTGCTGCCGCTCAACGAAGCGCCGGGCATTCCGTTCCGGCGCCCGAGCGACGCCGCCGTCGACGCCTTCGCGCGCGTGCTCGCCGATCGCGGCGTGATCGTCTCCGTCCGCAAGAGCCGCGGCCGCGACATCCGCGCCGCCTGCGGCCAGCTCATCGTCGAGGGCGAACGCAAGTCGGCGGGACAGGCGCTGGCGGGGAAGATGGGGTAAGCCGCGAAAATCTACTTCTGTCCCAGCCGCGCCGCCGCGGCTTCGACTTTCTCTTCCAGCTTCTTCTTGTAGGCGACGAGACGCTTGGCGAGATCGGCGTCCGCGAGCGCGATCATCTGCGCGGCGAGCACGCCGGCGTTCGTCGCGCCGGGCTTGCCGATCGCCACGGTCGCGACAGGCACGCCCGGCGGCATCTGCACCGTCGACAGCAGCGCGTCGAGTCCCTTCAGCGCCGACGAATCGATCGGCACGCCGATGACGGGCAACGTCGTGTGCGCCGCAACCACGCCGGCCAGATGCGCCGCAGCGCCGGCGCCGACGATGAACACGCGCACGCCTTTGGCCGGTGCTTCGCCGACGAGCCGCATCACGCGCGCCGGCGAGCGATGCGCGGACGCGACGGTCATTTCCCACGTCAGTCCGAGCTCGGTCAACGCCTCACCCGCGGCGCCCATGATCGCCGCGTCGGAATCCGAACCCATCAGAATCAGTACCTGCGACACTCCGTCCTCCGTTCGCCGGGCCTGAAGGACCGGCCTACAACTGCGGAACGGGCGGCCACAAGGGCCGCCCCTACGACCCTGTTCGTCCCCTCGTCCCTTGGTCCCTTCGTCCCCTGGTCCCCTGGTCCCTTGGTCCCTTGGTCCCTTGGTCCCCGGTCTTACCGTCCGATCGCCTTGCGCCCGATGTCGTGACGGAACTGCATCCCATCGAACGCGATCTCGCCGACGGCGCGATAGGCCGTCGCCATCGCATCGGCATACGTCGCGCCGCGGCCGACGACCGTCAGCACGCGCCCACCGGCCGTGACGACGCGTCCGTCGGCCATCGTCGTTCCGGCGTGAAACACCAATGCGTCAGGCACGGCGGCCGCGCGCTCGAGGCCGTCGATCTGCCGTCCAGACTCGGAGGTCGCGGGATAGCCGCGCGATGCGAGCACGACGCCGACGTAGCGATCGCCGCTGACGCCCAGCGCCGGCGCGCGATCGAGCGCACCGTCCGCCGCAGCGGCCAGCACGCGCGCGATCGGTCCGTCCAGTCCCGGCAGTACGACCTGCGCTTCCGGATCGCCGAAGCGCACGTTGAACTCGATGACCTTCGGGCCGTCCGGCGTCAGCATCAGGCTGACGTAGAGGAAGCCGACGTACGGCTCGCCTTCTTCGCGCATGCCGTCGACGACCGCTTGCGCGACGCGCTGCCCCGCAAACGCGGCGATGTCCGGCGTCACCAGCGGGCTCGGCGCGAACGCGCCCATCCCTCCCGTGTTCGGCCCTTTGTCATCGTCGAAGATGCGCTTGTGATCCTGCGCGGACGAGAGCGGAATCGCCCTGTGGCCGTCGCACAAGAAGAAGGCCGACACTTCGGGGCCGGTCAGACATTCTTCGATGAGCAGGCGATCGCCGGCCGCGCCGAACGCGCGATCGATCATCGCCGCGCGCACGGCCTGTTCGGCTTCCGCGCGATCGGCGGCGATGACGACGCCCTTGCCTGCGGCGAGCCCGTCGGCTTTGAGCACGACAGGAAAGCCGAACGCGCCCGATCGCACAGCCGCCAGCGCGCGATCGGCATCGTCACAGACGAGGAATCGCGCGGTGGGAATGCGGTGACGCGCCATGAAGTGCTTGGAGTGGACCTTCGAGCACTCGAGGGCCGCTCCGCGCCGCGACGGCCCGACGATGGGCAACCCGCGTTGACGGAAGAGATCGGCGAGCCCGCGCTCGAGGGGCGCTTCGGGGCCGACGACGGTAAGGTCGGCGCGCTCGCGGGTCGCCAGGGCCAGGATGTCTGCCGGACGGGTGACATCGACGGGAATACAGGCCCCCATTGAGGCCATTCCGGGGTTTCCTGGCGCCGCGAGGACGCCGGAGACGTCGGGATCGCGGCCGAGCCTCCACACGAGGGCGTGCTCGCGCCCGCCCGATCCGACAACGAGAATGCGCACGGCCCATGATTCTATGTGAGGAATTGCGCGTTTTTAGGGGACCGGCGTCGAGTACCGGCGTGTTACCCTACGATGTTGCTCGCGCCGGAAATTTCCGGCCAGCACGATCCCGACCAGAAAGGGGGTGTCGAACCGTGGCCGAAGTGAAGATTCAGGAAGGCGAGTCTATCGAGAGTGCCTTGCGCCGCTTCAAGCGCAAAGTGCAGCAGGAAGACATCATCAAGGACATCAAGAAGCACTCGTTCTATCTCAAGCCCGGCGACAAGCGGCGCGCCAAGCAGGCGCTCGCCCGCAAACGCTCCCGCAAGAAGCAGCGCCGGGAATCGGACTAGGGACGGATCTGCCTGGAGGTCGGGCCTTCGAGGCGGTTCCAACGTTTCGAACTTCGCCGTTCGAACTTCGAACTTCCTTTTCGGGTCCGGCCTTCGATAGACAGCCCTTGTGGAAAACCGTCCGACCCCCTAGACTGAGTGCGGTTTTTCCAAGAGAAGAAGGAGTTTCGCATGCAGATCGAGGAGCGAGTCGTCGGCGACGTGACGATTCTCGACCTGAAGGGCAAGATTACGCTGGGCGAGGGTGACGAAGCCCTGAAGGCGAAGGTCAACGCGTTGACCGCGCAGGGCCGCAAGCGCATCCTGCTGAACCTCGCGGGCGTTCCTTACATCGACAGCGCGGGCCTCGGCGAAGTCGTGCACACCTACACGACGGTGAGCCGGCAGGGCGGCCAGTTGAAGCTGGTGAACCTGACGAAGCGCATCACGGACCTGCTGTCGATCACCAAGCTGCTGACGGTCTTCGAGACGTTCGACTCCGAGGACGAAGCGCTCAAGAGCTTCCAATAGCCGCCAGGGGAATGGGGCACGATGCCCCGCTCATGGCTCGCAGTTCCGCCACCTCTGCCACACCGGCGACCGCCGCGTCACACGCGACCCGCCGGTCTCTGGCGACCGCGCTCGTCCTCTCGCTACGGCCGCAGCAGTGGACGAAGAACGCCGTCGTCTTCGTCGGCCTGATTTTCGCGGGAAAACTGCTCGATCCGTCCGCGGTCGCCTCGGCGGCGATCGCGTTCGCCGTGTTCTGTCTGCTCGCGGGCGTCGTCTATCTCGTCAACGACGTGCGCGATCGGGAGTCGGATCAGCGGCATCCGACGAAGTCGCGGCGTCCGATCGCGTCCGGCGACCTGACGCCGGGCACGGCCATGGGCTTCGCGGTCGTGCTGACCGCCGTCGCGCTCTCCGTGGCGTTCTGGCTCTCCACGAGATTCGGCCTCGTCGCGTTGTCGTACGTCGTGCTGCTCGTGCTCTATTCCCTTTCGCTGAAGCACGTGGTGATTCTCGACGCCCTGACGCTCGCCATGGGCTTCGTGATCCGCGCGTGGGCCGGCGTGGTGGCCATCAACGTCACGATGAGCCACTGGCTGCTGCTGATCACGCTGCTGGGCGCGCTGTTCCTGGCGTTCAGCAAGCGGCGTGCGGAACTGACGATGCTGGCGGATGGCGCGAAGGACCATCGCCGCATCCTCGCGGAGTACAGCCCCTATTTGCTCGATCAGATGATCAGCGTGGTGACGGCGTCCACGCTGCTCGCGTATGCGCTCTATACGATCGACCCGGATACGGTCGCTCGATTCGGATCGGACCGTCTCGTCTGGACGGTGCCGTTTCCGCTGTATGGGATTTTTCGATATTTGTACCTGGTGCACCAGCGGGAGGGCGGCGGCAACCCGTCCGAGATCCTCGTGACGGATCGTCCCCTGCTCGCGTGCGTCGCGCTCTGGGGCGTCGCGGTGATCCTGTTCGTCTACGGACCCGCGACGTTGTTCCGGTAGCGGCGCGCGGGTGCGCCTCACATCCGGCGTGACGGCAGGTCACGCGGCGAAGGCAGCGATATGTCCGAGATGAACGTCCGATCCGATGCGGTGGACGTCGAGCAGATCATGCGGCAGATCCGCGCGCGGATTCGCGAGAAGCGCGGCGCCGACTACACCGAAGCCGAAATCCAGCAGCTGGCGACCGTCAAGCTCGAGAAGTTCCTCGATCCGCGCGGCCTGCGCTCCGATCTCGTCGCGCAGTACCGCAAGCAGCGCGTCGTGCCGCCCGCGCCGCCGAACTACGAGTTCGGCGAGACGACGCTGTACGAGACGCACCGCGGCCCGTTGAGCGCGCTGCGGCGGCTGTTCCGGCCGCTGCTGAAGCTGTTCTTCAACCCCGACAAGATCACGTCGGTGCTGCATCTGCAGTCCGAGATCAACCGGCAGGCCGAAGAGCGGCTGCGGCGGCTCGAGGAGCGCGAGCCGCTGTCGTACGAGCTGCTGCACAACCTGACGCTGGAGATCACGCGGCTCGGGATCGAAGTCCACAACCTGAAGATGCGCGTCGAGTCGCTGACGAGCCGGATGGATTTCGACGAGCGCCGCGCCCGCTCGCTCGAGACCGTCGTCGAGTACCGGCAGCCGCGCCAGAACCAGGGTCAGGGTGGCGGACAGCGGCAGGGCGGACAGAATCAGCCGCAGCGACAGCCTGCGCCAGTCGTGCCGATTGCCGCCGCGCAGGGCACCGGTGCGGCGGGTGCGACGAGCACGTCGTCAGGTGAGGCCTCGAGCGCTCAGGCCGCGACGCCGGGCAGCGGCCAGCAGGGGCAGGACGGGGGTCAGACCGGCAACGGCGAGCGGCGTCGTCGCAGACGCCGGCGCCGCCGCCGGCCGGGCTCGACGCTCGCCAACGCGCAGGGCCAGACGTGGGCGCCGAATGCGGCTGGCGACAATGGCGATGACACGGGTGGCTCGGATGCGGGTTCGGACGCCGATGCCGACGCGGGTGCCGACGAGCTCGACGACACGCCGGATCCCTCGGACGCGACGGACCAGTGAAGCTCGCGGTCGTCGTGCAGCGCTATGCCGCGGACTTGAGCGGCGGCGCCGAGCTTCACGCGCGTTACATCGCCGAGCGCCTCTCGCGTCACGCGCAGGTCGAAGTGCTGACGACCTGCGCGCGCGACTACGTGACGTGGAAGAACGAGCTGCCCGCCGGCGAAGAAACGATCCGCGGGATCACGGTGCGACGCTTTCCCGTCTCGCATCCGCGCGATCCGAAGCGTTTCGGCAAGCTGTCGCACTGGGTCTTCGATCATCCGCACTCGATCGCGGATGAGCTCCAGTGGCTCGACAGCGAGGGACCGGCGAGCCCGGCGCTCGTCACACATCTCGCGTCGCGCGCGAACGACTTCGACTTCGTGCTGTTCTTCAGCTTCCGCTACTACCACGCGTGGCACGGCGTCCGCGCGGTGCCGGCGAAGGCCGTGCTCGTGCCGACGGCCGAGCGCGATCCGGCGATCGGCCTGTCGATCTTCGGACCGATCTTCCGCGGCGTGCGCGGCGTGATGTTCAACTCGCCCGAAGAGCGCGCGCTCATCACGCACGTCAGCGACCGCCGCGGTCCCGGCATCGTCGTCGGCGTCGGATCCGAAATCCCGGAGCGCACGCAGCCGTGGCGCTTCAAGAAGAAGTTCAACATCCGCCGGCCGTTCGCGCTGTACGTCGGGCGCATCGACGAGAACAAGGGCTTTCCCGAGCTGTTCTCGCACTTCGAGCGGTACGCAACGATGTACCCGCACGGGCTGGATCTGGTGCTGATCGGATCGAACGTCATGAGCGTGCCGAAGCACGCGCGCATCCGCCATCTCGGCTTCCTGCCCGACGAGGACAAGTACGACGCGCTGGCCGCGTGCGACGCGCTGATCATGCCGTCGAAGTACGAGAGCCTGTCGATGGTCGCGCTCGAGGCGTGGGCGATGGGCAAACCGGTGCTCGCCAACGGCGGCTGTGACGTGCTGCGCGGACAGTGCATCCGCAGCAACGCGGGGTTGTACTACGACTCGTTCGAGGAGTTCGCCGAGGCGCTGTATCAGCTCGAGGCGACGGGCCCGCTCGGCCAGATTCTCGGCGCGAACGGCCGCGAGTTCTTCCGCCGCCATTATGCGTGGCCGGTGATCGAGCGCAAGTATCTCGACATGTTCGAGCGGCTGTCGCGCGAGCCCGCGCCGGCGCTCGAGCCGCTGCCCGGCTTCTTCGCCCGACGCCGTCGCGATCTCCCGCCGTCGCGAGGCATCGTCGACGCGGCGCCGACAGGAGCGGCGCGCGCATGACGGACGTGTCGCGCCGGCCGCGCGTGCACCAGGTCCTCACGTCGCTCGGGTACGGCGACGCGATCGGCAACGAGGTGCTCGGGATCACGCGTGCGCTGCGCAACGCGGGGTTCGAGTCCGAGATCTTCGTCGAGTCGGCCGATCCGCGGCTGGAAGACCAGACGATCGACTATCGCGAGATGGTCGATCTCGTCGGGCCCGACGATCTGCTGATCCATCACTTCTCGTTGGGATCGCGTGCCTCGCGCACGGCGTTCGCGCTGCCGTGCCGCATGATGCTCATCTACCACAACATCACGCCGCCGGAGTACTTCCTCGGCGTGCACGACCTGCTCGTGCGCCAGTGCTATCACGGCCGGCGCGAGCTGCTGCCGTACCGATCGCGCTGCGACCTCGCGCTCGGCGATTCGGAATTCAACCGCGCGGAGCTCGAAGCGCTCGGCTTTCCGCGCACCGCCGTGCTCCCGGTCGTCCCCGACTTCTCGCATCTCGACGTCGCGCCCGATCCGCGCGTGCTCGATGCGTACGACGACGAGTGGGTGAACATCCTGTTCGTCGGCCGCGTGATCCCGAACAAGCGTCCGGACAACGTCATCCGGATGTTCCACGCGTACAAGACGCTCTACAACCCGCGCGCGCGCCTGCTGCTCGCCGGCAATCACAGCGCGTTCGAGACGTACCTCGTCCAGCTCCACACGCTGATCGCCGGTCTCGGCGTCGACGACGTCCACATCCTCGGCCAGGTGAGCAATGAAGAACTGACGGCGCTGTACGACGTCGCCGATCTGTTCCTGTGCGCGAGCGAGCACGAAGGTTTCTGCGTGCCGCTCATCGAAGCGTTCTACAAGCAGGTGCCCGTGCTCGCGTACGCGGCGACGGCCGTACCTGCGACGATGGACGGCGGCGGCGTGCTGTTCGAGCGGCCGGATCCGCGGCAGGTCGCGGCGCTGATGCAGGCGATCCTCGCCAATCCCGAGCGCGAGGACGAGATCGTCGCGCGCCAGGACGCCGCGCTCGCGCGCCTGCTCGCGCAGGACTTCAGCGGCCTCGTCCGAAAATTCGTCGACGAGGTGCTGCAAGCGCCGCGTCTGCCAGCGGCGCCGGTCTCGCCGGACTTCTGGCAGCAGTACAAGCTCGCGGACGAGTTGGAGACGATCCGTCAGTGGCGGCCCGCGGCGTATCGCGCGCTGCCGCCCGCGCCGGACGCCGGCCTCGTCGCCAATCTCGGAGATCGCCAGTGATCGTGCACCAGTGGGTGCCGGCCGCGCACCATGGCGACGCCGTCGGCGACAACGCCCGCGCGCTGCGCGATCTGTTCCGCCGGCTCGGGCACGAATCGGACATCTTCGCGTTGTCGATCGACGAGGATCTGCGCGGCGACATTCGTCCCTGGCAGGATGCCGCGGCGCGCGAGGGCGACGTCACGATCCTGCACTTCGCCATGCCGTCGCCAATGACCGAGGCGTTCGCGACGCTGCCGGGCGCGCGCGTGCTCTGCTATCACAACGTCACGCCGCCGCAGTTCTTCGCGCCGTACGATCTCGGCATCACGCGGCTGACCGTGCTCGGCCGGCGCGAGCTCGAGTCGCTCGTCGGCCGCGTCGATCTCGCCGTCGGCGTGTCCGAGTACAACCGCGAAGAACTTGACGATCTCGGATTCGAGCCGACGGACGTGATGCCGCTGCTGCTGCGTCCCGATCGCCTACGCGGCGCGCCGCCGATGCCGGCCATCGAGCGCATCCTGCAGGACGGTCTCACGAACATCCTGTTCGTCGGCCGCATCGCGCCGAACAAGAAGATCGAAGATCACATCCGCCTGCTCGAGCACTACAAGCGGTACGTGGACGTTTACTACCGATTCGTCTTCGTCGGCCGCTTCGACGCCGTGCCGGCGTACTACGACGCGATCCGCAGCTTGATCGCGGAGTACCGGCTGCTGTCCGATCGCGTCTGGTTCACCGGCCCGGTGTCCGACGCCGAGCTGGCCGCGTACTATCGCAACGCGCACGCCTACGTGTCGCTCAGCGAGCACGAGGGCTTCTGCGTCCCGCTCGTCGAAGCCATGGCGATGGACGTACCCGTTCTCGCGTACGCGGCCGGGGCGGTGCCGGAGACGCTCGGCGGCGCGGGCGTGACGTTCGCGCCGAAGGATCTCGAGGTCGCCGCCGAGCTGCTCAACGACCTCGTCTACGATCGTCCTTTCCGCGAGGCCGTGATCGCCGGCCAGCGCGAGCGCGTGAAAGCGTTCGCTCCGGCGGTCATCGAGCCGCGCATCACCCAGACGCTGGCCGCCGTTGGCCTGTGAGGAACGTGACAGGAGCCGCACGCGCGTGAGAATCGCTTTCATCGTCCAACGCTACGGCACGGAGATCCTCGGCGGATCGGAGTACCACTGCCGGCTTATCGCCGAGCGCCTCGCCGAGCGGCATCAGGTGGACGTGCTCACGAGCTGTGCGCGCGACTACATCACGTGGCAGAACGAGTATCCCGAAGGCGCCGATCGCGTGCGCGGCGTCACGGTCCGCCGGTTCGTGACGACGGAGACGCGCGACCTGGCGTCGTTCAATGCGTACTCCGAGCGCATCTTCCACTCGCAGCACTCGCGGCAGGACGAGATGGAGTGGCTGAAGCGTCAGGGGCCGTGGACGCCGGGTCTCATCGAGTACCTCGAGCGCCATCATCAGCAGTACGACGTCCTGATCTTCTTCACGTATCTCTACGCGCCGACGGTGCTCGGCCTCCGCGTCGCGCCGCACAAGAGCCTGCTCGTGCCGACCGCGCACGACGAGCCGGCGATTCGTCTCGGCATCTACAAGGACGTCTTCTCCGCCGCGGCCGGCATCGTCTGGAACACGGAAGTCGAGCGGCAGTTCGTGTCGTCGCAGTTCCATCTGCGCGCGATCGTCGAGGACGTCGTGGGCTGCGGCGTCGATCTGCCGGAGGGCGAAGCGATCTCGGACGAGGACGAGCGTGAGAGCGTCGCGCCGTCGAGCCGCGAGGCGCTGCCGCCGCACCTCGAAGGCCCGGCGAACGCATTCCGCCGGCGCCATCGCATCTACGATCCGTTCATCCTCTACGGCGGCCGCATCGATCCCGGCAAAGGCTGCGAGGAGCTGCTCGAGTACTTCCAGACGTACCTGAAGGAAGGCGGCGACGCGACGCTCGCGCTGATGGGCACGAAGCTGATGCCGCTGCCGGACGATCCGCACGTGCGCTTCGCGGGCCTCCTGCCGGACGCCGAGCGTCTGCACGCGCTCGAAGCCGCGACCGTCGTCGTCGTGCCTTCGCCGCACGAAAGTCTGTCGCTGCTCGCGCTGGAAGCGTTCGCCGTCGGCACGCCGGTGCTCGCGAACGCGCGATCCGAAGTGTTGGTCGCGCACTGCCGCCAGAGCAACGCGGGTTTGTATTACGCGGATCGCTGGGAGTTCGTCGAAGCGTTGAAGCTGCTGCTACACGACGCGGCGCTCCGCCGCACGATGGGCCGCAACGGCAAGGCGTACGTGAACCGGCACTACCGCTGGAGCGCGATTCTCAACAAGTACGAGCGCATGTTCACACGCCTGCGCACGCAACCGGCGCGCGAGCCGGAGCGCGCACCGGAACGCGACCGCGAGCGCCCGCGCGATCAGAACGGCCGCGATCGCGGACGCGACAACGGACGCGATCGCCACCGGCACTTCAACCGCGATCGCGGGCGAGGCCGCGGCGCGAGACCGCGGCACTAAGGCCGGGCGGCCCTTCGTCCGCCTGGTCCCTTGGTCCCCTGGTCCCCTGGTCCCTTGGTCCCTTCGTCCCCTGATCCCTTCGTCCCCTGATCCCTTCGTCCCCTGGTCCCTAGATCTCTTCCTCCGCCAACGCTTCCGCCTCGTCCTTGACGTCGCCGCCCTTCTTGCGGCGCGGGCGGATGTCGTAGCGCTTGATCATCTCGTTCAGCGTCGTCGCCTTGATGTGCAGCAGCTCGGCGGCGCGCTTCTGGACGCCGCCGGCGGCGTCGAGCGCGGCCTCGATGTACTTGCGCTCGTGGCCGATCATCACCTCGCGGAAGTGGATCCCGCTCGGCGGAATGACGACATCCGGCATCTCGACGGGCGCGTTGGGACCGACGTGATCGGGGATGAGATCGACGCCAATTTCGCGATCCGGACAGAGCACGACGGCGCGCTCGATCACGTTCTCGAGCTCGCGCACGTTGCCGGGCCAGTCGTACGAGACGAGGCGGTCCATCGCCTCGGGCGTCAGGATCATCGACGGCTTGCGGCTCTCCTCGCCGAACTTGTCGAGGAAGTGCTGCACGAGCAGCGGAATGTCCTCGATCCGCTCGCGCAACGCGGGCAGCTGCACGAAGATCACGTTCAACCGGAAGAAGAGATCCTCGCGGAACGTGCCCTCGCGGACCTTCTCGCGGAGCGACACGTTGGTCGCCGCGATGATGCGCACGTCGACCTTGATCGTCTCGACGCCGCCGAGCCGCATGAACTCGCGCTCCTGCAGCACGCGCAGGAGCTTGACCTGCGTCTCGAGCGGCACGTTGCCGATCTCGTCGAAGAAGATCGTGCCCTTGTCGGCCACCTCGAACAGGCCCTTCTTCGGATAGACCGCGCCGGTGAACGCGCCTTTGACGTGACCGAAGAGCGTCGACTCGAGGAGATCCGGCGGCAGATTGCCGGAGTTGACGGTGACGAACGGCTTGTCGGCACGCGCCGATCGCCGGTGGAACGCACGCGCGACGAGCTCCTTGCCCGTGCCGCTCTCGCCCTGAATCAGCACCGTCGCGCGGCTCGGCGCCGCACGCGCGATCAAATCGTAGACGACGCGAATCTTCTGGCTGCCGCCGATGATCTCGTCGAAGCGATAGTCGTCCGAGCGCAGCTGATCGCGCAGCACGCGGTTCTCGCGTGAGAGCCGACGGCGCTCGACGGCATTCCGCAGGATGACCAGCACCTCGTCGTTCTTGAACGGCTTGGTGAAGTAGTGGAACGCGCCCTGCTTCGTCGCGGCGATCGCGTTCTCGATCGTGCCGAACGCCGTGATCATCACGACGGGCAGCTCTTCGTCCATCCGCCGGATGTCGTCGAGCACCTCGAGGCCGTTGCGATCGGGCAGCATGAGATCGAGCAGCACAGCATCGGATCGGCCTTCGGCCGCGCGCTCGAGGCCTTCGGCGGCCGTCGCGGCCGTACGCACGGCGAACCCTTCAGCCGTGAGCAGCGCTTCGAGCGCCTCCCGGATGATCTCTTCGTCGTCGATGATGAGGATGGACGCGGACGTCTGAGTCATCGCTGTCGTGAGTGCTCTCTGGCGGTGCCGGCGCGCCTAGCGCCCCGAGGCGCCCGTCGCGTCCTGTGATTGTGACGCAGGATCGGCCAGCGGCATGACCAGCCGGAATCGCGTGCCGTGATTGATGTGGCTCTCGCACGTCAGCGTGCCGCCATGCTCCTGCACGATGCCGTAGCTGACGGACAGTCCGAGCCCCGTCCCTCGTCCGTCCATCTTGGTCGTGAAGAACGGATCGTAGATGCGCGCGAGGTGCTCCGCGGGAATGCCGACGCCCGTGTCGGAGACCTCGACGAGCGCCTCGCCGCCGCTGACCGTGGACGTCACCGTCAGCCAGCCGCCCTTCGGCATCGCGTCGCGCGCGTTCAAGAACAGATTCAAGAATACCTGCTGCAGCTTGTACTCGACGCCGCGGATCGGCACGCCCGACTCGTCGAGGTGCCGGCCCACCTGCACGCGATGCGTCTTGAACTGGTGCTCGAGCAGCGCCAGTACGTCGCCGATCACGCCGTTCAGATCGATGACGCGCGTCTCGCCGCCGGACGGGCGCGCAAGGTTGAGCAGACTGTTGACGATCTTCGCTGCGCGGAACGTCTGCTGCTCGATCTTCTCGAGCAGCTGCGTCTTGGGATCGCCTGGCTCCGATCGATCGAGCAGCATCTGCGTGAAGCTCGAGATGCCCGTCAGCGGCGTGTTGACCTCGTGCGCGACGCCTGCCGCGAGCAGGCCGATCGCCGCCATCTTCTCGGACAGCCGCAGCTGCTCTTCGAGGTTCGCGCGATCGGTGACGTCTTCGAGGACGATGATCCAGCCCGCCTGCGTCTCCTCTTCCGTCTGGAACGGCGCGATGGCCGTGTTGATGAGCAGGCTGTGTTTCTCGGGGCCCGCACCGATCTCGAGCGGCACGCGGTAGAGCGACGCGCCCTCCGGCGTGTCGCGCCGCGCCGCGCGGATCGTGTCCACGAACGACGCGCCGAACAGATCCGCGATGTCGCGTCCGAGCGCGCGCTCGCGCTCGACGCCGACCAGGATCTCCATCCGCCGGTTCCATCGCAGGACGCGATCATGCAGATCGACGACGACGAGGCCGTCGCTCAGCGACTCGACGACGCTGTCGCCGAACTGGCGCAGGCGCTCGATCTCGCTCGCCTTCGCGCTCAGCTGGTTGTAGAGCCGCGCGTTCTCGAGCGCCGTCGCCGCCTGCGCCGCGACCGCGCCCAGCAGCGCCATGTCCTCGCTGTTGAGCGGCTCGTGGCCGGGACGATGGCCGAGCGCGAGGAAGGCAATCGTCGCGTCGTTCGACACGCACGGCACGAACACGGTGAGGCCGGCCTCGCGCCACACGGCCAGCTCCGGCGGCGGCAGGCGGCGCGACGTGATCGGATCGTCCGCGACGACCGTCTGCCCGGCAGCGAGCCGCGTCCCGAGCTCGGAGCGCGGATCGATCGCGCGCAGCGACGCGACGTCGCATCCGCCCGCGGTCACCGGCACGAACCGCTCCGGCCGCCCGTTGCCGCCGGCCAGATAGAGCGCGATGCGCTCGACGGCCAGCGTCTCGCGCACGCGCTCGACGAGCTTCGTGCTGAGCCGCTGCAAATCGAGATCGCTGTTGAGCTCGCGCGCGAACGAGACGAGCGCGCGGCGATAGTCGTATCGATCGCGGTAGTACAGCCGGTCCAGCGCCGTGCGGATGGCGTTCCACAACGTCGGCGCAATCAGCGCGACGATGAGCGTCGCGAGCAGCGCCCAGAAGCTGCTGCGATCGTTGTCGGCCGGCAGCACGAGCGCGACGAGCTGCAGCGTGCCGCTGTAGATGCCCGCCAGCACGATCGCCACGGCGGCCACGAGCAGCACCTTCTTGATGATGACCTCGACGTCCATCAAGCGGTACCGCACGAGCGCCGACGCGAACGACAGCGGCACACAGCCGAGCAGCACCGCGGTGTACTCCGCGTGCGGCGGCACCGATCCCACGAGCAGCGGCACGACGTAGACCGTGACGAACGGCACCGCACCGACCGCCGATCCCCAGACGATCCAGCGCAACTGCCGCCGCGCGGTCACCGATCGCAGACGCCGCAGCGCGGACATCATCAGCGCGAGGCCGCCGATCAGACAGACCGCGAGATAGAGATACGCGAGCAGCTCGATGCGCACGAGCCACGTCGTGGCCTGCGACGACGGAATCCAGCCGGCAACGGCGGCCACGCGCGTGAGACCGAGCAGCGCGGCGGGCAGATACAGCAGCGGCAGCGCCACGCGTCCCGCCCGCGATCGCACCCACGCGTCGGGACGATCCGGGAACACGAACGCGAAGTGGACGAAGAGCGGCGGCAGCAGCAGTCGCGCGACGAGATCCGCCCAGTCGAAGAAGTAGTCGAGCCGGTCGTAGCGGCCGCTCGCCGTGAACGCGAGCACGCCGAAGAACGCGACCGTCAGCCAGAAGAAGTGCAGCGTCGCCTGATCGTGCGGCCGACGCAGGCGCACCGACGTGCCGACGATGATCGTCAGGATGCCGACGAGCGCGAGCGAATAGTAGAGGCCCTGCTGGACGTTCGGCAGCGTCTGCAGCTCGACGTCGACCGGCACGTCCGCCGATGCGCGCTGCACGACGTAGTGCTGCGCGCGGCCGGGCCGCGCGTCGCGCTGCGTCGCGACGACGTCGGCAATCGATCGGATCTCGCGGCCGTCGACCATCAGCAGCAGGTCGCGCGTCTGGATGCCGGCGCGCTGGCCGGCGAGCCCCTTCGCGACTTCCGTCGCGACGACGTTGCTGCCTTCCTGACGCCAGAGCACGCCGTCCTCGAGCTCGCCCTGATACGTCTTGACCAGCGCGATGTTGATGAACGCGAGCCACACGAACACGGTCGCCAGCGCGACGGGAAGCCCGACGCGCAGGAGCGGACGAAGACGGCCGGAAGTGAGTGGCATCAGAGAAATGCGCGATCGTGTGTCATGTGGATTGGCAGACTAGAAGCGCATCTGCAATCCGCACGTGACGCGCAGCGGCGGATCGATCGTCAGCAGCTCGTCGAAGTACGCGCCGTCGTCGCCGACGTCGCGCAGGAGCGTCCGCGCCGAGAACAGCAGGTTCAGCTCGCCGCGGCCGAGCGGCCGGAACGGCAGCAGTTGCTGCACTTCGACTTTGAATCGTCCCGCGGACGCCGGCTGCGCCTGCGCGGGCGCGGCGAACGCCGTGTTGAAGCGGTACGCGACGTTCACCGTCGTCGCGGTCATCGGCACCGACGCGCGGACGGACGTCGTCACGTCCTGGCCGGTCTCGACGCCGGTGCGGACCGTCGACGGCGCGACGTGACGCAGGCGCCGGCTCGCGGACGGATCGGTCCAGTCGGCCGTGATGGCGCGATAGTCGACGGTGCCCTGCACGTAGCGCGAGAGCGATCCGGCGACGCCGACGATCCAGCCGTCGACGCGGACGTCGCCGGGCGAGCTGACGTAGTAGTGCTCGGCCGCACTGCGATCGTCGAGGCCGAACAGCGTCGCCATCTGATCGGCCGTCGTCTCCACGAATCGTCCGACGCGCACGACCGGCGCCTCGTCGCGCGCGAGACGCGTCTCGAGGACGAGATCGTAGCGATCGACGCGCTCCGGCTGC
>DASZVJ010000053.1:0-3678 GCA_035547155.1 Vicinamibacterales bacterium
GGCACCGTCGCATTCGCGGCGTTCAGCAAGATCAGCAGCGTGTCGCCGGAGATGATCTCGCCGTGCGCGTCGCGCTCCTGGATGCCGTCGCCTTCGAGCAGCATGCCGAGCGCGTGGCGGTCGCCGTCGCTCCAGTCCGCCTGCGTCATCTCGCTGCCGTCCGGCCGCAGCCACAGCACGTCGGTCGCACCGGGCCGGCGGCCGCTCAGGAACGTGCGGCGCTGCAGCACCGGTTGCGACGCGCGCAGCGCGATCAATCGCTGCGCGAACGCGAGCAGCGACGTCTGATCTGTGGAAAGTTGCCACGGCGTCCAGGAGATCGCGGAGTCCTGACAGTACGCGTTGTTGTTGCCGCGCTGCGTGCGGCTCATCTCGTCACCGCCCGACAGCATCGGCACGCCGACCGACACGAGCAGCGTCACCAGCATGTTGCGCTGCTGGCGATGTCGCAGCTCCAGAATCGCCGCATCCGTCGTCGGGCCTTCGACGCCGCAGTTCCAGCTGAGATTGTTCGAGTCGCCGTCGCGGTTGTCCTCGCCGTTCGCCTCGTTGTGCTTTTCGTTGTATGAGACGAGGTCGGCGAGCGTGAAGCCGTCGTGCGACGTCACGAAGTTGATGCTCGCGTGCGGCTGACGGCCGGAGTAGCCGTAGAGATCGCTGCTGCCGGAGAGCCGCGTCGCCAGCTCGGGCAGCATGCCCGCATCGCCGCGCCAGAAGCGGCGCACCGCGTCGCGATAGCGGCCGTTCCACTCGGCCCATCCCGGCGGAAAGTTGCCGACCTGATAGCCGCCTTCGCCGACGTCCCACGGCTCGGCGATCAGCTTCACGCGCGAGATCACGGGATCCTGCGCGACGACGTCGAAGAAGGCGGAGAGCTTGTTGACGGCGTGCAGCTCGCGCGCGAGCGCGGACGCGAGATCGAAGCGGAAGCCGTCGACGTGCATCTCCTGCACCCAGTAGCGCAGGCTGTCCATCAGCAGCTTCAGCACCGCGGGCGATTGCATGTTCAGCGTGTTGCCCGTGCCGGTGAAGTCCTGATAGCGCGACGGATCGCCCGGCATCAGCCGGTAGTACGTGCGGTTGTCGAGACCGCGGAACGACAGCGTCGGTCCGAGGTGATCGCCTTCCGCCGTGTGGTTGTAGACGACGTCGAGGATGACTTCGAGGCCGGCCGCGTGCAGCGCGCGGATCATCGTCTTGAAGTCGCGTACCGCGTCGACGGGCGAGGCCGACGAGGAGAAGCGGTGATCCGGCGCGAAGAAGGAGAGCGTGTTGTAGCCCCAGTAGTTCACGAGGCCGCGCTGCACCAGGCTCCACTCGTCGGCGTGCTGGTGGATCGGCATCAGCTCGACGGCGGTCACGCCGAGCGACGTGAGATGGTGGATCGCTTCCGGCGATGCGAGGCCGAGATACGTGCCGCGCAGTGCCGGGGCGATCGCGTTATTCAGCGCCGTGAAACCTTTCGCGTGCGCTTCGTAGATCACCGTCTTGTGCCACGGCGTGCGCGGCGATCGATCGTCCCCCCACTCGAACGCGTCGTCGACGACGATGCCGAGGGGCGCGAACGGGGAGCTGTCGGTGGTCGAGGCGTCGTTCTCTTTGCCGGGCGTGTAGGCGAACAGCGCCTCGTTCCAGATCATCGGACGGCCGATCGCGCGGGCGTATGGGTCGAGCAGGATCTTGGCGGGATTGAAGCGATGGCCGTCAGCGGGACTCCACGGGCCGTAGACGCGATAGCCGTAGACCTGGCCCGGCCGCACGTCGGGCAGGTACGCGTGCCAGACCATGTCCGTGCGATCGACGAGCGGCACGCAGATGCGCTCGAGCCGCTCGTCCGGGCCGTCGAAGAGGCAGAGCTCGACTTTGACCGCGTGCTCCGAGAACACCGCGAAGTTGACACCGGAGCCGTCCCAGGTGGCGCCGAGGGGAAAAGGAGAGCCGGGCCATGCGCGCATCGGCCATCATGATCGCAGAAGATGGACGGGTGATGTTCGATCGATCCTTCCCGTGGCTGCGCAAATGGGCCACGTTGCTCGACGCGCAGTTCGCGATTCCGGGGACGAACATCCGTTTCGGCCTCGATCCGATCCTGTCGCTGATTCCCGGCATCGGCGATCTGGCGAGCCCGGCGTTCACGGTGGTGTTGCTCGTGCACGGCCTCGATCGCCGCGTGCCGCGCGTCGTGCTCGTGCGCATGATCGCCAACGCGCTGCTCGACGCGCTGATCGGCGCCGTGCCGGTTGCCGGCAACATCGGCGACGTCTTCTTCCGCGCGAACCTGAAGAATCTCGAGCTGCTCGAGCGCCACGCGCGCCCTGGAACGCTGCCGACGCGCGGCGACTACGCGTTCGTCTTCGTGCTCGCCGGCATCTTCGGGCTGCTCGTCCTCGTTCCGGTGCTGCTCGCGCTGTGGATGGCGTTGTGGGTGTGGTACTGGTTGGCGGCGCGGTGACGGCGAGGGACGAAGGGACCAAAGGACCAAGGGGCGAGGGGACGAAGGTAGTGCCACGGCCGCTCGTGCGGACATCGCGTCGGCCTCCGGCTCGACAACGCGGGGAAAAACGCCGCTCCAGGAGGCGTCAGCGGTACGAACGCGTGGGGCCGCCAACCCCACGCGATGCCGGCCTTCCGCGACGTTTTTCGATCTAACGCCGCCGCGTTGCTCGCAGTCGGCCGACGCGATGTCCGCACGCGCGACCGTCGATGTCCTGGTCTTCCGTAGGGGCCGCATGACCGTGGCATAGAGCCGCCGATGGTCTGGTGCCGCGACCGTCGATGTCCTGTCTTCCGTAGGGGCCGCCCTTGTGGCGGCCCCGGCGTTCGCGACGCGTGCAGGCAGATAGCCAGATAGCCAGATGATCTGCAGATAGTGAGATGTCAGATAGTGCGATAGCGCGATAGTGAGATAGTGCGATAACCGTGCTCGTCTCCGACTTCGATTTCCCTCTTCCCCCTGCCTCCATCGCCCAGGACCCTCGTCCGCGCGGCACGTCGCGGCTGCTCGTCGTCGATCGGCGCGCGGGCACGTTCGTCGAGCGGCGCATCACGGACGTGCCGTCGCTGCTCGCGCCGGGCGATCTGATCGTCGCGAACGACACGCGCGTGTTTCCCGCGCGATTGATCGGCACGCGCGTCCCGAGCGGCGGCGCGGCCGAATGTTTCCTGCTCGAGCGCGTGAGCGGCGACGAGTGGCAGGCGCTCGTGCATCCGGGGCAGAAGCTGAAGCCCGGCGCGCGGCTGCTGTTCAGCGACGAGGCGAAGGCGCCGGGCGCGCATCTGCACGCGGAGGTGCTGGAGCAGCGGTTCTTCGGGCGCCGGCTCGTGCGATTCGAGGTCGACGGCGCGTCGAGCGTCGACGAGGCGGTCGATCGCATCGGTCATGTGCCGCTGCCGCCGTACATCAAACGCGACGATCGTCCCGACGATCGCGAGCGCTATCAGACCGTCTACGCGCGGACGCGTGGCTCGGTCGCGGCGCCGACGGCGGGTCTGCATTTCGACGACGCGACGATCGAGGCGATTCGCGCGGCGGGGATCGGATGGACGACGATCACGCTGCACGTGGGATACGGCACGTTCAAGCCGGTGCGCGTCGAGCGCGTCGAGGATCATCAGGTCGATCCCGAGCCGTACGAGATCAGCGACGCGGCGGCCAGCGCGATCGCGCACACGCGCGCC
>DASZVJ010000054.1:0-2148 GCA_035547155.1 Vicinamibacterales bacterium
GCCGGATCAGCATCGCGGCGTCGGCGAGCCAGAGCAGATTCGAACGGCGATCCCACTCCGGGCCGTAGACGGCAATCGCGACGAGATGATCCGCGGGAGCCGGGACGAGCCAGCGCGCGTGCATCCACTCGCATGCGATCGCGCGCGCGGCGACGAGATCGTCCCACGGCGTGCCAAAGAGCGATGTCCGTAGAACGGTGCCCGCCACGGCGGATTCCGATGGATCGAGCGCAACGCCGAACGAAGAGGATGCCACGAGCACGTCGACGGCCTCGAAGGGCCTGGCGCCGATCGCCTCCGATTGCTGTAGGGCCATCGCCGCGCCGCCGATGACGACGGGCGAACGGCCATCCATTTCCTGCAGGCGATCCAGCAGCGGTTGCGCGCGCCGTAGGGCCAGATTGTTCTTGTACCAGTTGTGCCGGTAGACGTGGTGATAGCGGCCGAGTTGCCGCAGCGACACGCCGTTCGCGCGCAGGTTGTAGAAAAGCCGTGGCAGCAGCCACTGCGAATCGCGATCGAGCGCGTCGATGCTCGTTCGCTCGCGCCACGCGTGCCACGCGTCGATCGCCGCGGCGCCGTCGAGCAGCGCCGCGCGCAGCAGCAGATCCTGTTCGTGCGTCCCGGCCATCAGACGCCTCCGCGATCGAGCACGTCGCGTAGCGCCGCGTTCACGCCGTCGGGATCCGTGCCGAGCGCCAGGTCGTAGGACGGAAGCTGATAGACGAGCTGTTTGAGCATCGCGAGCACGCCGCGCGCGTTTCCGCCCAGCATCGTAAACGCCGTGTCGGGACCGATGGCGCGATACGCGGTCAACGGCGACGTCGGCGTCACGATACTTCGCACGCCGCCCGCCACGTGCGGCAGCACGATCGCACGAAGCGGAAAGCCAGGCGCGAGCTTGGCGGCGTCCAGAAACAGGAGCGCCTTTTCGACGTCCAGCCGCGATGGATTGCTCACCGACGGCCGCAGCTCCGGCATGCGCTCGAGCGCGTCCGCGTTGAGCTTGGCCGTGTTGTAGAGGCCATGCGCGCGCGGCGACGGCTCGCTCTGCACGAGAGAGAAGTCGTCGCCCGCGTACAAAAAACCCGACGCGAGCGATCGCAATGCCGTCGTGGACTTGCCCGATCCGCTGCGGCCCGCGAGCAGCAGACCCGCGTCGGGCCGGCCCACCGATGCGGCGTGCAGCACGAACAACCCTTTCGTCCGCAGCCAGCCTTGCAGCAGACGCTGCATCGGCGCGGCGCACGTGTAGTTGGGCAGCGCGTCGGCATCGCGCGTCCAGTAGATGGCCACGCCTCGCTCGGCATCGACCGCGCTGAATACGTCTGTCCGCCGCTCGAAGCTCAGACTGAATCGGTCGTCGCTGTACGCGCGCGCGTTGCCGCGTTCATGAAAATCGAGCGCGTCCCATGGCGGCGGCGCGAGCACGATGCCCGTCGACTTCATGTCCCACAGCCTGACGGTCAGCTCCGATCCACGGCCGTCGTGCAGCGGCAGATGTTCGATCGCCGGAAGGATCTTCGTCGCGAGCGCCGATCCCGCGAAGCGCAGGCGCGCGGGATGGCCGGCGACCATCAGGCGACGATCCGGTCCCAGGCCGGCTCGATCCGCCGCGGCATCGAACGACGCGGCCGCGGCGTCGAAATACGCGTCGAGCACGTCGACGCGCATCGTCATCGTTCCGGGCGTGGCACGGGCGGCTGCGGCGGACGCCGGGCCGGCCAACCGGTCTCGTCGTATTCGCGAATGGGATCCATCTGAATCAGCGCCTGCATGTCCGTGTAGCGGAACATCACGGGCGTGGTGAACGACGCGATGTCGGTGATCCACCGGTCGTCGCCAGGGAGCGGCGGCGTGTCGTCGGCGCTCGACGCAGGCACGAGCAGTCCTTCACCGGTCAGCTGCGCGACGAAGTCGGCGACCGATGATTCGATCGTCGACGCCTCGTGCGGAACGCGCTCCGCGAGCTGGCCGACAATCGACGGGACGGGTCGTCCGGCGGCAAGCATCTGCCAGATGCCGCTCGCCGTGCCTTGGAGGATGTAGTACGCGCCGGTGTCGAGGTGCACGACGACGACTTCGCCCTCGAGCACATCGGCCACGACCGACGCGTCGTTGACGGCGTAGCGGCCCTCGACGGGCGTC
>DASZVJ010000055.1:0-28200 GCA_035547155.1 Vicinamibacterales bacterium
GACACGGACGCGGATATTGCGGCGCTGATCGTCTTCTTTGCCACCCTCGGCGCGAGGAATGCCGATCAGATAGTAGGACTGACTTTCCTCGAAGATCGCCGGCACGACCGTCTGCGGATCGTTCATGTTCAGCACGGTGCGGCCGCCGGTGAAGTCGGGCAAAATCGCGAGGTTTCCCTGACGCCGAAGCAATTCCATCGGATTGCGTCGCACGTCGCCCGGAAATGCCTCAGCGCCTTTAGCCAACGTCTCGAGCCCCGTCGGATCGATGGAGTGGACCGTAGCATCGGCGCGATCGAGTGCGCGAAACATGCGCTCGCGCGCCATCTTGAGGTGCAGCGCGCAGGGATCTCCCGGCTCTTCCTGAACCGGAAGATTGGCCCCAATAAAAAGCACGGTCTTCTGGCGCCCTCGATCTTCGAGCATGGCGGAGGCAATGCGTTCGAGCGATTCGAGCGCGCACAGACCGCAGAGGCATGCCGGATCGAGAACATTGTCTGGAGAAGGGCGTGTGAGACCGCCAGGCCCCATGCCGGGCGGATTCACAAGGCCCATGAACGGCTGCTTCAACAAGCCGTGCAGTCGCGACTTGTCGGCCGTAAAGTCTTGCTGCCCGCCGTCGTCGGCGAAGCCTGTATTGCGTACGACCGCACCGAGATCGTTCGGCCCGAGCGCATCGACTGCCGCATCAGCGATCGCACGTGCGGTGATCGTCGCTGGGCCAGCCGGGATCGTGTGATCCATCAGAATCACCACCAGCCGCCCCTCTTCCGTGCGCTGATTCGTGACGACGTCGTTGGTAATCGTGCGCGTCCACGCCGCGCGCGTGGATGCAACGGCCGTCTCGGGCGCCGGCAGCGTGAGCGGCGCGAACGCCTGAATCGGCCGCGGCCTGCCGTCCTCGAGCACGAGGAAATCCGCGGCCGTGAGCCCCGTGACCGGACGGCGATTCTTGTCGAGCACGACGACGTCGAGCTGGACGAGATCCGTACCGCCGCGAAACACCGGACGTCTCGTCTGCTCCTGCGTCGCAACAGTCAGGGTACAGACAACGAGCAGGACCGCGAGGCTGCTGATACGACGGCGCATGAAGGCTCCTCGGATGTTGCCAGTCGCGGGCCGAGACCCGGCCGCAACGCCGGCTACTTCGCGTCCTCCGACGGTGCAGCCTGCTCGGACACGGCGACGTTGAACTGGCGATAGTTCGAGTACACCGCACGGGCGCTGATCGCGCCGACGAGCTGGCGCGTGGGGCCGTTCGTGATCGTGTAGCTCTCGTCCATCACCTTTGGCAGCCACAAGTGCACGCTCGGCACGTCGGTGTAGTCGACCTGCACCGACGCGTTGACCACTGTCGTGCCGCGATGCGATTCCAGGCGAAGGCTCGATCGGCGCACCGTGCCGGTCACGGGCTCGATCCAGAACACGCCGCTCGCGGCCGCATCGTCCGCCGAGGCAATCACGCGCGGCCTAGCCTGTTCCTGGAACGTGACGACGACCGTGCGCGCGCCGGCGACGTTCTCGAAATGATCGAACTTGAACGTGGATCGCGGCTGGTTCTCGGCGCGCAGGAAGATCAGCGCCGCCATCGGCAGATTGATTGTGCGATCGAAGCGCACGCCGAGCGCGTCCAGATTGAACCGCGCGCCCTCACGTGTGATCCGCTGAATCTGCTCCCTCGCATCGGCGCTCGCGTGGCTGAAGAGATCGACGACGCGCGCCTGACGATCGGGCACGTCCTTGCCGTCAACCGACAACGTGTCGCGGAACTCGATCCAGCCTGCAGTCGGGTCGGACAGGATGGCGAGATCGGAGCGCAGGCGCCGTGCCGTGACGACCTGTCCCTGCGCCTGCTGCGCGTAGTCTTCGGCGATGACGACACCGTCCGCGTCGTGGCCGAGCTGTTGGAGATGCGCGGCAGCAGCCGCGAGCGCATCGGACAGCGCGCTCTTCTGCGCGCGCGCCGGTACGATCGACGCCAGCATGACGGCCGCGACGAGCCCGGGCGCGAGCGGGCGCGGTCTCATCGCACCTCGAACGGCACGTCGCGATGCTGTGCGCGGTCGCCGGCGGTGGCCTCAATCGTCAGAAGGTATTTGCCCATCGCGAGCGTCTCGACCGGCACCACAATCGGCACGTTCGCGATCCCGGCATCGTCGAACGTCAGGCCTGCGGGATCGATCGACGTGTCGAGCGCCACGCGATCCTGGTCGTCGACGATGCGCGCGTGGAGCGTGAGGGCGGCGCGAACCTTCTCATCCTTCGCGCGCACCTGCACGAACGCTGTGATCAAATCGTCCGCCGAGAACGTGCGCCGTACGGTTGGCATCGTCTGCAGCGGCGCCATTATCAGTGGCATGTCGCCGGCTGGGCGCGGCAGTGCCTGTATCGTCACGCCAGACAGCGCGACCGGGCCATCGTCGAGGCTCGGCACGTCGACGTCGCCGTAGACACTGCCCGTCGTGCCATCGCCGCGCTCGACGCCCACTCGCACTTCGTAGTGGCCCGGCTTCAGATCGAGCGGCGGCAGTCGCGCGTCGGCGCGTGTCTGCATCAGGTCGATCGCCGGCAGCTCGACGGTGTGTCTGCCGGTCGTAATCGGCTTGGCCTTCTCGTCGAGTACGCCGACCAGCACGTTCAATGTCGACGCATCGCGGTTCTCGCTGTCGATGCCGAGCAGCACGTTGACGTCGACACGGCCGTCGGACCGGAAATGCGGCGTCAACGCGATGCGCAGTGGCAGATCCGTCCTGGGCAACACGCCATCGACGCTGGCCTCGACCGGATCGCGCGGCGCCGGCGCGTCTTCCGGCGTGGCCGCGTAGTAACCCGTCCTGGCGCGGACGATCAGGTCGTCGCGGCCGTTGACGCGCACGCGGATGTTGCGGCGCTGATCATCGTCTCGCGCGCCTTCGGTGCGGGGAATCGCGATCAAGTAGTACGACTGGGTCTCCTGGAAGATCGCGGGCACGACCGTCTGCGGGTCGTTCATGTTCAGCACCGTGCGGCCGCCCGTGAAGTCGGGCAGCACGGCGAGGTTGCCTTGGCGCTCGAGTGCGGAGCCACGCGCCCGGCTGCTGGCGGGAAACGCATCGGCGCCCGGCTGCAGCGTCTCGAGCCCGCTCGGATCGATCGAATGCAGCGTGATATCTGCACGGTCGATCGCCTTGAACGCACGATCGCGTGCGATCTTCAAGTGCAAGGCGCACGGATCGCCGGGCTGCGACTGAAAGATGATGTTGCTGCCGATGAAGAACAGGACCTTCTGACGCCGCGTGTCTGCGGTCATCGCCGTCGCGACGCGTGTCAGCGATTCGAGCGCGCAGAGCCCACAGAGGCAGTCGCCGGACTCGAGAAACTCAGGCGTACCGCGCATCAGGCCGTCGGGCGTCATTTGTGGCGGATTCACCAAACCGACGAACGGCCGATCGATCGACGCGTAGAGCCGCTGTCGATCGGCCGTAAAATCCTGCTGCGCACCGTCGTTGGCAAAGCCCGTGTCGCGCACGATTGCCGCCAGATCGTTCGGCCCAAGCGCGTCGATCGCGCCTTTCGCAATCGCGCGCGCCGTCGTCGTCGGCCCTTCCATGGGAATCGTGCGATCCATCAGGATCACGACCAGCCGTCCTTCTTCCGCGCGCTGGTTCGTGACGACATCGTCGGCGATGGTGCGCGTCCACGCGGCGCGCGTGGACGTCGTGGCCGTCTCAGGCGACGGCAGCGTGACCGGCGCGAACGCCTGAATCGCCCGCGGCTTGCCGTCTTCGAGGACGACAAAGTCCTCGGCTGTCAGGCCGGTGACGGGATGACGGTCCTTGTCGAGGACGACGACGTCGAGCTGCACCAAATCGGTGCCGCCGCGAAACGTTGGCCGCGGCCCTTGCTGCGCGTGGAGCACCAAGCCCAGCAGGACGATTGCGACAGCGGAAACGGCAGAACCAACGACCGGACGACGTCGGATCACGAGAGGGCCTCGGTCAATCGCGCCGGGGAGCGCGGGCCGCGAAGATTACGTGTGACGCAAGAATAGCCGATTCCCGACGAGGGTCACGGCGCCGGCTTCGGCATGACGCGCCTGAGATACGCCTCGAGCGTGCCGCGATCGGCCGGCGTCAGCGACGGCGCGGTCTTGTCGATCACGCCGAGAAAGGCCGCGATCTCGGCCGGCACCGCGGGAAAGCCGATGTTGCCGCCGCCCGGCATCGCGTTCGAATCGCCGATCTTCCTGCCACTGGCGTCGAGGAACACGTAGAACGGCAGGCCGGCCGTCTCTCCGCCCCATCGGCGCATCAGGACGTCGCCGCCCGCGTTTTCCAGCGCCTTCTTGTCGTCCCGTTCGCGGACGACGAGGTTCGTCACGACGTAGTTGCGCGCGATGACGGGACCGGCATCGGGTGACGCGACGAACGCCTCGAAGCTGCGGCACCACGTGCACCACGAGGCGCCGAACTCGATCAGCACGACCTTGTGCTCGGCGTTCGCACGCGCCACGGCACGGGCGACGACGGCGTCGGCACTGGGAGGTGCAGCGAGCGGACGTGCGACGAGCAGGAGACCGATGAGGACGATCGCGCGGGACATGGCGGCCACCTCGACTTCCGCGATGATCGAGGAAGGCCGCCGGCCAGTCAAGCCACAGTTATTCGTGCCGGAGTGCCTCGATGGGGTCCATGCGCGAGGCGCGCAACGCGGGCACGAACGAGCTGACGAGGCCGACGACCATCAGGATGCCGGCGCAGAGGCCGAGCAGCTGCAGCGACAGGATCAGATGGATGTCCGCGGAGCCCGTCGTGTCGTCGAGCAGCTCCGACAGGAACGGCCGCGGGCTCAGCCACCAGACGAGCAGCGACGACAGCAGCACGCCCGCGATGCCGCCCGCGCACGTCGTCACCAGACCTTCCAGCAGAAATTGCCAGAGGATCGCGCTGCGACGCGCGCCGAGCGCCTTGCGCAGGCCGATCTCCTGCGTTCGTTCGGTGACGGACACGAACATGATGTTCATCACGCCGACGCCGCCGATCGCCAGCGTGAGCACGCCGATGAACGACAGCACGAGCTTGAGGCCGAGGACGATGCCGTCGGTGATCTGCGCGGTCTGCGCCGACCCGAAGACGCGGATCGCGCGATCATCCTGCGAATTGAAGCGCAGGCGCTTGCCGAGCACGTCGCGCACCTGCGCTTCGGTCTTCGCGTCGAGCGTGGGATCCATCGCCTGATAGACGAGGTCGGCCAGGTACTCCGTGTTCCACAACTGTCCGGCCGTCGTGTACGGAATGAACACGCTCTCTTTGTCCGGCCGCCCGTAGCTGGAGAGCTGGACCTTCTCGGCCTGGACGCCGATGACGCTAAACGACATGCCTTGCAGCCTGACGACCTCTCCCACCGGCTGCACTTGCCCGAACAACTTGCGTGCGACTTCGTTGCCGAGGAACACGACGCGGCGCTGCAGCCGTACGTCTTCGGCATCGATGAAGCGTCCCGACTCGGCCGGCTGCGCGCGCATGACAGCGTACTCGGGCGCCACGCCGCGCGCGCGATAGCTGCCGAGCTTCGTGCCCCAGACGACGGGCAGGTCGCGCATGTACTCGGGACTCCACATCTTCACGAGCGGCAGCTCGCCGACCGCGCGGCCGTCGTCGATCCGCATGCGCACGGGCCGTCCCGCGCGCTCGCCGCCGGCCTGCATGCTGGTCTGTCCGCCGAAGAGAATCGCGACGCCGTCACCGAATGCGCCGTGAAAGCCGCGCAGCAGCGCCTGATTGAAACCCTCGCCGTACGCGAGCAGCATCACGACGGACACGATGCCCCACGAGATGCCGAGCATCGACAGCGCGGCACGCGATCGATTGCGCAGCAATCCGACGATCGCTTCGCGCATGATCTCGCCCGCGAGCGAGCCGCGCCGTGCGGGCTGCGTGCGATGACGAGTTGCCACGACGTCCGTGGTCGCGAGGTGCCCAGCCATCAGCCCTCGTACCGCAGCGCTTCGACGGGCGGCAGCAATGCCGCTCGACGCGCCGGATAGGTCGACGTCGCAACGCCGACGAGCACCAGCGCGGCAATCGCGCCCACGCCCGACTGCCACGTCATCGTCATGCCCTGGAAGCGCGCCGGCATCGGCAGCTGATTCACGACCGCGCACAGGCCGAGCGCGATCGCGAGTCCGATCGTCCCGCTCAGCATCGTCAGTAGAAATCCCTCGAGGAAGAACTGCCGTTGAATCTGCTTCGTCGTCGCGCCGAGCGCCTTGCGCACGCCAATCTCGCGCGTGCGCTCCTGCACGGCGACGAGCATGATGTTCATCACGCCCAGCCCGCCGAGCGCCAGCGTCACCATGCCGACGACGCCGAAGAAATCTTTCATCTTCTGGATCATGCGGCCGAACATCAGCGTCTGGAGCGTCGTGTCCCACATCGCGATGGCGTTGCGATCCGTGGGATCGAAGCGATGGCGCGGCGCGAGCACGCGCCGGATGTCGCGCTCGAGCGGCCAGTCGATGTCCTCGATGCGGCCGGTCCGCCGATCGAGCACGCCGGGCAACTCGTCGACGACCCATTGTTTCGGCGACACGATGATCTGCGACACGACGCTGGGATCCGCATCCGTCCGCGGGAAGTCGCGCATCATCGCCGTGAGCGGCACGAACACCATGTCGTTGTCCGGTCCGCTGTAGCTGCTGTCCTGATCCTTGTGGCGGATCTTGCCGATGACCGTGTACGGCAGTCCGTTCAGCTCCACGGTCGCGCCGATGCTGTCGCGATCGCCGAACAGCTGCTTCGTCGAGTCGGCGCCGATGATCGCGACGCGCAGGGCCTGGTCGTTGTCGCTGAAGCGGAACCCGCGGCCGCGCTCGATGTCGATCGTCCGGATCTGCTGATACTGCGGCTCGATGCCGTGCACCTGCAGCGCGGCGGCGTTGTAGGCGCTCTTGACGTTGATCGCGCCTCGCTGGATCTCCGGGCTCACGACCGCGACGAGGCTCGACTCCGCTTCGATCGCCCGCGCGTCGTCGACGGTGAGGAAAATCGCGCGGCCGGCGCGCTCACCGCCGGCCTGCGCCGACGTGCGGCCGCCCCACACGATGCCGACGTTCTTGCCGAGCTCCTCGAGCACGTGCTGATTGCCGCGCTGGAAGCCTTCGCCCGTCGCCGACAGAATGACGACGGAGATCACGCCCCACAGGATGCCGAACATCGTGAGGAAGCTGCGCAGCTTGTTCGCGCGCAGATTGCCGACGACTTGTCCGAGGATTTCGCGCATGACGGGCTCGTCTCGATCGCGCCGCCTAGCTCGGCAGCACCACCTTGTCGCCCACGCGTACACCGTCGAGGATCTGCACCTTCGATCCGTTGCCGGTGCCGATCTTCACAGGCACGCGGCGGCGGCCCGTCTTCGACGCGGCGTCGAGGACGTCCACGGACGGGTGACGCTGCGCGTCGTAGATGATGGCGGCCTCGGGCACGAGCACGGAATCCGGATATTCGTCGAGCACGATCTCCGCGTTTGCCGACATGTTCGCCTTGAGCTCCTTGCCCGGATTGTCGATCGACACTTCCACGGCGAACGTCGTCACGTTGTCGGCCTCGACGCCGATCGGCGAGATCTGCGTGACGCGGCCGTTGAACACGCGATCGCGGAACGTCTCGGTCGTGATGCGTGCGGTCTGACCGAGACGCACGCGGCCGATGTCCGCCTCGTCGACCTTGCCCTTGACGTAGACCTTCTCGATGTCGCCGAGCGTCATGACGAGCGTTGCGTTCGCGCCAAGATTGAGGATGGATGACACAGGGCTGCCGATCTCGACGTCGCGCGTGAGCACGGTCGCGCGGATCGGCGCGCGGATGGTCGCGTTGGCGAGCTCCTCCTCGGAGCGCTCCACGGCCGCGCGCGCTTGCGCGACGTTCGCCTCTGCCTGCTGGGCCAGGGCTTTCGCGACGACGAGCTGGCCGGCCGCGGCGCGGCGGCGGTTCTCGGCCTGATCGAGCGTCGACTTCGCCTCGTCGAGGCCCGACTGCGGCACGAGCTTCTGCGTGAAGAGCTGCTGCGCGCGCGCATAGTTGCGGCGCGCGAGCTCGACGTCCGGCGACTCGGCCTCGATCGCGGCCTTCTTCTCCTGCGCGACGGCGGCGTCACGGCCCGCCTCTGCGGCCTCGAGGTTGGCGCGCGCTTCGCGCAGCGCCGCCTGCAGGTTCTCGCGATCGAGCTCGGCCAGCACCTGTCCGGCCTCGACCATCTGATCGACGTCGACGTGCAGCCGCTCGATGATGCCGTTGGCTTTCGATTTGATCTCGACCTTGGTGATCGGCTCGATCTTGCCGGTCGCGACGACGGACACGACCATCGTCCCTTTCTCGACCGTGGCGATCTTCGACGGATCGATCGCTCCGCCCGAACGGCTTCCGGCCGTGAATCTCCAGGTCAGAGCGGCGACGACGAGCACGGCGGCGGCGATGATCCAGCGGCGGTAGGGTTTCATAGCAGGCTACAGGCTTCGGGCTTTGGGTGACGGAATCGGGCGGCCACAAGGGCCGCCCCTACGACGGACGACAGGCTTCGGACTGCCGATAAGACGTGCGATCGTGCGCTGAAGTTGCGTGATCCCGCTTCGTCCATCGCGTGCGGTGACGACCGGGCACACGTCTCCAGCGGGACAAACACGACATCTTCGTCGAAGTTGCAGGCGATCGCCACGGGCCGATGAAATAATGACGCCCGCGCGATGTCGATGAACCTTCCTGCGATTCTGCTGCTGCTGGCCGGACTGCTGATCCTGGTGAGCTTCGTCCAGCGTCTGGCCGCCCGATGGACGCTGCCGGCCTCGATCCTCTTCGCCATGATGGGCGCGGTGATTGGTGGCGGTGCGACACTCGTCCTGCACAGCGGGACGGGCGGTGTCTTCGGCGAGCTCGCGCACGCCTTCGTCGACCTGCCGATCACGGCAGACACGTTCATGTACGTATTCGTGCCCGCGCTGCTCTTCCAGTCGTCGCTCAGTGTGGACATCCGGGGTGTGTTCGAGGACGCCGCGCCGATCTTCCTGCTCGCCGTCGTCGCCGTACTTCTCGCGACCGCCGTCATCGGCGTCGCGCTGATCCCGTTCGCGGGCGTGCCGGTCGTCGCGTGCCTGCTGCTGGCGTCGATCGTGGCGACGACGGACTCGGTGGCCGTCATCAGCATCTTCCGCGACGTCGGCGCACCGGCCCGGCTCTGCCGGCTCGTCGAAGGCGAAAGCCTGCTCAACGATGCCGCGGCGATCGTCGCCTTCACCGTGCTGCTCGGCATGCTGCTCGGCCAGCAGGACACGAGCGTCGCGTCGGCGGCGATTGCGTTCGTCTGGACGTTCATCGGCGGCATCGCCTTCGGCTATCTCGGCACGCGGCTCGTCGTCTGGGTCCTGCCGTGGCTGCAGGATCTGCGGCTCGCGCAGGTGACGCTCACGCTCGTCCTGCCGTATCTCGTCTACATCATCGGCGAGCGCGCGCTCGGCGTGTCGGGCGTCATCGCGGCCGTGACCTCAGGTCTCGTGATGGGTGCCATCGGCCCGCCGCGCATTCCACCGAGCGATTGGCGGTTTCTCGTCGAGCTCTGGGAGCAGCTCGCGTACTGGGCCAGCTCCCTCATCTTCGTGCTCGCGGCGCTGCTGATCCCCAAGCTGCTCTTCGACGCCAACCTGCACTTCGACGTGAGCGCGCACGACGCGCTCGTGCTGCTCGTCATGCTGCTGGCCGCGTTCGCCGCGCGTGCGCTGATTCTCTTCGGCTTCTTTCCGCTGATGACCGCGGCGCATCTCGGACAGCGCGTCGGCCATCGCTTCAACGTCGTCATCCTGTGGGGCGGACTGCGCGGCGCGGTCACGCTCGCGCTGGCGCTCGCGATCACCGAGAACGACGCGGTGCCGGCGGAGGTCAAGCGGTTCATCGGCGTGCAGGCGACCGGCTTCGTGCTGTTCTCGCTGCTCGTGCCGGGGCTGACACTGCGATCGGTCATCCGCTGGCTCGGGCTGGATCGCCTGTCCGCGTTCGATCAGACGCTGCGATCGCAGGTCCTGACGCTGTCCCGTGGCCGCGTCGCCGATACGGTCGAGCGAATCGGCCGCCAGTATCGCGTCAACGACGAGCTGATCGCCCGCACGACGCGCGCGTATCGATCGGAGCCCGCCGCGACCCCGGCGGCGGCACTGGCCCCTCCGTCGGCCGCGCTCGTCGCCAGCGACGAGGAACAGCTGCGGCTCGGCCTCGTTGCGCTGACGCAGCGCGAACGGGAGATCGTCCTCGAGCACTTCGATGCGCGGACGGTGTCCGGCGAGACGGTCGAAGATCTGCTCGGCAGTCTCGACAGACTCCTCGATCGAGCGCGCACGCGCGGGGCCAGCGCGTACCTCGACGCCGGGCAGGCGATCGTCGGCTTTTCGCGATCGTTCCGCTTCGCGCACCTGCTCCATCGCCGCTTCAGCATCGACGGCCCCGTCGTCGATCGGCTCGCCGATCGCTTCGAGCGGCTGTCGGTGAGCCGCATCGTGCTCGAGGAGCTGGCGCCGTACGTCGATGAAACGCTTGCGCGGCTCGTGACACCGGCCATCGCCGCGCGGCTGCGCGAGCTCGTCTCGACACGCCAGGCGATGACGACCGCCGCGCTGGAGGCGATGGGCGCGCAGTATCCCGAGTACGCGGCGCTGCTCGAAGAGCGCTTCCTGCGACGCCTCGCCCTGCGGCGCGAGGATCTCGAATATCGATCGCTCTTCGACGAGCACGTCATCGGCCCGGAGCTGTTCGGCGTGTTGCAGCGCGAGATCCAGGAAACGCGCGCCGCGGTGCTCGAACGTCCGCGGCTCGATCTCGGGCTCGAGACGCGTGCGCTCATCGCGCGCGTGCCGATGTTCGCCGCGCTCGATCGCGATCAGCTCGATGCGCTGAGCCGCCTGCTGCGCCCGCAGCTCGCGGTGCCCGACGAGCGCTTGATCAAGATCGGCGCTCCTGGTGACGCGATGTACTTCATCGCGTCCGGCGTGCTGGAAGTCATGGCCGCCGGTCAGCGCATTCTCCTGAGCCGCGGCGATTTCGTGGGCGAGATGGCGCTCGTCCTCAACCAGCCTCGTCAGGCGGACGTCACGGCGCTGTCGTATTGCCTGCTGCTCACGCTCGACCGCCGCGATTTCCAGAGCCTGCTCCGCGGCAACGCGCAGCTGCGGGAGATCATCGATCGCGAAGCCACGGCGCGCGCCCGGATGAACGAAGGGGCACGCGCGGACGGCGTGCTAAGGTAGCGGAACGGAGGCCAGCCATGCGGTGGTCATCGCGCGGACGCAGCACCGACATCGAAGATCGTCGAGGCGAAGGGGCAGGATTCGGTGGCGGGGGCATTGGCCGCATCGCGCCGATCGGCCTGGGCGGGCTCGCGATCCTCGTCGTCCTCAGTCTCGTCACGGGCCAGAACTTTCTGTCGGTGCTCGACGAAGGCGGCGGCGATCCCAACGTGCCGTCGACGACCACGGCCACGACCCCACGACCGTCATCACCTGAAGAAGAGCGCATGGTCGACTTCGTGTCGTTCGTGCTCGACGATGCGCAGCAGACGTGGGAGTCGATCCTCGGCAGCCGCTATCATCACGCGAAGCTCGTGCTGTTCACCGATGCGGTGCAGTCGGCGTGCGGCATGGCGGAATCAGCGACCGGGCCGTTCTATTGCCCCGGCGACGAGAAGGTCTACATCGACCTCGGCTTCTATCAGGAGCTGAAGGATCGCTTCGGCGCGCCCGGCGAGTTCGCGCAGGCGTACGTGCTCGCGCACGAGATCGGCCATCACGTGCAGAAGCTGACGGGCATCGAGGAGCAGGTCCGGCGCGCGCAGGAATCGAATCCGAGCCAGGTCAACGCGCTGTCCGTGGCGATGGAACTGCAGGCCGATTGCTACGCCGGCGTCTGGGGCCACTCGACGTCACAACGCAACATCCTCGAGCAGGGCGACGTCGAGAGCGGGCTCAACGCCGCGGCCGCGATCGGCGACGATCGCATCCAGCGGATGGCCGGCGCCCGCGTCGCGCCCGAGCGATTCACGCACGGATCATCGGCCGATCGCGTCTCGTGGTTCCGCCGCGGTCTCGAGAGCGGCGACGTCCAGAGCTGCAACACGTTCGCGAGCCGCTAACGCGCGCGACGATCGCGGCGTCCGGCTCACACGCACTTCACGCCCGTGCCGCCGATCCCGCAATATCCGCCAGGATTCTTCGCCAGGTATTGCTGGTGATAGTCCTCGGCATAGTAGAACGGCGGCACGTCGGCGAGCTCCGTTGTGATCGACGGATAGCCGTGCTTCGCGAGCGACTGCTCGTAGACCATCTTCGACGCTTCGGCCGCCTGCCGCTGGCGATCGGAGAACGTGTAGATCGCCGATCGATACTGCGTCCCGACGTCATTGCCCTGCCGCATGCCCTGCGTCGGATCGTGACTCTCCCAGAAAATCCGCAGCAGTTGCGCGTAGCTGACCTTCGCGGGATCGAACACGACGAGCACCACCTCGGTGTGGCCCGTGCGGCCCGAGCACACCTCTTCGTACGTCGGATTGTGCGTGTAGCCGCCCGCGTAGCCGGCGGCCGTCGTGTAGACGCCGGGCAGCTCCCAGAACTTGCGCTCGGCGCCCCAGAAGCAGCCGAGGCCGAAGATCGCCTGCTCGAGGCCGGCAGGAAACGGCGGCTCGAGCGCCGTGCCAAGCACGAAGTGCCGATCCGGCACCGGCATCGGCGTCTCGCGGCCCTTCAACGCATCGTCGGCCGTGGGCATGATCGACTTGTGCGAGCGAAACAGCATCGCGTCTACTCCTTCGGCACGAAGCCGAGCGAGACGCCGTTGATGCAATAGCGCTGTCCCGTCGGCGCCGGGCCATCGTCGAACACATGGCCGAGATGCCCGCCGCAGCGCGCGCAGTGCACCTCGACGCGCGTCATGCCGTGGCTGCGATCGACGGTCGTCTCCACCGCGCCTTCGATCGGCTCGTAGAAGCTCGGCCACCCCGTCCCGCTGTCGAACTTCGTTTTCGACAGAAAGACGGTCTGCCCGCAGCCGGCGCACACGAACTCTCCCGGCCTTTTCTCCTTGTTCAACGGGCTGGTCCCCGCCCGCTCCGTGCCGTGACACCGCAGCACCTGGTACTGCGTTGGCGACAGCTCCTGCTGCCACTCGTCGTCCGTCTTCTCGAGCGGGAATGTCTCGTCGGTCATCGCATGCCTCCGCGTTTCCTTCGCCGTGTCTCTCTTTATTGTGCCCGCGATCGGCCGCCGCGGCGACCTTGGATCGGGCCTCGACAGATCGCATAAGATTTCCGCAATGCTCCGGCCGTTCCGGCTCCTGGTCCTGGGCGCGCTCGCCCTGTTCGTCTACGCCGCGTTCTTTGCCGTGCCGGACAACAAGCCCGACGCCGACGCGTTCGACGCCGATGCCGTCGCCAACTACGAGCTGGAGATGTGGAAGGCGGCGAAGGTCCACTCGGAGTTCAGCATCTTCCTCAATTCGACGATGATGCTGCGTGATCTGAATCGGATGACGTGGTATCGCGCGGCCCAGGAAGGCTACTCCGCGTCGCGTGCGCTCAACGGCTTCGTGTTCCTCACCGCCAAGTACGAGCGCGTGATGCCGGATCTGGAAGACGCGCTCGACGTCGAGAAGACGGTCAAACAGCTGACATTCGATACGCCGGCCGTCGCACGGACGCAGCTCGACTGGCTGGTGTCGGCGCGGCTGAAGAACAGCGACGACAACGAGACAGGTCACCTCGCGTCGCTGATGGCGGAAGAGTACGGCGCGCGATTCCACCTGCGACCGGATCAGGTCTACGCCGCGACCGCACCGCGGGCCGAAGCCTACAAGACGTGGATCCTGGGCGGCCCCGATCCGGACTACACGACGATCGGCAAGCTGCTCGTCGAGTCGTACCGCAACCTGAAGCTGATCCTGCAGCGTGTGCGCGCGCCCCGGCCCACCGCCGTCCCCTAGTGTCCGTTCTCTCGCTCTTGCGCGCGCGCCGGGCGCGCGGCAGTCGGCCGCCGCACGACGATGGCGCGCGCATCGCGCTCGTCGTCGAAGGCGGAGCGATGCGCGGCGTGATCTCCGCAGGCATGGTCTGGGCGCTCGAAGATCTCGGCTACGTCGAGGCATTCGATGCGGTCTATGGCTCCTCCGCCGGCGCGATCAACGCGGCCTACTTTCTCGCGGGACAGGCCGGCCTCGGCACGACGATCTACTACGAGGACATCAACAACGCGTCGTTCATCCGTCTCGGCCGTGCGGCCGTCAGACGTCCGATCGTCAATCTCGGCTATCTGCTCGATGACGTCGCGATCGGCCGGAAGCCGCTGCGCGTCGATCGCGTGTTGACGTCGCCGTCGCCGCTGTCGGTGCTCGCGACCGACGTCGATCGGCAGTCGCCGCACGTGTTCAATGCCTTTGCGACCGCGCGATCGCTGTTCGCCGCGCTTCGCGCTGGCGCGACCATGCCCGTGGTCGCCGGCGATCCGTTCGTGCACGACGGCGGCCGCTATCTCGATGCGTCGCTGAGCGAGCCGATTCCCGTGCCGGCCGCCGAAGCGAACGGCTGCACGCATGCGCTGGTGCTGCTGACGCGCAGCGGCGCGATGCACGCCCGCCCGTCCGCGTTCGATCGCTATTTCGTGGCGCCGCGGCTGCGCCGCATCTCACCCGCGCTCGCCGATCGGTATCTCACGCGGGCCGAGCCGTACTCGCAATTGATCCACGCGATCGACGCGGGCGCCGGGCCGCGCGGCACCATGGCCGTCGAGGGTCTGCGCGTCGACGGCCTGCGCGTCAGCAAGCTCGAGTGCCGCCGCGATGTCCTGCTCGACGCCGCCCGTCGCGGCTACGACGTCGTCGTCGCAGCGCTGGGGTAACGGTCTGCGGTCTGCGGTCTGCAGGCGGCGGGCGGCGGGCAATGATCTGCGGCCGGCAGACCGCAGCCCGTACAATCCTTCCGTGCGATCGGCATCGATTGTCGTCGTGGCTGCGGCGCTGCTCACCGGTGTCTCGGCGGCCGCGACCTGGTGGATTCCCCGGCACGTCGTCACGGACGACACGAGCCGGATGTTCGACGCCGGCGTCTCGCAGGTGCTCGCACGCGATCGCGCCGGCCGCATCACCGCGCTGCGTTACGACGTGCATCTCGACATTCCCGCGATCGTCTCGGAATCGATCAACGGACGTCTCGTCGCGACGTTCGAGCTCGACGATGCCGCGCGGCCGCTAGCATTCGACTTCGCGCAGCCGGCGGATCACCTCCGGCATCTCGACGTCAACGACGAAACCGTCGAGCCCGATCTCCTGCACGGCCACATCGTCATCCCGCAGCGGCGACTGCGCGTGGGACGAAACGTCGTCGCGTTCGACTTCATCGCCGGCAACGAGCCGCTCAATCGCCATGACGATTTTCTGTATTCCCTCTTCGTGCCGGCGCGCGCGTCGCTGGCGATACCGGTCTTCGATCAGCCGGACCTGAAGGCGCGATGGCGGCTGTCGCTCGACATGCCGAAGGTGTGGGTCGCCGTCTCCAACGGCCGGCAGTCGGGCCGCGCCGATCGCGGGGAGCGCTCGAGCCTGATCTTCGACGAAACGCGGCCGATCCCGACGTATCTCTTCGCCTTCGCCGCCGGACGTTTCTCGATCGAGACGGCCGAACGGAACGGTCGCACGTTTCGCATGTTCCATCGCGAGACGGACGCCGCAAAGCTGGCGCGCAATCGCAACGCGATGTTCGAACTCCACGCGCAGGCCCTCGCATGGATGGAGACGTACACGGGCATCACCTATCCGTTCGAGAAGTTCGACTTCGTCGTCATTCCGGCGTTTCAGTTCAGCGGGATGGAGCATCCTGGCGCCGTCTTCTACAACGCGAGCGCCGTGCTGCTCGACGCGTCGGCCACGCAGAGCCAGCAGCTCACGCGCGCGATCGTCATCGCCCACGAAACGGCGCACGCGTGGTTCGGCGATCTCGTCACGATGCGGTGGTTCGACGATGTGTGGATGAAGGAGGTGTTCGCGAACTTCTTCGCGGATCGGATTGTCGGCCCGTCGTTTCCCGGCATGAACCACGCGCTGCGGTTCTTCCTGCAGCACGCCCCGTCGGCGTACGACGTCGACCGCACGGACGGCGCCAACCCCATCCGGCAGACGCTCGACAACCTGTCGGACGCCGGCTCGCTGTACGGCGCGATCATCTACGACAAGGCACCGATCGTCATCCGGCAGCTCGAGCTGCTCGTCGGCGCCGATGCGTTTCGCGACGGGCTACGCGAGTACCTCACGTCGTACGCGTTCGGCAACGCGAGCTGGCCCGAGCTCGTCACCCTTCTCGATCGCCGGACGCCGCTCGATCTTGCTGCCTGGAGCCGCGCGTGGGTGTCGGAAGCGGGCCGGCCTCGCATCGAGACGCGCGTCGAATCGGCTGACGGTACGATCGCGCGACTCACGCTTCGCCAATCCGATCTCCGTGGCCGATCGCTGCTGTGGCCGCAGCGCCTCGACGTGGATGCAGGCAGGCGCGCCGGCGTCGAGCATTGGGATGTGACGCTGACCGGCGCCGAGACCGTCGTTCCTAACGCGGCCGGACACGCGGCGCCGGCGTGGATTCTGCCGTCCGGCGGCGGGGTCGGCTACGGCGACTTCGTGCTCGACACCGGTTCGCTCGAGGCGCTGACGCGCGACGCGCCGGCGATTGCCGACCCGCTGACGCGCGGCGCGGCATTCGTCACGCTGTGGGAATCGATGCTCGAAGGCCGCGTCGCGCCCTCGCGTCCGCGCGATCTGCTGATGGACGCGTTGCCACGCGAGCGCGACGAGCTGCTGCTCCAGCTTCTGCTCGATCGCATGCGCACGCTGTTCTGGCGATTCACGCCAGCGGATCAGCGCCTCGCGCTGGCGAGTCGGTTGGAGCCGCTCCTGCGATCCGGCCTCGATCGCGCTACGTCAACGAGCGAGAAAGCCGCGTGGTTCAACGCGATTCGCAGCGTCGCGATGACGCCGGGTACCGTCGCGTGGCTCGAGCGCGTCTGGCGGCGAGACGAGTCCGTGACCGGCCTGCCGCTCGCAGAAACCGACGAATCCGATCTCGCGATCGAGCTCGCGATCCGGAACGTGCCGGATGCCGACGCGATCCTGCGCGCGCAGCTCGATCGCATCGCCAATCCCGATCGCCACGCGCGCTTTGCCTTTCTCACGCCCGCGGCGTCGACCGATCCGGCCGTTCGCGCGCGGTTCTTCGACAGCCTGCGCGACGCCCGGAATCGCACGCACGAAGCCTGGGTGATCGACGCGATGCGCGTGCTGCATCATCCGCTGCGAGCGTCGACGTCCGCCGCGCTCATCCAGCCGGCACTCGCGCTCGTCCGCGAGATCCAGCGCACCGGCGACATCTTCTTTCCGAAGCGATGGACGGATGCGACGCTGAGCGGTTATCAGTCTGCTGACGCGGCCGCGGCCGTGCGCCAGTTCATCGACACGCTGCCGCGCGACTATCCACCGCGGCTGCGCTGGGTGCTGCTGTCGTCAGCCGATCCGTTGTTCCGGGCGGCGCAGATGTTGAAGCGTTGACGCGCGATCGTTCGCGGCCGTAGCCCGTAGCCCGTAGCCGCGTAAGGATCGCCCTTGTGGCGTCCCGTATCCGGCCCCTACGCGACGGACGTCGACACGGCGGCGGGCGTCTCTTCTGCGGCGTAGCCGAGCAGATGACGCGCCTTGATCAGCGCGGCGGCGTCCGGTGGGACCATCGACTCCCACGTCTCGTCGCCGCGGCGCAGCCGCGCGAGCACGTCGCGCGAGTACACGGACAGACACCGCTCGTCGAAATCGCGAAGCCCTTCGAGGTAGCGGTTCTCGAGGAGGTACTCGTAAAGGTGGCGCAGGTGCGGCGCGACGCGTAGATTGCCGGCCGTGACGAGCGCGCCCGTCGACGGCTCCTTCTCCGGGTACGCGTAAATCTTGAGCGCGTTCTTGAAGAGCCGGCCGAACGACTCGAGGATGCCGCCCTCGAGGTCGTTGTAGTAGCGATCCTCGAAGATCGCCCGGAGCGTCGGCACGCCCATGACCAGCCCGACCATCTTCTTCGTGTAGCGGAAGAAGTACGCGGCGAGCCGGTGATATTCGCCGTAGTTCGAGATCAGCACCGTGTGCCCGAGCGTCGCGAGGATGTCGGCGCGATCGAGAAAGTCCTGCGGATCGATCACGTCGCCTTCGGCCTGCAGATTCTTCAGTGTCATCTCGAAGACGACGACCATGTCGGCCGGCTCGACGCCGGGCTCCTGGATGAACTGCGCCGTCGCGCAGCGCAACATGTCCGCCGTCACGATCGTCGCGGGCCGGAAGCTGCCGCGGTGCACGAGCACACACTTCTTGTGGAACACGTCCGACGGCTGGACCGCCTTGCCCGACGCCGTGAACGCCGCGGCGTTGGTCAGGCCGTTCTGCACGAGCTTCAGGCTCGCGAGCCGGTTGTCGATACCGGCGAACGCGGGCCCGGAGAACTCGATCATGTCGACTTCGACACGCTGGCTCGTCAGGTGATCGAGCAGCGACGCGACGATGCGATCGAGATCGGCGTAGCAGTAGAGCGCCGCGTACACGAGGTTGACGCCCATGATGCCGAGCGCTTCCTGCTGCTGATCCATCTCGCGATCGGCGAGGCGCACGTGGATCGTGACGTCCGACGGCGCCGAGAGCGGCGACGTCTGGAACCGCACGCCGAGCCAGCCGTGGCCGTCCTCGTGCCGCGAATAGCTCCGCGTCGCGACCGTATCCGCGAACACGAAGAAGCGCGTCGTCGCGCCGCGCTTCGCGTGCAGACGATCGATGAGCAGCTCGTACTCGTGGTCGAGCATCTTCACCAGACGCTCGTGGCTGACGTAGCGCTCGCAGGGACCGTAGATCGCGTCGCTGAACGTCATGTCGTACGCGGACATCGCTTTCGCGATCGTCCCGGCCGCACCGCCGACGCGGAAGAGCCAGCGCGCGACCTCTTGTCCCGCGCCGATCTCGGCGAAGGTGCCGTAGGTGGCGGGATCGAGATTGACGTCGAGGGCTTTTCGGTGCGGATCGCGGGGTTCGGTGGGCATTTCGGCTGGAGCTCCGATCCGGGTTATCGGCAGGCGCGCGGCGCGGCTTGAGCCGCGTGCGCGGTCGTGCGCACATTATGATGCCTCTGAGATGACGCCCAGACAACGCACGCCGCAGCGGCGGCCTCGCCGCTGGCTGGCGATGACGGCGATCGCGGCGGCCGCGATTGCGATCGTCGTGCTCGCACGCACCGTCGATCGTCCTTCGCCCGCACCAGACGCGCGTCAGACATCGCGCCCCGTCACAGCGTACGGCTATCGGATCGTCCACACCTACCCGCACGATCCCGATGCCTACACGCAGGGCTTGCTCTTCCGAGACGGCTATCTCTACGAGAGCACCGGCCTCAACGAGCACTCGAGCCTGCGCAAAGTCACGCTCGAAACAGGCGCCGTCGTGCAGCAGGTACGCGTCGCCGATCAGTATTTCGCGGAAGGCCTCACGGACTGGCACGACGAGCTCGTGCAGCTGACGTGGCAGTCGCACGTCGGCTTCGTCTACGGCCTCCCGGCGTTCGATCGCCGGCGCACGTTCTCGTACGCGGGCGAAGGCTGGGGACTCACGCAGGACGGCGTGCGTTTGATCATGAGCGACGGCACGCCGATGCTGCGCTTTCTCGATCCTGCGTCACTCGCCGAGATCGGCAGACAGCCCGTCACCGAGAGCGGCGCTCCGGTCGAGCTGCTCAACGAGCTCGAATTCGTCAAAGGGCTGATCTACGCCAACATCTATCAGACCGACGACATCGTCATCATCGATCCCGGCACGGGACGCGTGACCGGCCGGATCGATCTCGGCGGCCTGAAGCCCACGAACACGGACCGTCCGATCGACGTGCTCAACGGCATCGCCTACGACGCCGCCGGCGATCGCCTGTTCGTCACGGGAAAATGGTGGCCGACGCTGTTCGAGATTCAGATCGTGCCGAGATGAGTGCCGCGCACGCCAACGGCCGGGAACGAGCGTATACTGGCGAAAATCGGACAAGCGTAATTCGTTCGAAGTTCGAAGTTCGAACTTCAAAGTTGACAGGCGCCGTTTAATCTCCGCAGGAGGCCCCATGCCTCGGACCGCACCGACGTCGGCGCAACAGCTCCTGCAGCAGACGTACGCCGCGCTCAACGCGCACGACTGGGCGTCGGCCCTCAGCGCGATGCATCCGGACGTCGAATGGGCGAACGTCACGGACGGCTGCGTCGCGCACGGGCACGACGAGCTGCGCGCGTACCTGACGCGTCGATGCGACGGCCTCGATCCGCAAGCCGACCTGCTGCGCGTCGACGCCGGCGATGACGGACGGATCGTCGCCGCGGTGCATCAGATCGTGCGCGATCCGGACGGACGCATCGTCGCCGAGCGCTTCGTCGAGGAGGCGTATCTCGTCGAGGACGGCCTCATCAAGCGCATGGCCGTCATTTCTCCTTCACGTACACCGCCAGCCGCGGAAACGCAAACGTCTTCGCCACTTCGTCGACGACATTGACCTGACAGGTATAGAGGCCCGGCTTGAGATCGGCGCCGGCCAGCTGGAACTGGAAGATCACCGCCTTGCGATCGGGATCGTCGAGCGACGTGCGATCGACGACCGGCGTCTCGAAGACCTTCACGCGGCCGCGATAGAACGCGAGGCTCGTGGCGACGTGCGGCGCGGCCGTCGCGCCCGTGCCGCTCATCGCGGGATCGTAGACCTCGTAGTAGAAGTACATCTGCTGCGCCTGCGTGACGACGTGCGACAGGCTCTGCACGATCTCCTGTCCACCGCGCAGCAGCGGATTGCTCGTGTTCGAGTCGAATCCGCCGCCGCGCTGGCTGACGAATCCTCCGGGCGGGCCAGCAAATCCGCCCGCGCCTCCGCGCCCGCCGAATCCGCCTGGTCCGCCAGGCCCTCCGCCGCGCGGCCCGAATCCCCCGCGCGCAAAGCGCAGCTGCGTGCTCATGACGATCGGGCTGACCTTGACGGGAATGGTCTTGAGATCCGGAATCGTGATGGGAAATTCGAACGTGCCCATCGTGCCGTCGGCGTTCTCGCGCACGGCGACCTTGACGTCGAAGTGTCCGGCCGGCAGCGTGACGCCCGACTGATACTGCAGCTGCTTGTTCTCGAGCGTCGCGACCTGCGCGGCCGGGATCTGCATCGTGTCGCGAATGCGCCCGACCGATCGTCCCTGTTCGTCCATGACGACGCCGAGCACGTCGAGCGAGGCGTTCTTGCGATCCAGCGTCGCGGCCGTCGGCACGTGAATCGACGAGCCGGGTACCGCCAGCGAGACCGGCACGTAGAAGCGATCGTTCGAGACGCGGAACCAGCTCGTCGACGCCACGACCGGCAAGTCGGTCAACGACACCGCAGAGGCGATCTGCTCCTGCAATTGCCGCTCTTTGTCTTCTTTCTTCAGATGCGCGAAATCAGCGGGTGCATAGTAGCCGTTGCGCGCGTCGACGCGGTACCCGAGCGTCTGATTCTTCAGCTTGACGCTGACGCGCCGGTACTTGCCGTCCTGCAGCGGATTCGTGCTGCTGTAGCCGAGCAGGTAGTACGCCGACATGTCGCGCTGGACGCGCGTGAACGCGGGCCCGAAGTCGTTGCTGTCGAGAAATGCCTGCCCACCCGTATCCGACGCCAGCGTCGTCAGCGTTTCCTGCGAGGAGCTCAGCGAGCTGAACTGACTCAGCATCGAGCGGCCGGAGAAGACGGACGAGCCGCCCCGGCTGCCGCCGCCGCGGCCGCCGCCACCGCCGGCCGCGCCGCCTGGCACGACGGCGGTGAGCCCGCGGCTGTCGACGGGGTAGATCGACGTGTTCGCGCGATTGGCCGCGTTGATGACCGCGCGCAGCTCGACCTGGTTGTCACTGCCGCTGCGCGACATGCCCGAGCTGAAATACAGGATCGCCTTCTTCTGCTCGATCGGCGCGAGCGTCTCGCAAATCACCTTCATCGCGCGCAGCCGGCGATCGTTGTTGAAGATGCCGAACTCGCTGTCGTCCAGCGGCAGATCCGCCGCGTCGGTGTCCGCGCTGACGTCGCTGTCGTCGGCCGCTTCGGGCTGTTCGAAGCCGGTGCCCGACGTGACGTCGAACGACGCGAGCGCAGCCTTGAGCGCGTCGCGATCGGCCGTGAAGTCGCGAAGGATCGTCAGCGTCTGGCCAACCGACGCCACGGCGACCAGGTCCGCGTCGCTCATCTGCGTGTCGACGTAGTTCGACGCGGCCTTCACCGCGCGATCGATCTCCTCCGGCTGCATCGAGCTCGTGTCGAACAGCAGGACGATCAGCCGCCGGCCGGGCAAGTCCTGGGGCGCGACGGTCTCGGTCTTCGCCGGCTCCGGCGGCTTCGTGCTCGTTGGCGGCGGCACCGTGCGATTCGACGCATTCTGCAGCTGCTCCAGTCCGAGCACCGGCGTCGCGGGCGTGGACGAGGGCATCGGCTGCGTCGCGATCTCCTCGAAGTCGAACGTGACGACCTGTTGCGGCTTGCCGTCCTCGCTCACGAGAAAGTCGTCGGTCTTCAAGCCCTTGACGATCGCGCCGCTGCGATCGCGCACGACGACGTCGAGACGGACGAAGTTCGTGGTGCTCTTGAAGACCGTCGTCGCGCGTTCCTGAGATGGCGGCGGGCTCTGCGTGCGGACGGCAGGCACCGCGGTGACGAGCATCACCGCCGCGGCGGCGGCCTGCAAAACAACGTGATGCGATTTCATACGCGCCTCGACTCAGAACCTGAAGCGCAGGTTCACGCGCACGGACCGTCGTGCGTTGACGGCGAGCACTTCGCCGAACGTCGGCGAGTTGACGTTGGTGTCGATCGACGCGAAGTTCACCGTGTTGAGCAGGTTGTTCGCGTTGACGTTGATCGAAAGGCTGCGGGTCTGGCTCAGCGCGACGTCCCGCGTCAATTGCGCGTTCAGCGAATGCGACCCCGGACCGATGATCGTGTTGCGGCCCGCGGTGCCGAACGTACCAGCGGCCGGGATCGCGAAGGCGGCGGTGTTGAAGTACTCGTCGATCGTCGGATTCGACAGCGCGATCGACTGGCCCGTCGCATTCGCGCGGAGCGTGCCGACGACGCCCTGCGCGACGTCGGCGGCGCAGGACGAACAGCGCGCCGTCAGCGGCGTACCGGATTGCCACGACAGATTCGCCGACATCGACCAGTCGCCGAGCACACCGGCCATCCAGCCTCCCGTGTTCAGCCAATGCCGGTTCCGGCCGAACGGCAGCTCGACGCTCGCGGTACCGCTGAACTGATGGCGCCGATCGAAGTTCGACAGCGCCCACTCGTCCTCGAGATCCTGATCGTTCTGCGCAACGGTGGCCGATCCGCTCGTCGCCGTCGTGTCGTCGCGTGACTTCGACAACGTGTACGACGCGGTTCCGGAGATGCCATGCGATTGCCGCTTCTGCAACCGCAGCGACAAGCCGTTCATGTACGACTCGCCCTGCGACGATTGCCAGGTGAAGGCCTGCACGTCAGGAATCCGCAGACCGTCGGGCCCGCGATTCGGTGCGCGCAACATGTCGAGATGCGACCCGCGCGTGCCGATGTACGTCGCGCCGACCGCCCACGTGCGGAACAGCTCGTGGTTGTAGTCGGCGGTCCACTGATGGATCAAACCGAGCTGATAGTGCTTGTCGATCCCGTAGTTGTTCGTGATCGTGTCCGGCGCGATGTTGGAGAACGCGTCGGTGAGCAGAAGCGGCGACGTCAGCGTCCCGATCGTCGTGCCGGTCTCGAAAAACGGCGGCTGCTGGTAGAGGTTGCGCGCGATCGCCGCGTAGGAGCCGCTGTTGTAGCTGAGTCCATAGCCGAACCGCACCGTGGATCGATTCGTCGCGCGCCACGCCACGCCCACGCGCGGCCCGACGTTGTTCCAGTCCGGCTCGACGAGGCCCGCGGGATACGTGCCCGAATAGGGCCCCGATTGTCCCGGCTCGACGGGCGTGACTGCCGTGAAATCCGGCGCCGCGTCGAGATTGACCATGTGCCCGCTGATCTCCGTGTACGGACCGACGAAGTCGTACTGCACGCCGTAGTTGATCGTCCAATGCGGCCGCAGGCGCCAGTCGTCCTGCAGATAGAGGCTGAACTGCCGCTCCTGAATCGAGATCGGCGTGCTGATCTGATCGGGCGACTCGCTGAACTGACGCGTCGCCTGCTGCGGCAGACCGAGCAGGAAGTCCGCGAAGTCCTGGCCGCTGCCGCGGACGGTCGACAAGCCGTCCGACGTGTACAGGCCCGTGAACGTGAACGTGCCGCGCGCGTTCGAGTCCGACTGCGTGCGGCTGAGCTGCTGCTGATAGGAGCCGCCAGCCCGGAACGTGTGCGCGCCGGCCGGTCTGGTCCACCCGTAGTTGAACAGCCACGAATGATCGTTGCGGCGCGACGGCGTGATGTCGCGAAGCCCCGTGAACGATCCGAAGGTCAGCGACGGCACGCCCCAGTCGAAGGGATCGGTCGCCACGCCGCTGATCCCGGCGAGACCAGCCACATCGTCATTGAACGCAAAATTGTTGAGCGTCGACGACGTGGTCCGCGAGAAGGTCGCGCCGATCGTGTGGATCGATCGGCCCTTCCGGATGTTGAGCGTCACCGGTGCGCTGAGCGTCGAGCCTCTTGTCGTGCCCGTGAGCAACGGAAAGACGTTTCCGCGATCGCCGCTGTTGCGTCGATACGTGATCGACGCGTTGAGCGTGACGTTCAGCGGCGGCTGAAACGTCCCGCGGCCGCCGCGCGCGCCATTCTGGCCGGCCGCCGTGCCGCCGCCAGCTCTGCCCGCGCCACCGGCTCCGCCACGACCTCCACCGCCGAATCCGCCGAATCCGCCGCCGCGGCCACGTCCGCCCGTCTGCGGCTTCGTGATCGAATGCGTGATCCGCAGGCTGAACTGATCCGTCGTCGACAGCGTCGTCTGCGCCAGATGGTAGTTTCGCGTGTCGCCCGAAAGATTCGCGGTGGGGATGTACTGCAGCAACGCGAGCGCCGCAGGGTTGAGGCGATCGGACGGGATGACGTTGCCTGGAAACGGCTGTCCTGTCGTGGGGTCGATGATGGCCGCGGAGCCGGCGGAAAAGTCGCCGGATCGAAAGGCGTCGCTCGGCACCGTCGCATATTGATCGAGCAGATTGTCGTTGTGCGATCCCGAGTAGCTGAAGTTGAAGGTCGTGCGGTTCGTGCCGTCGTAGACGCCGCGGATCTTCAGCGGGCCGCCGACCGTCGTCGAAAAGTTCTGCTGCAGATAGTTGGGCTTCTCCGTCGATTCGCCGCGGAGCGAGTACGGCGCGCTGTCGAGCATCGACCCGCCGAAGCCATACGTCGCGGTCGCCTGCAGCCGGTTCGCGCCAATGCCACGGCCGCCGAGACCGAATCCTCCAGGCCCGCCGAAACCGCCACCTCCGCGGCCGCCGCCGCCAAATCCCTCGCCGCCGAAGCCTCCCTGTCCACCGGCCTGCGCCAGCGGTGTCACGGGCGCGCCGTCGGCAAGGCCGAACTCGCCGCGGCCGAGCGCCTGGATGCGATCGGCGAGCTGCGCGCGGTCGAGCTCGACCATGCTGCCGTTGACGGTCACCGCTTCCTGCGGCGCGTCAGCGGAAAATCCAGGCGGCAACAATCGCGCCGCGGGATCATCGACTGTCGATACTGACAACACATCCGCCGCGTTCTCCCCGGCATCGGCCGATCCGCTGGCTTGCTGCACTGACAACGCCTGAAAACGATTCGCGCCGCCGCCGAAACGGCCCGCGCCTCGTCCCGTGGCCGGCGCGCCTGCAGCGGCCGCGCTCGGGGCGCTTGGCGCGCTCGGCGCCGCAGCGGCGGTCGACGATGACGCGGATGCAGAAGCAGGCGCACTCGCGACTGCGCCAGGCGTACGCGACGCAAGCGCCAGCGTCGCATTCACCGTCGTCTCGCACGACGGCTGCGCGAGCGTCACGGTCTGGCTCGACGATGTAAACGCCGACAAGTCGACGTCGACGCGGTACGTGCCGGGTGCGACGGCGATCGTGAAGCTGCCGTCGAGATCGGTCGACGTCGCAGCGACGACGCGTTCGCCATCACGCGCGGTGATCGAGACGCCAGGCAGATCGACGCCGCCGCTGGCGACGACGCCGCGAATGCGACACGGGCGAGCGGGATTGGTGGAAGCGGCCGCGCGTGCTTGATCCTGCGCGGCGGCCATCGGCCACTGTGTGGCCGCGAGCACGAGTGCCGACACGACGATCACGCCATAGGCGGGCGAGATCGCGTGTGCGAAACGCGGACGAGACATGCGACTCCTCGATTCCAGGGCGCCAGACTGGGATCACTTACGGCGCGTGCGAATCCGCTGTTCCTATGTAAACAGCGCAACGGGCCGCAGCGGTTGTGAAAAGACTGTGGCGGTACTACCGGCTGGTTCCGACGATCTTCTCGATGTCGCGCACGGCGCGCGGCGCCGCCGCGGACAGATTCTCCGGACCGGCAGGCGTCATCAGGAAGGAGTCCTCGACGCGAACGCCGAGGTCGCGGAAGCGCGCAACCGCGGGCGCGATCGCAGGCACGAGCGCGGCCTGCGCCGGATCGGCGGACAGGCGCGCGAACGTGTCCGATCGAACGTAGACGCCGGGCTCGACCACGAACGCCACGCCCGGCACGAGTCTGTCGATCGGCTCGTGGACGTCCATGCCGATACCGTGTATCGGACCGTGCGGACACCAGAGATCGATCTGCGCGCTGTCACCGTTCGCGGCGTGCGGATCGGTGACGAGGCCGAGACGAAGCAGGCCCGCACCAAGCGCACGGCGGACGGCCTTCGTGACCTCGTCTGGGCTCGCGCCAGGCGTGGCCGCGGCAATGCCGGCGCGCTGCGCCTCGAGGACGAGCTCATACAGCGCCCGCTGATCCGTCGAAAAACGGCCGTTGACCGGATAGGTGCGCGTGATGTCGGCGGTGAGTCCCTGATAACTTCCGGCCGCGTCGACCAGCAACAGATCGCCGGCCTGCATTTGTCTCGTCGATTGCTCGTAGTGCAACGTCGTCGCATTCGGTCCGCTGGCGACGATCGACGGATAGCCTGGTGACAGCGCGCCGGCGTCGTGAAACCTGTACTCGATCGCCGCTTCGACCTCGTACTCCCAGCGTCCCGGCCGCGCGGCTTTCATGCCGGCGATGTGCGCCTCGGCAGAGATGGCGGCGCTTCGTCGAAGGACCTGCTGCTCGTACTCGGTCTTGATTTGCCGCTGTGCGCTCAACACGGGCGCGGCACTGACGATCTTGACGTCCGGATAGCGCTGCGCAATCGACCGGGCCCAAGTGAGATGCGGCTGTTCGTCCGGCGTCGGAGGCGTGTCGATCGATGCGAGCACCGCCAGGCGCGATGGGCGGTCCGGCGACGCAAAGATCCGATCGACGAAACGATCGAAGCCTTCGGTCGTCTTCTCCGCGGTCACCGCCGTCACGCCGCTGCGACTCGAGACCTCGTCGAGCGTCAGGATGTGTCCTTCCCAGAGCTCGCGAAACGGATCGGCCATGCGCACGAACAGCGATGCGCGCTCGGCCGCCGGCACATCCGATCGCAGCACGACGATCGTGTCCGGCTGCTCGATTCCGGAGAGATAGAGCAGATTGCTCTCCTGCCGGTACTCGTAGTCCATGTCGCCTGAATACACGCGCGGCGGCGCGCTCCACAGCACCAGCATCGTGCCCGGCCCGAGCGCGGCAGCCGTCTTCGCACGGCGCGCAGCGAGATCCGCGGCGTACGTAGCGGGATCGGATGGCGGAATGTTCTGTCTCGCGGCGGAAACGCGCGCGAACATCATCGCGAGCAGGAGGACCGCGACCGCCGGCCGGAACATGAGAATCAGTATCGCTCAGGCTGATGCGGGAGGCCGTTCGGCTGGCGACAGCGGCAGCGTGATTTCGAAGCGCGCGCCGCCGCCGGAAATATTCGACGCGGTGACACGCCCGCCGTGACGCACGACAATCGCCTGGACGATCGACAGGCCAAGACCGCTGCCCGACGGCTGTTCGGTGCCGGTGCGCGACTCGTCGACCTTGTAGAAACGATCGAACACGCGAGGCAGTTGATCCTCGGGAATGCCGGGACCGGTGTCGTCGACGCGC
>DASZVJ010000056.1:0-2304 GCA_035547155.1 Vicinamibacterales bacterium
AGCCGCGTGGAGGGACGAGATTCCGGCTCTTGGGCGTTCAGACGCCGCGGCCACGGAAATTGTCGGCCGCGGCATGTCGCGGTGTGCAGATCTGACGGACGGTCGCCGCGCCGTGCGAGACTGAGGGGCCGCGCCATGAGGCTTGTTCGAACGCTCGTGTGGACACTCGGTGCCGCCGCGGCGTCGATTGTCGTCGCTGGCCAGAGCGCCGCGCCTGCGCGCGATCCGCGTGCGCGTCCCATCGAGACAGTCGTCGATGGGCTCGACGCACTGCTGCCGAGCAACGCCGTCGAACGCGCCGTGGCGTTCTCCGGCGCGCTTCCAGGCCCGAGCCTGCACGAAGGCGTGAATGTTCCGTACGAGATCCTGGAGCCCGGCTTGCTCGAGGCGCCCCGCGACCCTCGTCGTGGGCCTCCGACGCGCGATGAACGCCTGACGGATCTGGTCTGCGACGCGGACGCGGTCGCGCTCGCGCGCGCGGTCTCCGGCAAGGTCGTGATCAACGCCCTCAAGACCGGGCTGATCACGATCTTTCACGTCACGGTACACGAATGGGTGAGGCCGGCGCCTGGCGCCACCAACATCGCGGTCGGCGTTTTCGGCGGCCGCGCGCGCGTCGCCGGCCGCGAGTACGTGTCGGCGCCGTCCGGCTATCAACTTCGCCTCGACATTCCGACGCTCATGTTCTTGCGAAGTGCCGGCACCGACGGCGCGTTCGTCCCCAGCGCCGCGTTCGCGGAGAACATCGACGACCGTCTGACGACGCTCGACGTATCCGATACGACGTCGAACACGCTCCGTGCACTTCGCGCCGCGGCCCGTCGATGTGACGCCAGTCGCGGCAGATAGACGAGCCCAACTCCACGACGGCCATCGAGCTCGTCGGCAATCGCTCTCGCCGTCGAGCCGGCGCTATGCCGTCACCTCCATCCTGAACTGCAGCGCCTCGGCCAGATGCGCGTGCGCGACGATGGGCGAGTCGGCGAGGTCCGCGATGGTCCGTGCGACGCGCAGGACGCGAGCGATGCCGCGCGCGCTCAACTGAAAGCGCGCCGCGGCACGCTCCAAGAGCGACTCGGCGACGCGATCGTCGAGCTGGCACACGCGCTCGAGCTCACGTCCACCGAGTCGCGCGTTCACCTGTCCCTGCCGCTTGTCCTGCCGGCGCCGAGCGTCGATCACGCGCGCACGCACGCTCGCCGACGACTCCGAGCGCGCCGGTCCGCGCAAGTCGGCCCACGGCACGGCCGGCAGATCGAGCGACAGATCGAAGCGATCGCGCAGCGGGCCGGACAGCCGCTGTCGATAGCGCTCGACCGTCGCGGGCGGGCACGTGCACGGCTTCACGTCCGTGCCGTGATACCCGCACGGGCATGGGTTCATCGCCGCCACCAACATCACCTGCGCCGGGAACATCGTCGTACGACTCGCTCGAGCGATGTGCACGACGCCTTGCTCGAGCGGCTGGCGCAGCGTTTCGAGCACGCGGCGGCTGAACTCGGGCAGCTCGTCGAGAAAGAGCACGCCGCCGTGCGCGAGGCTCAGCTCGCCAGGCCGCGGCACGCTGCCGCCGCCGACGAGCGCGATATCCGAGCACGTGTGATGCGGCGCGCGAAAGGGCCGCCGGCGGATGAGCCCGCGACCAGCGGGAAGCGTGCCGGCGACGGAATGGATCGTGGTGACCATCAACGCTTCGTCGAGGCTCAGCGGCGGCAGCAATCCCGCCAGCCGCCTCGCCAGCATCGTCTTGCCTGCGCCCGGCGGGCCGCACATCAGCAAGTGATGTCCGCCCGCCGCCGCGATCTCCAACGCTCGTCGTCCCAACACCTGGCCGCGAACGTCCGCGAGGTCTTCCTCCTCCCGCTGCTCGTCATCGGGAAAAGCAGACCCGCGCGCGACGTCCGTGGGGAGAACGGACTCGGACGTGAGCAGCGCCTGCGCCGCTTCGACGAGCGAGTGCACCGGACATCGGCGAAGACCGGAAACGATGTCCGCCTCGGGATGATTCGCGTGCGGGAAGATCAGCGGAACGTCGCGACGACGTGCGGCGACGGCGATGGGCAGCAGGCCGCGCATGGGCGGGACGCTGCCATCGAGCGACAGTCCGCCAACGACCGTGCCGCGCGACAGATCGCGTTGCGGCAGCACACCCGACGCGGCAAGAATCCCGAGCGCGATCGGTAGATCGAACGCTGCGCCGACCTTGCGGACATCCGCGGGCGCCAGGCTCACCGTGATGCGATCGCCGGGAAACGGAAATCCGCAGTTGCGAATGGCCGCCTTCACGCGATCGCGGCTCTCGCG
>DASZVJ010000057.1:0-18217 GCA_035547155.1 Vicinamibacterales bacterium
ACGCAGCAGCTTGCCGCGCACTACACGATGCGGCTGTTCGAGGCAGCCGGCCTGCCGCCGGGCGTGATCAACCTGGTGACCGGCGACGGCGCCGCGGTGAGTGAGGTCGCTGTCGTCGACCCTCGGCTTTCCGGCATCCACTTCACCGGATCCACCCCGACGTTTCGCCGGCTGTGGCACGTGGTGGCGGCGAACCTCGACGGGTATCGCGACTTCCCGCGGCTCGTGGGGGAGACCGGCGGCAAGGACTTCGTCGTCGCGCACCCGTCGGCCGATGTCGATGCGCTGCGCGTCGCCCTGGTGCGAGGCGCGTTCGAGTATCAGGGCCAGAAGTGCTCAGCGGCCTCGCGGGCATTCGTCGCCGCCTCGGTATGGGAACGTTTGCGAGACGACCTTGCCGACACGGTGCGGGCGATCCCCATGGGCGACCCGACCGACTTCAGCAACTTCATGGCGGCTGTGATCGACCGGCGCGCGTTCGACCGGGTCAGCGGCGCGGTCGGCCGGGCACAGAGCGCCGACTCGATCACGCTTCTTGCCGGGGGTGGCGCCGACGACAGCGAGGGCTTCTTCATCGAGCCGACCGTCCTGGTCGGCACCGATCCGACTCACGAGGTGTTCACCACCGAGCTGTTCGGCCCCGTACTCGCGGTCAACGTGTACGACGACGCCGACTTCGACGAGACGCTCGACCGGATCGATGCCGCCACGCCGTTCGCGCTCACCGGGTCGGTCTTCGCTGAGGACCGAGCCGCGGTCGAGCAGGCGAGCTCCCGGCTTCGCTACGCGGCAGGCAACTTCTACGTCAACGACAAGCCCACCGGTGCTGTGGTCGGCCAGCAGCCGTTCGGGGGTGGGCGTGCCAGCGGGACGAACGCCCGCGAGGCCGCAGAGCACTTCTGGCCCTGGTACTCGAACGCGCCCCTGACCAGCGCCGTCACCAGGGCGGCCGGGTCGGCCGACGGGTGCGCGACGACGAAGTCCTTGCCGCCGGTCTCCCCGACCAGCCGCGGGTAGGACCGGTAGCGCGGCAGGTTGTCGGCGACCGAGTGCCACAGGCGCCGGAACGTCGCCGTCGACCCGGTGAAGTGCACGCCGGCCAGCTCCGGCGACGCGAGCGCCACCTCCGAGACCGCGGCGCCGTCGCCGGTGACCATGTTGACCACCCCGGGCGGCAGCCCCGCCTCCTCCAGCAGCCGCATCGTGTACCAGGCCGCGAGGGTCTGGGTCGGGCTCGGCTTCCACACGACGGTGTTGCCCATCAGCGCGGGGGCCGTCGGCAGGTTGCCGGCGATCGCGGTGAAGTTGAATGGCGTGATCGCGTAGACGACGCCCTCGAGCGGACGGTAATCGAATTGATTCCAGACGCCGGGCCCGCTCTGCGGCTGTTCGGCGTAGAGCGCGGCCGCATCGCGTGCGTTGAAGCGCCAGAAGTCGGCGAGCTCGCACGCGGCGTCGATCTCCGCCTGCACCACCGTCTTCGCCTGTCCGAGCATCGTCGTCGCGTTGAGCGTCGCGCGCCAGGTCGTCGACAGCAGATCGGCGGCCTTGAGGAAGACGGCGAGCCGATCCGGCCACGGCCGCGCGGCCCAGTCGCGATGCGCACGCATGGCCGCGCCGACGGCCGCGCGCACGTCGCTCGCGCGCGCCATGTGCGCGTCGGCGAGCACGTACTGGTGATCGCACGGCATGACGACGGGACGGGTCTGTCCCGTGCGGATGCGACGGCCGCCAATCACGAGCGGGATCTCGACGCGCTCGGCGGCCACTTCGGCCAACCGCGCCTTCAACACCGCGCGTTCAGGCGATCCAGGCGCATAGGTCAGCACGGGCTCGTTACGGGGAGGGGGAAGCGCGGGGATAGAGGACATGGGAGAAACCTCGGTCATCGGGACATCGGGCTATCGGGTCATCTGACATCGGGACATCGGGACGTCGACGAATAGATGCCCCGATGATCCGATGACCAGATGACCAGATGATCCGATGTTTCGTATCATGTCGGAGCTACCGTGCAGATTCAGAGCCGCGTCCAGAACTCGCTAGCCATCGTCTCATTGTCAGGACGGCTGACCGTCAATGACAACCCCGGCATGTTGAAAGACGCCGTGGCGGATGTCGTCCGCCGGGGCGCTACGCACGTCATACTCGATCTGAAGGACGTTCACTACATTGACAGCACGCGGCTCGGTGAGCTGATTGCGGCGCACGTGATGGTGAGCCGGATCGGCAGCCACTTGAAGCTGGCCGCGACGCCGCCGCGCGTGATCGAGCTGCTGACGCTCGCCGGGCTCGGCGACGTCTTCGAGCGGTTCGCGTCGGTCGACGCGGCAGTCGCCAGCCTGGACGCGCCGCACGACTGACCGGCCCGCGGAGGGACCGATGGCTTTCGACGATCTCCCGCTCGACCGCACCGATTCGCACAATACGCCCGAACCGTCGCCGCCGGCCTCTTCCTGGCTGCGCTGGGTCGCCGTCGCGCTGGCCGGCGTCATCGCGGGCGGCCTGCTGACGTTCTGGTGGATGAGCCGCGCCCAGCCGACGCCGGCCGCGCCGCCGTCACCCACGGCGCCGGACGTCGCGATGGGATCGAATCGTCCCAAGCGTCAGGCGATCGAACTGCCGTCGCTCAACGACTCCGACGACCTGCTGCGATCGCTCGTCTCCGCGCTGTCGAAGCACCCGACGCTCGCGCGGCTGCTGGCGACGTCCGGCCTGGTGCGTGGCGCGACGCTGGCGGTCGTGCAGATTGGCGACGGCCGTACGCCAATCGATCAGCTGAAGGCGATCCGGCCGACGTCGCGCGTGCAGATCCTCGGATCGAGCACGGGCCGGATCGATCCGCGCAGCTATCAACGCTGGGACGCCGCGGTCGGCGCGCTCGTGTCGATCCAGCCGGCCGATGCCGCGCAGCTCTACGTCAACATCAAGCCGCTCGTCGATCAGGCGTACATCGAGCTCGGCCACACGGGTGAGGACTTCGACGCGGCGATCGTCCGCGCGATCGAGATGCTCGACGACACGCCGCAGCCGGCCGGCGATCCCGTCCTGGTGAAGCGGCCCGGCTACTTCGAGCACGACGATCCGACGCTGCGCACGCTGAAACCCGTCCAGAAACAGTTCCTGCTGGTCGGCGCCGAGCATCGACAGCGGCTGATCGGCTGGCTGAAGGCCTTCGCGGCCGCGCTGGATCTGCACGTCCGCTAGCCCAAGTGGACTCCTCGCGGTCCCGGCCGATTGTCTGGAAAGTGTGGAAAAGTCGCCGAATCAGCAGCGGAATGCTACACTAGGCGACTGTTTGTACCGGTGCGCCGGAAGCGATCCGGATCGGTCGCGTCGCACGGCGCCGGACTGGACTCCTGAATGACTGTTGCCGCACTCAAGCGCAAGCGCTACGACCTTGGCGCGATGCTGCCGTTTCTGTTTTTGCACGCGTCGGTCCTGCTGGTGCTGACAGTGCCCTTCTCCCTCAGCATGATCGCCTGGCTGGCGGGATCCTATTTCCTTCGGATGTTCGGCGTGACGGGCGGCTATCACCGCTACTTCAGCCATCGCGCCTACAAGCTCAACCGCTTCTGGCAATTCTGCTTCGCCTTCCTCGCACAGACCTCGGGACAGAAAGGCGCGCTCTGGTGGGCGGCGCATCACCGCGATCACCATCTCTACTCGGATCGCAAAGAAGATCTCCACTCGCCGGTCCACGAAGGCTTCTGGTGGTCGCACCTCGGCTGGATTCTGTCCGACGAATACGATCACTACGATCCGAAGCGCATCGCCGATCTCGTGAAGTATCCGGAGCTGCGCTGGCTCGACAAGTACCATCTCGTGCCGACGATCCTCTACGGCGCGGCCATCTACTACATCGGCGGCTACGCGGCGTTCGTGTGGGGCTACCTCGTCGCGACCGTCGTGCTCTACCACGGCACGTTCCTGATCAACTCGCTGGCCCACATCTGGGGCACGCGCCGCTTCGCGACGCCCGACGAGAGCCGCAACAACTTCTGGCTCGCGCTCGTGACGCTCGGCGAAGGCTGGCACAACAACCATCACTTCTTCATGTCGAGCACGCGGCAGGGCATCCGCTGGTGGGAGATCGACATCACCTACTACACGCTGAAGATGCTCTCGTGGATCCGCATCACGCGCGACCTGCGTCCCTTCCGCGCGCTGGAATCGGCGGACGAGCCCATCGCCTGACACGGGCCGCCACAAGGGCGGCCCCTACGCCGTCCACGGGCCACAGGCCCACGCCGCCGGCGCCCACGACCACGACCGTAGGGGCGCCCCTTGTGGGCGCCCGAAACGCTACGACTGATCCTTCGTCTTCGCCGTGTAGCTGTTGAGCGCGGCCTGGAAGGGGTCGGACAGAATCAGCGTCAAGGCACGGCCGTAGCTGGCCGTCCCGTCCTCGACGCTATTGGCCTTCAAATACTGATCGTAGACCTCGAACGCCGCGCGCTGGACGCGCGGCTTCTGCAGGCGCGCGCGCTTCGCGATCAGCGCCAGATCGCTGCGCACGCCGGGATCGAGCTTCGCGAACGCGTGCTGGCGCGCCTGGGCCGGCAGCGCGCCGCCGGCTTCCATGATCAGGTAGAGGCTCGCGCTGTACGCCAGCATCGGTCCGCCCTTCATGCACGCGAGCCAGCCGACCGCGCTGGCATCCGCTTCGTCGGCCTCACCCGCCAGATGTGCCCACTCGTGCGCGAGCACGAACGGACGTTCGAACGGCAGCAGATCGGGATGGACGAGCGATTCGAGCGCGATGGGATTGATCATCCCGTTCACGCCGGCCCACGTGAAGAACGGCGTCAGCAGCAGCGAGAACTTCGGCCGCCCCGGCCGTGCGAGAGGCGCGAGCTTCAGCGCGACGAGCGCGTCGTTCATCGGCGCGCGCAGGGCCTCGGCCGCGGCGTCGTACGTCATCGCGTCGCCAGGCGGCAGGCGCGGACGGAGGCTCGCCGCGATCGCGTTCGAATCGACGATCGCCGCCTGCAGGCTCGCCACCGACGGCTGTGCCGGCGTGAAGTGCAAGCCGCTCTCGAGCGGCGAGCGCCGGTACTGGCAGCCCCACGCGAAGAAGAACACGAGCACGAGCACGGCCGCGGCGCGCAGCGCACGCCGCACGCCTTCCCAGACCGCACTGAGCACGCCGCGGCTCAGCGCGGCGCGCGCGAGCTGCACCGCGCGGAACAGGAGGAGCCCGATCGCCAGCAGGATGAAGATGTCGAGCAGCGCGATCGGCACCAGGTTACTGATGCCCGTCGCGATCGTCTGCCACCACGGATAGATGTCGTGCGAATAGAGCTCGTCGACGAACCAGGCCGGAACGGGCACCAGCACGGCGATCGCCGCGACGATCGGCAGGACGATCCAGCCACGGACGTACGCGCCTATGCGTGTTCTCGCCATGACTGGTCGTTCGTGATGAGCCGCACCGATCGCTGGTACGTGATGTACGAGAACGCCCACTGCGTCATCACGGAAAGACGATTGCGGAAGCCGATCAGCTTGAAGATGTGCACGAAGAGCCAGAACAACCACGCCGGATAGCCGCGCATCCGGATGTGCGGCAGATCGGCGACGGCGGAATGACGGCCGATCGTGGCGAGGTTGCCGAGGTTCTTGTAGACGAACGGCCGCGGCGGCTGTCCCGCGATCGCGCGGCGGATGTTGTCGGCGGCGTGCGCCGCCTGCTGAATGGCGGTCTGCGCGACGCCGGGGAGCCACTTGCCGTCAGCGCCCTTCAGCGCCGCGAGATCGCCCGCGACGAAAATCTCGGGATGTCCGGGCACGGCGAGGTCGTCCTGCACGAGCACGCGCCCGGCCCGATCGAGCGGTGCGCCCAGGCTCGCGCCCAGCGGCGAGGCCGACACCCCGGCCGCCCACAGAATCGTCCCGGCTTCGATCGTCTCGCTGCCCACGTGGACGCGCCCCTCTTCGACCTTGGTCACGACGCTGCCGGTCCACACCGCGACACCGAGCTTCTCGAGCGCCGTGCGGGCGAAGCCGGACAACTCGTCCGGATAGCTCGCCAGCACGTGCGGGCCGCCCTCGATGAGGATCACGCGCGCCGATTCCGGATCGATCGCACGGAAATCGTGTGCCAACGCGTGACGCGAGATTTCCGCGAGCGCACCCGCGAGCTCGACGCCCGTCGGCCCGCCGCCGATCACCACAAATGTCAGCAGCCGGCGTTGTTTCGCGCGGTCGGTCTCGCGCTCGGCCTGCTCGAACGCCACGAGCACGCGGCGCCGCATGTCCAGGGCGTCCTCGAGCGTCTTCAGGCCCGGCGCGAACGGCCGCCACTCGTCATGGCCGAAGTACGCGTGCGTCGATCCCGTCGCGACAATTAGGTAATCGTACGGCACATCTTCGTGATCGAGATGCACGATCCGCCGCTCGGGATCGATCGACGTCGCTTCGCCCATCCATACCCGCACGTTCGCCTGGTGCCGCAGGATCCACCGGATCGGCGACGCGATGTCGCCGGGCGACAGCCCCGCCGTCGCGACTTGATAGAGCAGCGGCTGGAACACGTGATGGTTGCGGCGATCGATCAGCAGCACGTCGACGGGCGCGTGCTTCAGCGCGTGCGCCGCGCTCAGCCCGCCGAACCCTCCGCCGAGAATGACGACGCGGGGCGTGGGACGGTCGGCCATGCGCTATGACGGCTGTCCAGCCACGACGGCGGCGCCGACGCCGAAGAAGCCGGCGACGAGCTGCACGGCGAGCATCAGGATCCACGCGACGATGCAGACGACGATGGCGCGCGTGGTCGTCTGATAGTCGAGCGCCTGCCGGACGGCGATGACCATCGCGATCAGAATCCAGACGTTGACGATCAGAAAGATCACGCTGCCGACGACCGGCGCGAGACTCGCGACGCCGAGCACGCCGGCCGCCTCGGCGAATCCCACCGTTCGCAGCAACTGGCCGAGATCCGCCTCCGTGCCCTTGTCGGGCAGGAGCTTCGTGCCGACGACGAACAAGACCGCCGCGCCGATGATCCATCCCAGCAGGCCGAAGACGACGGTGATCGCAAACAGTCCGCCGAAGCCGTCTCGCAGCAGACCGAGCGCTTGCGCGGCCTGCGAGCACAGCACGACGAGCGCGGCCTGGCCCGTGGCCTTGACGTCGTGCTCGACGTCCTCGAACGTCGCGGCATCGAGCCGCATCGCGCCGACCAGTCGAGTTCCGAATCCCGCCATGTCTCCTCCGCGCCGTGACGCTGTCTGCATTGTACGTTGCGTCACGCGAGGGCCCACGCGGGAACGATAGACTTGAGCCCTATGCCAGAGCCGCGTGTGTCCCCTCCCCGCTCGTGGGGCCGATCGACCGTCCAGACGGCGTGCCCGCTCGACTGCGCCGACTCCTGCAGCCTCTCGGTCACGGTCGAACGGGGCGAGGTTGTCAAGATCGAAGGCAACACGGTCGCACCGTCCACGCACGGCTACGTGTGCCCGAAGGTGAAGCGGTTCGATCGGCGCGTCTACAGCCCGGAGCGGCTCCTGCATCCGCTCGTGCGCAAGGGCGCCAAGGGTCGCGCGGACTTCGAGCGCGTGTCGTGGGACGAGGCGCTCGATCTCATCGTCGCCAAGTTGACGTCTGCGCGCGAGACGTTCGGCGCCGAATCGGTGCTGCCCTTCTATCGCGGCGGCTCCAACGGCCTGTTGACGTGTCACTACGAAGACGCACGGTTCTTCCGTCGCTTCGGCGCGTCGCGGCTCGGACGATGCGCCATCGACGGCGCGGTGGCCGTGTACGGATCGATGGGCGGCGTCGCGTACGACGACTACGAGGCCGCACGTCTCATCGTCGTCTGGGGCTGCAACCCGTCGTCGACGAGCGTGCACCTGCTCGCGCACATCACGCGCGCGCAGGATGCTGGTGCGCGCGTCGTCGTCATCGATCCGCGGCGCACGCCCATTGCCCGCGCCGCCGATCTGCACCTGCCCGTGCGCCCAGGCACGGACTTGCCGGTCGCGCTCGCCGTCGTTCGCTCGCTCTTCGAAGACGGACGCGCCGATCTCCAGTTTCTCGGCGCGCATTGCGATGGCGTCGACGCGCTACGCGCCGCGGCCGAACCGTGGACGCTTGCGCGCGCGGCCGAGGAAGCGGGCATCGACGTGGACGACCTCGCGATGTTCGCCGAGTGGTACGCGACGATCGCGCCGGCGGTCATCCGCTGCGGCTGGGCGCCGGGACGCGGACGCAACGGCGACGCCGCGTCGCGCGCGATCCTCGCGTTGCCCGCGGTCGCCGGCAAGTTCGGCGTGCGCGGCGGCGGCTACACGACGACGAACGCACCGGCGTGGGGCGTGGACGTCGACGCGCTCGTCGACGTGCCGGCGCCGGAGACGCGGACGATCGATCCGCACGCGCTTGGCCGTGTGCTGACCGACGCGCCGGATCCGCCGATCGCGGTGCTCTTCGTTTACGACGGCAACCCGCTGACGACCGCGCCCGATCAGCATCGCGTGCGGCGCGGCCTGATGCGCGACGATCTCTTCACCATCGTCCACGATCAGGTCATGACGGACACGACGCTCTACGCGGACGTGCTGCTGCCCGCGACGACGTTTCTCGAGCACTACGACATCGCGCGCGGCGAAGGCGCGTATCACCTGCATCTCGTACAGCCGGCGATTGCGCCAGTCGGTGAGGCGCGATCGAACCAGGATCTGTTCCGCGAGCTCGGCGTGCGGTTCGAATACGTGGAGGACGACACGCTCGGCGAAGCCGGCGCGCTCATGGACGCGGCATCGCGTCTGCCGCCCGCTCTCGCCACTCCTCTGCTCGCCGGCGAAGTCCCTGTCCCGCCATGCGGCCGGCGTCCGATCCAGTTCGTCGACGTCATGCCTGCAACCGTGAACGGTCGCGCGCAGCTCGCGCCATCGTCTGGCGACGCCGACTCGTACGCGTACGTGTCCGAGCCAGTCGACGCGAGCTATCCGCTGACGCTCATCGTGCCGTCGAGCGAGCACACGATCTCATCTACGCTCGGCGAGCTACGCCCGAATATCGCCCACGTCCGTATTCATCCCGACGACGCCCACGCGCGATCGATTGCGGAAGGCGAATCGGTGCGCGTGTTCAACGAGTTGGGCGAAGTGCAGTGCGAGGCGACGGTCACGCCGGAAATCCGTCCGGGCACGGTCTCGCTGCCGAGCGGCCTCTGGGCGCGCAGCACCTACAACGGATCGACGGCGACTGCGCTCGTCTCCGACGCGCCGTCGGACGTCAACGGCGCGCGCGTGCAGGTGGAGCTGTGGGGACGGCACTGACGCTGACGGTTGTATCTCGCTATCTCACTATCGCGCTATCGCACTATCTGACATCTACCTAGCTCGCTATCTGCCTCCACAAGAGCTCGATGACCAAACTGTCCAAAGTCCTGCTCGTCACCGGTGGCAGCCGAGGTATCGGCGCGGCGACGTCGACGCTCGCGGCGGAGCGCGGCTATGCGGTGTGCGTCAACTACCGGCGCAATCGTGACGCCGCTGACGACGTCGTCGCAACAATTCGCCAGGCCGGTGGGATAGCTGAAGCCGCGCAGGCTGATGTGTCCGTCGAGGCTGATGTCGTGCGGCTCTTCGAGACCTGCGATCGCGTGCTGGGCCCGCCGGATGCGCTGGTGAACAACGCGGGCATCCTGGAGACGCAGATGCGTGTCGAGGCGATGGACGCCGCACGCCTCCATCGCGTGCTCGCCACCAACGTCGTCGGCGCGTTCCTCTGCGCTCGCGAAGCTGTCAGACGCATGTCGACTGCGCGTGGCGGTCGCGGCGGAGCCATCGTCAACCTGTCATCGGGCGCCGCGCGACTCGGCTCGCCGGGCGAGTACGTGGACTATGCCGCGTCGAAGGGCGCCATCGACACGTTCACGATCGGTCTCGCACAGGAAGTCGCCGCCGAAGGCATCCGCGTCAACGCCGTGCGCGCGGGCTTCATCTACACGGACATCCATGCCAGTGGCGGCGAGCCCAACCGCGTCGACCGCGTCAAAGCCTTCGTTCCCATGAAACGCGGTGGCACGGCGGAAGAAGTCGCCCACGCCGTGCTCTGGCTGCTATCCGACGAGGCGTCGTTCACGACGGGCGCGTTCATCGATGTGACGGGCGGCAAGTAGCCGCGGTCGTCGCGCGCGAGTTCGCCGGGTCTGAAGACCCGGCCTACATCTGGCGATGTCGATATCCAGATGATCCGATAGCCAGATGACCCGATGACCCGATAGCCCGATGACCAGATAGCGCGTTAGTGAGCTAGCGAGATAGTGAGATACAACCGTCAGTGTTAGAATCCCTGCCGAATCCCCACCTGCCACTGCAGGCTGCGGTCGACGCGGTCGTAGGGATGGCTGGCGGCGAGCTCGACGGCGAGCAGACCGAAGACGTTCACACGCAGCGCGCCGCCGATGCTGCGGACGATGCGGCGATCGCCGCCGGCGAAGGATGGGAGATCGTCACGCGTCCAGGTGACGCCGGCGTCGGTGAAGAACGCGAGATCCACGGGCAGCCGGCCGTACTCGATCTCGCGATGGAACACGCCGGGCACGGGCACGTGGACTTCGAGATTGGCGACGAGCATGCGGCTGCCGAGGAGGCTGCGGAAGACGTCGCAGTCCTTGCCCGTCGCGCCCTGCAGACATTCGGTCGCCGAGAACGATCCGACGCCGTACCCGTGCACGAGCTCGGGATAGCCGCTGTAGAGATCGATGATCTGACTGTCGTCGCTGTCGCGGCCGTAACGCGCAAAGTGCAGCGCGCGCACGGCGATCGTCCACGGACGCACCGGCACGAAGTACCGGCGCCAATCGAGCAGGACCGACGTGTAGTCGAGCGTGCCGGACGTCTGGCCGATCTCGACGCGCGAGCGTGAGCCGTAGATCGGGCTCGTCGCGCCGTAGTACGACGTGTCGCGCACGATCGCCACGCCCGCGTGCACGAGGTCGAGCGGCCGTCCGATGGTTTCGCGCTGCCGCTCGAAATCGATCAGCCGTCCGCCGGAGTACGTGCCCGTGCGCGTCTCCTGCGTGAACGTGAGCCGCTCGGCGCTGCCGGTGACTTCGAATCGCGTCGACGCGTTGAACGGATACGCGGCCGTCAGAATGGGTCCGACGCTCGTCTGCCGCTCGATGATCTCCTGGATCGCGGTCGTGCCCGCGGCCGGATCGTCGATCCGCGTGAGATAGCCGACGGCCCACGGCGTTGCCGCAATGGCCGCAGCCCAGTTCCAGCGATGCTTGCGGTTCAGATACGCGATCTGGCCGCCGAAGTCTGCGAGCGATCCGCCGATCTGGCCCTGCACGCTGAGCCCACGATCGCCGAGCATGTCGCTGAACACAGCCGCCATGCCGCCGGCAACGCGGCTGCCGAACGCGCCAATCGATCCGCTGATCGTCGGCTGGCCGAGGAAATCGAGCGAGAGGCGGTTCCGGTACTGCTCGCTCATCGTCGCCGCGCCTTCCGGCGGCAGCCCGCGCGTGTAGTTCGTCAGGAGCGCCTGCACGTCGCCACCCGGCACGCTGCGGCCCGGCAGGACCGCGGCGAGGCTCGACGCGTCGGGTGGCACGAGCGCGACGGTGTCCGCCGGATCGAGCGCATAGATCGCGTAGCCGTCGTTTTCGAACACGCTATAGACGAGACGGCCGGTCGCCGCCGACGCGCTGAGCGCAGGGCTCGACGTCGTGATGCCTGCGATGCCGGTTGCCACCGACGACAACTGCTCCACCGGCCCGCCGTCGATGCCGATGCGATAGAGATTGCTGACGCCGTCGGGATCCGCGATGAACGTGACGAACCGGCCGTCCGGCGAGACCGACGGGCTCAGATGCTTGCCGCGCAGGAACGCGACGATGGGCGTGACGGTCTTCGTGGCGAGATCGAGCTTCGCGAGACGCAGCGGGCCGGGCTCGAGCGAGTCGAGATCGGTGCTGAAGCGTTCGGTGACGAAGACGATGGAGCGGCCGTCGGGTGTGAACGTGCCTTCGAGATCGGCATACGGATCCGAGGTCAGCCGATCGAGCGCACCGGTCGCAATCGTGACGCGATAGAGATCGATCAGGCCACCGCGATTGCCGCTGATGACGAGCGACCGGCCGTCCGGCGCATACGACGGGTTCAGCACGTCGTCGAGCGTCTGGAGCCGCAGCTCACGCTGCACGCGCCCATGCGCGACGTCGATGAACGCGAGCACCGGCCGGCCGCCGCGAATGGCGGAGATGACCAGCGTGCGTCCGTCCGGGCTCCACGCCCCGGCCGAGTTGAGGAACTGCAGGCTGTCGAAGTGCGGATCGGTGGCCGACGTGATCAGCTTGCGCCGGATGTGACCGGTCGCGGCATCCATCAGATAGAGATCGATCGAGAAGCGATCGCGCGCGGAGAAGAACGCGATCTGCGAGCCGTCGGGGCTCACGCGCGGGCCGACGTTGTAGTCGCTTCCGCTCGACGAGCTGCCGATGACCAGGCGCGCGTGACTCGTCACCGGTGACTGCGCGTCGGTCACGGCCTGCGTCGCGGCAATGATCGCCGCGTGCCACTCCTTGGTGAACGTATCGGGATCGGTGCCGAGCTGGCGCGTCAGGCCGGCGAGATCGAAGCGCGGATTGGCGGCCGACCGCACGAGCGAGGCGACCGCGCGATCGCCGTACTTCGCGCCGACGTACGCCCAGAATGCGTGTCCCCAGCGGTACGGAAAGTACTTCGGCGAGTCGAGGTCGCGGATGCTCGGCAACTTTTCGCGCAGCGCGGCATCGCGCAGCCACATCGCTGTCTGGGCGTCGAGCGGACCGAGCGAGAGATATTCCGCCATGCCTTCGACGAACCACAGCGGATACGCGAGGATGCCCGGCGCCTGCCCCGTGCTCTCGCGCGGGTCCTCGCCGGTCAGATCGAACTGGAACGCGTGCACCAGCTCGTGGCCGAGCACGTGATCGGTATCGGCGAGCGATCCGGAAATCGGCAGCACGATGCGCCGCCGCATGCCCTCGGTCACGCCGCCCGTGCCTTCGCCGATGAGCCCTTCGATCGCGTTCGTCTGCCTGAAGTGCGCGCCGACGGCGTAGAGGATCACGACCTGCCGTCCGCGCAGCTCGTGGCCGAAGAACCGCGTGAGCCGCGCGTGCCAGCGCTCGGCGAGGCGCGCGACGATCTGCGTCGCGTCCGCTTCTTCCGGGTAGTAGTAGAGATCGAAGTGCTCGGTGTGCAGCACCTGGAAGTCGAACGTCCGGTACTGCACTTTGTTCCGGCCGAAGTACTGCGCGGCGGCGCTCGCCGGTACGCACAGCGTCGCGAGGAGGATCACCGCGACGATGCGCCACCGGCCGGATCGATTCATGGGCCCTTCACGGAACACGCCGCGGGCCTCGCGTCCGTTTCAGGTAAGATGCGAGGCGAAACCGCCGGATTGGCGGAGGGACAACCGCGATTATGACATCTGATCACGACGCCGCGCCGCGCACCGTCTTCTGCGTGAAGCTGCAGCGGGACTTGCCGGGCCTCGACGCCCCGCCATGGCCGGGCGAGCTCGGCCGCCGCATCTACGACCACGTCTCGCAGGAAGCCTGGGAGATGTGGGAAGAGCGGATGAAGATGATCCTGAACGAGTACCGCCTGCTGCCGTTCCAGAAAGAAGCGCAGACGCTCATCGCCAGGCAGATGGAAGAGTTCTTCTTCGGCGAGAGCGCCGCGCCGCCGCCGGGGTTCGTACCGAAGTAGGCTACGGGCTACGGGCATCCTCATGGCGCAGCGCGGCTTCTTCGGTCATCCCGCCGGCCTGTCCACGCTCTTCTTCACGGAGATGTGGGAGCGCTTCAGCTACTACGGCATGCGGGCGCTGCTCATCCTGTTCATGACCGCGCCGGCCACGACCGGCGGGCTCGGGCTCGACATCGCCACGGCCAGCGGCATCTACGGCATGTACATCGCGATGGTGTACATGATGAGCCTGCCCGGCGGCTGGATCGCGGATCGGCTGATCGGCCAGCGACGCGCCGTCCTCTACGGCGGCATCCTCATCGCGTGCGGCCACTTCAGCATGGCCGTGCCGGCGATTGCGGCGTTCTATCTCGGCCTCGTGCTGATCGTCCTCGGCACGGGCCTGCTCAAGCCCAACGTCAGCGCCATGGTCGGCCAGATCTACGAGCCGAACGACACGCGCCGCGACGCCGGGTTCTCGCTCTTCTACATGGGCATCAACCTCGGCGCGTTCTTCTCGCCGCTCGTCTGCGGCTACCTGGGCCAGCGCATCAACTGGCACTACGGGTTCGCGTCGGCCGGCGTCGGCATGACGTTCGGGTTGATCCAATACGTGCTCGGCGGACGCCGGCTCGGCGACGCGGGCCTGTACCCCGCACGCGACGCCTCGGCCGAGGTGCAAGCGCGATTCGAACGGCGCGCGTGGTCGGCCGTCCTCGCCGGCCTCGCGGTGCTCGTCGCCTTCGGCGTCGCCCTGTGGCGCGGCTGGCTGCCGCTGACCATCGGTCAGATCTCCGACGCCGCGGGCTATCTGCTGCTGATCATCACGGTCGTATTCTTCGCGTGGCTGTTCCTGAGCGGCACCTGGACGCGCGAGGAGCGGCGGCGGCTGTATGTGATCGGCGTCTTCTTTCTCGCCGCGTCGCTCTTCTGGTCGGTCTTCGAGCAAGCCGGATCGACGCTCAATCTCTTTGCGGATCGCGCGTCGCACAACGTCGCGTTCGGCTATGCGTTTCCCAGCAGTTGGTACCAGTCGGCCAATCCGATCTTCATCATCCTGTTCGCGCCGGTCATGGCGTGGCTCTGGATCAGGCTCGGCCGACGAGATCCGTCGAGCCCGGTCAAGTTCTCGATCGGCCTGCTCGGCGTCGGCCTCGGATTTCTGATCCTCGTGCCTGCCGCGCGCATCTCCGCGTCTGGGACGCTCGTGAGCCCGATGTGGCTCACCGCGACGTATTTCGTGCACACCATCGCCGAGCTGTGCCTGAGCCCCGTTGGACTCAGCTCCATGACCAAGCTTGCGCCCGCGCGCATCGTCGGATTGATGATGGGCGTGTGGTTCCTCGCGACGTCCGTCGGCAACTACATCGGCGGGCAGCTCAGCGGACTGTACGAGTCGTTGCCGCTCACGGCGCTGTTCGGACGCGTCGGGCTCTTCGCGATCGTGGCCGGCGTCCTGATGCTGATCCTCGCACCGAAGTTCACGAGGTTGATGGGAGGGGTAAAGTAAGTCAAGAACCGCATTCAACTTTGAACTTCGAACTTCGAAATTTCTGCTGCCCCCCAATGCCGCTCAACGAATATCGCCGCAAGCGTGATTTCACGAAGTCGCCCGAGCCGACAGGCGACGAGGCGTCGAAGAAATCCAAGAAGGGCAAACGCGGCGAGCTGTTCTTCTGCGTGCAGAAGCATCTCGCGAGCCATCTGCACTACGACTTCCGGCTCGAGCACCACGGCGTGCTGCTGTCGTGGGCGGTGCCGAAAGGGCCGTCGCTCGATCCTTCTGTCAAACGCCTCGCGATGCACGTCGAAGATCATCCCTACGACTACGGCAGGTTCGAGGGCGTCATCCCCGAAGGCTACGGCGCGGGCATCGTGATGTTGTGGGACACGGGCACGTGGACGCCGCAGGTCGACGATGTGGATGCGGCGCTGGCGAAGGGGGACCTGAAGTTCACGCTCGACGGCTACAAGCTGAAGGGATCGTGGGCGCTCGTGCGTACGCGCGGATACGGCGGATCGCGTGGCAGCGACGGCCGGAGCTGGCTGCTGATCAAGCACAAGGACGACTGGTCCGGCGACCTCGACATCGCGGCGTTCGCGCCGCTCAGCGTGAAGAGCAATCAGGACTTCGCCGAGATCCTCGCCGACGACAACCCCGCGATCTGGCAGACGAACCGTCCCGTGTCCGGCGGCGAGACCGGCGCGATGCTGCGGGAGATCATCGAAAAGGCCGCGGCGCTGAAGGCTGAGCGGGCGTCGGGCGACGGGCCACGGGCTACGGGCGGACGCCGGAGCGCCGAACCTTCAGGTCAGGCGCCGCGACGCAAACGCCAGGCTTCCGGCAAGAAATGATCGAGCAAGCGCCGTCATTTCGACGTTCGACGTTGCTCACGTCGCCCCGAGCTTGTCGACGGGCGAAGTTCGACGTTCGACGTTCGAAGTTGATACGTCTTTTTTCTTTCCGAGCAACTCTTCCACCAGCAGCGCCCACAGCGCGCCGCGCAGGCGCCGGCGATCGTGACGCGCAATCGCATGCCGCCAGAACGCGCCTTCGATCAGCTGGCAGCCATCCGGCAAATCGCCAAGCTCGAGTGGCGCCTTGTGCTCCTGCGCGTACCGCTGGAGGACGTCGCTGCTCGGTGGCGCACTGTTGAAGACGATGGCGTCGATGGGCCGGCCGATGGCGTCCGCGAGCCGCCGCACGGCATCGGCGGCCGTGAAGCCCGCCATGCCTCGCCCTTCCGTCAGCAAATTTGCCACGTAGATGATCGGTCCGCGCACGTGCGCGAGCGCGTCGCGGCAGCCGTCGACGAGGAAGATGGGCAGCAGGCTCGTGAAGAAGCTGCCGGGACCGATGATCACCGCGTCGAGCTCGCCAATCGCCGCGGCCACGGCCGGATGGATCGCGACGGGCGGATCGAGCCACAGACGCCCGACGGATCGGCCGTGTACCTGTCCCGCGTCGACCTCGACTTCCCCGCGCGTCGTGTACCCGTCGGCGTACTGCGCGCAGATCGTCGACCGCTGCACCGTGATCGGCCACACGTGCCCGCGGCAGCCGAGCAGCGCGCGCAGGCCGTCGACGGCGGCGAGGAAATCGCCGCCCGTGTACTGCTCCATCATCGACAGCAGCAGATTGCCGCCGGTGTGCCCGGCGAGCCGGCCGTGCTCGAGCATCGGCAGACGCGTGAGCAGAATCGCGCGCGCCTCACGCTCGTTGCGCGCGAGCGTCAGCGCGCACTTGAGCACGTCGCCCGGCGGCAGCACGCCGAGCTCGTCCCGCAGCTGCCCCGACGACCCGCCGCTGTCGAACATCGTGACGACCGCGTGCAGGTCCACCCACGGATTCGTCTTGAGGCCGCCAAGGATGCTCGGCAGCCCCGTCCCCCCGCCAAAACACCCGACCTTGATGACGCGCAGCTTCACGCAAGCATTCTAAGACGTCGCGGCGGTCGAGTATGCTGGACACGTCATGCCCGCATTGTCGCTGGCGCCGCACGTGCGCCGGTCGTTCGATCGGCTCGCGCAGGATCTGGTGCGCGTGCTCGGCGCGCGGTTCGTGGCGCTCGTGGCGTCAGGCCCGCAATCGAGCGTGGCGTTCGCGGCGTCGATCCAGCCCAGCGATCTCGAAGCGCTGAGCGCGTTGACCGGCACGTGGACACACGACGGCCTCGACACGCCGCTGCTGATCACGCCCGACGAGTTCCGCCGCTCGCTCGACGCGTTCCCGCTCGAGTATCAGGCGATCATCGATCGCCACGTCGTGATCGCCGGCCAGCCGCCCTTCGACGATCTCGTCGTCGAGCCGTCGCATCTGCGCCGCGCGTGCGAGGTGCAGGCGAAGAGCCATCTCATTCATCTGCGCCAGGGATGGATCGATGCCGCCGGCCACGATGAGGATCTGGCCGGGGTGATCGTCCGGTCGGCGGGCCCGCTGCACGCGCTGTTGAGCAACGTCGCGCGGCTCGGCGGCGCTCATGGACACGACGATCTCGCGCTCGCCGGGGCGAAGCTCGCCGGCCTCGACGAGTCGCTCGTCCGCGACGTGCTGGCCGTGGAAGCCGCGCCCGATCGCGCGCATCATCTCGTGCGGCGCCTGCCCGACTACCTCGCCGCCACCGAGCGTCTGTGGTCGTTCGTCGACGCCTGGACCGTCTGATGACGCACGGCGCGGCCGTGAGCCGCCGCAGGCCTGCGGCCGTGGCGTTCGCGTGGACGCTCGTCGTCGCGTTCGCGTTCGTAGCCGCCGCGCACACGCCGGCGCGCGCGCAGACGCTCCCCACGCTCACCCAGCCCGTCAACGACTTCGCGCACGTGATCGACGCGGACAGCGCCACGCAGATCGATCGCCGCGTCCGTTCCCTGCAGGCCGCCACGAAGGACGTCGTCGTCGTGGCGACCGTCGACAGCTACGAGCCGTACGGATCGATCGAGGACTACGCGGTCCACCTGTTCGAGCAGGCGGGCATCGGGACGCGATCGGACGACAACGGCGTGCTGATCGTGATGGCGGTCAAGGA
>DASZVJ010000058.1:0-9202 GCA_035547155.1 Vicinamibacterales bacterium
CTCGGCCGTCTGCAGATTCCGCGCCTCGTCGTCGAAGTCGATCCCTCGCGCCTCGCAAAGCTGCGCGAGCTCGGCGTCCCCGTGCTCTACGGCGACGCGGGCAACTCGGAGATTCTCGATCATGCCGATCTCGCGAGCGCCCGCGCGCTCGTGATCACGCTGCCCGACGACGCCGCAGCGCTCGCGGTCGCGGAGACGGCTCGGAAGGCCGCGCCGAACCTGCGCGTCGTGTCGCGCGCGTCGACGTGGGACGGCGCGCGGCGGCTGAAGTCCGCCGGCGTCGACGACATCGTCCGGCCGGAGCTCGAAGGCGGCGTCGAGATCGTGCGACGGACGCTGCTCGATCTCGATCTGCCCGTCGGCGAGGTGCAACGCTACGCGGACACCGTACGCCGCGAAGGGCTGGACGGGACGGAACGGCCGGACAGCGAACGCGCGCGACTGCTCAATCAGCTGCTCGGCGCGACCAGCAACATCGAGATCGTCTGGCTCGACGTCGAGCCATCGAGCGCCGTTGCAGGACAGACGATCGGCGATGCGGCGCTACGCGGCCGTACGGGTGCGTCGGTGGTCGCCATCGCGCGCGGCGCGGACGTGCAGACCAATCCCGGCCCTGACACGCACATCGGCGCCGGCGATCGCCTGGCGGTCATCGGCACGGCCGCGCAGATTCAGGCGGCCATGGCCTGCGTGCAGGCACGGCCGTCCCCTCGCGCCTCATAGCGCTACACAGACGATGGAGTGGTCCGCAGCGGATCTGGCAATCGTCGGGCTCAGTCTCAAAGTCGCGTGCGTCGGCACGCTCGCGAGCGTGCCGTTCGCCATCGTCATCGCGTTCGTCCTCGCACGCGGCCGATTCTGGGGTCGCGGCGTGCTCAACGCGATCGTCCACCTGCCGCTCGTCATGCCGCCGGTCGTGACTGGCTATCTGCTGCTCCGACTCTTCGGACGCCGCGGTCCGATCGGCGCGATGCTCGAACAACTCTTCGGCATCGTCTTCGCCTTTCGCTGGACCGGCGCGGCGCTCGCCGCTGCCGTGATGGGCTTCCCGCTGATGGTGCGCGCAATACGCCTGGCGATCGAACAGGTCGATCGGCGTCTCGAAGACGCGGCGGCATCGTTGGGAGCAAGCCCGTGGTGGACGATCGCGACGGTCACGCTGCCGCTGGCGCTGCCCGGCGTGCTGTCGGGCCTGATGCTCGCATTCGCGAAAGCGCTCGGCGAGTTCGGCGCGACGGTGACGTTCGTCTCGAACATCCCTGGCGAGACGCGGACGCTCGCGCTCGCGATCTACACGTATACGCAGACGCCTGACGGCGACGCGCACGTATGGCGGCTCGCGACGCTGTCGATCATCGTTTCGTTCGCGGCGTTGCTCGCCTCCGAAGCGCTGGCGAAACGGCTGGAGCGGCGCCGATGATCCGCATCGTCGTTCGTCACGATCTCGGACGCATACGGCTCGACGTCGACCTCACGCTTCCAGCCGGGATGACGGCATTGCTGGGCCCGTCCGGTGCGGGCAAGACGCGCACGCTCGACGTCATCGGCGGATTGTTCACGCCGTCCACCGGCCTCGTCGCGATCGACGACGACGTGTTGACCGACACCGCACGCGGCATCGCGGTGCCGCCGCATCGACGACGCATCGGCTACGTCTTCCAGGACTCGCGGTTGTTTCCGCATCTGACCGTGCGACAAAACCTCGAGTACGGGCGCTGGTTCACACGCCGGCACGGATCCGGCTCGATCACGTTCGACGGCCTGGTCTCGCTGCTGGCCCTCGAGCCGCTGCTCGGCCGTCATCCGGCGCGTCTGTCCGGCGGCGAGCAGCGTCGCGTCGCGCTCGGACGCGCGCTGTTGTCGAGCCCGCGCCTGCTGCTGCTCGACGAGCCGCTCGGATCGCTGGACGCCGGCAAACGGCAGGAAGTGCTGCCCTATCTCGACACGCTGATCGCCGAGCTGCGCCTGCCGATGATCTACGTCACGCACGACTGGCAGGAAATCGAAGGACGAGCGAGCGCCATCGTGCGCATCGACGAAGGCCACGCGCGATCGACGGCTCCAGACGGGAGCAACGTGCCCTTCGGCAGCTAATCTGAGCGCGGAATCAGACCAGGAACGGATTCGATCGCCGTTCTCTGCCGATCGTCGTGTCCGGGCCGTGGCCGGGATGCACGATCGTGTCGTCGGGATACGCGAAGAGCACGTCGCGAATCGATCGCACGAGCGTCTCCTGATCGCCGCCCGGCAAATCCGTCCGGCCGATCGAGCCCGCGAAGAGCGTATCGCCGACGAACAGCTCGCGCGTCGCGCGATCCGCGCGGCCAATCGCGAGACACACGCCGCCGGGACAATGTCCGGGCGTATGTTTCGGCTCGACGAGGTAGCGGCCGAAGGACAACGTCATGCCCGGCTCGTAGAAGGCGTCGACCGGCGGCTGGGGCTCGAGGCGCAGACCGAACATCCGTCCTTGCTCGACGATGCCATCGTAGAGAAACCGATCGTCGCGATGCAGCCACACCGGCACGTCCAAGGCGGCCTTCGCGCGGCCGACGCCGGTGACGTGATCGAGATGTGCGTGCGTGAGGAGAATCGCGGTCACGCGCACGTCCGACGTGCGCGCGGCGCGGAGCAGCGCGTCGACCTCGTCGCCGGGATCGATCAACACCGCCTCTCGCGTGTCTTCGCAGGAGACGAGGAATCCGTTCTTCGAGAACGGCGGCACGGCGGCGGAGGCGAGAAGCATAACGGTCTGCGGTCTGCAGGCTACTTGTCCACCGTCGCCTTGGCGGACGTGGACGGGCCGTCCTTCTTCCCCACCAGCTCGCCGATGCACTCGAGCAGCACGTCGACGGAAACGGGCTTGACGAGAAAGATGTCGAAGCCCGCGTCCTTGGCCGCGGCTTCGTCCGCATCGCGGCCGTAGCCCGTCAGCGCGATCAGACGAATCGACGGCACGGCGTTCCGGAGCTGCCGCGCGAGCTGGTATCCATCGATCCGCGGCAACCCGATGTCGAGGACGGCGACCTGCGGCACGATCGCGGCTGTTTGCTCGAGCGCCGCGAGCGCGTCCGCCGCGCCTTCCACGAAGAGACCGACGCTGCGGAGCGATCGGACCAGCATCTCGAGCGCGTCGCGGTTGTCCTCGACGACCAGCACGCGCGTGCTCGTGGGAATGCCGGCCCACGGCGTCTCGTGCGCGCTCACGAACGGCTCCTCGTCGTCGGCCGGCGCCGGTAGGCGGACCACGAACGTGCTGCCGCGTCCGGGGCCGTCGCTGCGTGCTTCGATCGTGCCGCCGTGCCGTTCGACGAGCGTCCGCGCGACGCCGAGCCCGAGCCCGAGTCCGCCCTGCCGCCGATCGAGCGCGCGATCGCCCTGCACGAAGAGATCGAAGACGCGCGACAGGAGATCCGTCCTGATCCCGATGCCGTTGTCGCGGCACTCGATCACGATCCATCCCTGATCGCGACGCGCGGACACGGTGATGTGGCCGCCCGGCTCGGTGTACTTCGCGGCATTGCCGATGATGTTCGTGAACACCTGCGCGAGCCGCTGCAGATCGCCGTCGACGCGCAGATCCGGCGGCACATCGATCGTGAGCGTGTGGGTACGGGATTGCACGAGCGGCCCGGCCATCTCGACCGCGCGTGCGATGACCGCCGCGACGGTCACGCGCTCGCGCCGCAGATCGATCGAGCCGCGCCGCACGCGCGAGACGTCGAGCAGATCGTCGACGAGACGCGCCAGATGCCGGACCTGGCGCTCGACGATCTCGCATTCCTGAGCGGCGTACGCGCCGGCCTGCTGCCGGACCAGATGCAGCGCCGTCAGCGCCGGCGCCAGCGGGTTGCGCAGCTCGTGGCCGAGCATCGCCATGAACTCGTCCTTGGCGCGATCGGCGGCCTCGGCCTCGGCGCGGGCGGCGTCCGCGCGCGAGACGCGCGCGTCGCGCTCACGCTCGCGCTCCTTGAGGAGATCGGACGCGCGGACGAGCGCGTCGGCGAGCCGCTGCATCTCGGCCACCGACGTCGGCGGCAGCACCGGCTCCTGACCGGTGGCGAGCGCGTCCGCGGCGTTGGTGGCGACCGTGATGTCGCGTCCGATTCGCCGTGCGATGACGTACGCTGCGCCGCCGCCGATCGCGAGGACAAGCACGGCCAGCCAGCCGAGCAGTGCCATCGATCGCTGGAAGTCCGATTCGACGACGGACACCGGCACCGCGACGCCTGCAACCCATCGCGAGAGCGGCGCCCGCGTGAACGCGCCGTAGACCGGGTAGCCTTCGAGCGACACGTCACGAGACACGCCTTCATCACCGCGCGCCACCCGCTGCACGAAGTACGGCGTGGCCGTCCGGCCGATCCAGTGCTCGGGATCGCGCGTCCGCGCAACGATCACGTAGTTGGTATCCGACACCGTGCGCACCCACTCGTCCGGAAACGAGCGCGACTGCCGCATCAAGTCGGCGAGGCGTGTCGGCGTAATCATCGCGGTCAAGCTGTAGACCACGCGATTGGCGCGGATCACCGGCACGCGAACCGGCACTACCGGCTCCGCGCCGTATCCTTCGTTCAACCGTAGCGTGCCGACGATCGGCTGACCGCCTTCGAAAATCTCGCGAATGCCAGAGAGATCGCGGACTTCGATCGGCGGCGCCCCCCACGGCCGGTTCGTGTTCGCCTTCTGTATGCCATCGCGATCGCGAAGGACGACGGCGGCCCATGTCGGCTGACTCGCCTGCAACTGCGTCGCGTCAGCGTAGAACCCTTCGAAATCGCCGGCGTCCAGACGCGGCGACAGCGCGAGCGCCTGCAGCGCGCGAATCGTGCCCGACAACTCGGCGTCGACCAACGCGGCCGTCGCCCGCGACGCCTCCAGCAGCCGCCGATCGATCGTCGCGTGATTGGCGTCGACGAGACGCCGGACGAGGAACGCCGTCAGCAGCAGAACCGGCAGCAGCGTTCCGACGACGAGCAGCAGCAGGTGGGTCCGGAGGGGAAAGTGTCGGCGGGGGAGCGTCGCCACTTCGGCGTCATCCTTTCTTCGGGCGCGATGGCCGGATCTCCACCTTGCTCGGCAGACTGCGCGCTGGGTGCCGCAGGAGATCCATCACCACCTCCGCGACGTCGTCGCCAGTCAGCTTCCAGCCGTCATCGTCCGCGTGGCGGCCGGAGAACGACGTCGACACCGAGCCGGGCATGATCACGCTGACACGGATGTCGTCGTGCCGCACTTCCTGCATGACCGACTCGCTGAACGCGACGAGCGCCGACTTGCTCGCGCAGTACGCGGCGCCATCGGGAAATGCGTTGCGGCCGGCCAGGCTCGCGATGTTGATGATCCAGCCGCCGCCGGACGCGCGCAACACGGGAATCGCGGCGCGCGTGACGAAGAACGGGCCCGTGACGTTCGTGTCGATCACGCGATGCCAGTCATCGTCGCTCATCGACTCGACCGGGCCGAATGCGCCGACACCGGCATTGTTGACGACGACGTCGAGTCCGCCGAAGCGGCGGACGGCCTCGGCGATGGCGGCGTCGACATCGGCGCGCCGCCGGACGTCAGCGGCGATGCCCGCGACGCGCGTGGCATCGCCGGTCTCGGCGCCGAGCTCGCGCGCGGCCGCGTCCGCTGCGGCGCGGTCGCGACCGGTGATCAGGACGCGCGCGCCGTCAGCCAGCAACGCCTTCGCAATCGCCCGCCCAATCCCCCGAGTCCCGCCCGTCACCAACGCGCGATGCATGCCTTGACTCCGCGGTCACCAGTCCCGATGTCCATCTCCCGATGACCAGATGTCTCGATGACCAGATGATCCGATAGCCCGATGCCGATAGTGCGCTAACGCGATAGTGAGATAGCGCGATGTCTCGGCCCCCATAGAATATCCCCCGTGTCCTTCGTCGCCATCCTCGGAGCCGGCCCCATCGGCAGCACCATCGCCCATCGTCTGGCGCAGCGCGCGCGCGTCACCGCGATTCGGCTCATCGACGCGAGCCGCGACGTCGCGGCGGGCAAGGCGCTCGACATCCGCCAATCCGGCCCTGTGGAGCGCTTCGACACGCTCGTCGAGGCCGCCGACGACGTGCGCGCGGCTGCCTCCGCCGCGGTCGTGATCGTCGCTGACGAGGCAGCCGCGGGCGAATGGCAGGGCGAGCGCGGTCTGGCGTTGATTCGACGTCTGGCCGAGATCGGTATCACGGCGCCGCTCGTCTTCGCGGGCCCGTCGCAGACGCCGCTCATGGAAATGGCGTACCGCGAGCTGAAGATCCCGGCCCAGCGCCTCATCGGCAGCGCGGGAGGCGCGCTCGCGAGTGCGATTCGTGCGCTGGTGAGCCTCGATCTGGGGATCTCGACGGTCGACGTCGCGGTCGCCGGCCGGCCGCCGGCGGTGACGATCGGCTGGACGTCGGCCACGGCCGGCGGCGCGCTCGTCACGGACCGCGTGCCGGCGCATCGCCTGCTGGCCATCTCGCAGGCCGCGCCGAAGCTGTGGCCACCGAAGCCGTATGCGATCGCATCGGCGACCGCGCCGATCGTGGAAGCGCTCGTCGACGGCAGCCGCCGCCGGCATCACGCGATGACGATTGTCGATGGCGAGCTCGGCGTTCGAGGCCGGGCCGTGCTGCTGCCGCTCGAGCTCGGCCGACAGCGTGTGCTCTCGCACGCGCTGCCGTCCCTCAGCCCGCAGGAGCGGACGGAGCTGATGAACGTGATGGCGTGAGCTACGCCGCTTCCCATTTGCGCGCGAACACGCGCGCCGCAGCCAGAAACACTGCGGCCATCGCCGCCAGCACGACGATCTGCGGCCAGAGATCGACGAGCGGCGCCTGACGCCAGAACACCTTCAAGTAGCCGTCGAGCGCCCACGCGTTGAACGTGACCAGCCCGATGCGCTGCATGGTGTCGCTCATCAGGAATCGCGGAAACATGCTGCCGCCCACCGACGACATCGTCAGGATGACGATCGTCGACAAACCCGAGAGCTGCGCGCGGGTACGGCTGAGCGTCGCGAGCAGCAGACCGAAGCCGGCGGCCGCAGCGGCCGTGAAGATCGTCACGATGGCAAAGCCTGGCAGGTGCGACGCGAGCGGCAGACGGAACACGAGCGCGCCCCAGGTGAACATCACGCAGAGCTGCAGCGTGCCCATCAGCGTCAGGAAAATCCATTTGCCGGTCAGGACGCCGTTCAGTCCGACGCGCGATCCGACGAGACGTCCGAGTGTGCCAGCGTCCTGTTCGTCGAGCAGCGTGCCGCTGTTGCCCGAGCACGAGAACAGCAGGAACATCACGCCGAGGCCGGCCGCATAGAACGAGATCGTCGAGTCGTTGCCCGTGCCCGCGGGCTGCATGACGTTGACGATGTCGATCGGCAATCCGATCGAGACGCCGCTGGACTGCGCGGGCGCGGTGCCACGTGACGCGCTCGGCTCGTGGACCCACGCGTCGAATCTCTCGCGCTGCTCGGACGTCAATGGTCCGCTGTACTTTTCAAAGAGGTTGATGCCCTGCGACGCCATCATCTGAGGCGCTGCCGTAAAACTGACCTTCTGCAGCAGGCCCTGCACCATCTGCGGCGCGACGGGATCGGACACGTCCGCAAGGAGTTGGATGGCGACGCGATCGCCGGTCGATCCACTCCAGAGCTGCGCGTGATCCGCGAGGCCCTTTGGCAGGACGATCGCCACGGGCAGCGTGCCGCCCTTGACCAACGCCTCGGCGTGCGCGCGATCCAGCGGCTCGGGCGCATCTTTCGACACGGTCGTCTCGACGCTCAGACCGCCTTCGGCCTGCAGCGCCGCGACGATCTGACGCGAGTAGTCGCTGTGATCCTCGTCGACGACCGCGACGGATACTTTGCGCGTGGGATTGCGCTGATTGCCGAAGACCGTTGCGAAGATCGAGAAGAAGAGAATCGGCAGGACGAACGTCAGCGCCTGCGCGACGCGATCCCGCCGCAGATTCAGCCAGCCGATGCGCACGATGGTGCCGATCATTCGCGAAGCTCCCGTCCCGTCAGCGAGATGAACACGTCCTGCAGCGACGCGCCGGTGAGCGCGACGTCGCGCACCGCGACACCCGATCGCGCGGCCACCGCCGCGACGCGCGCCACATCCCGATCGACGTGCGCGCCGTCCGTCGGCGCGCGCAGCACGCGTCGATCGCCCGTCATCGTCACGCCGTCGGGCATCTCGGCCATTTCTGGCAGCGGCGCCGCCAGCGTGAGCGTCAGCGTGCGCGACGTCCCCAACGTGTCCGCGATCAGCTCCGGCACGGATCCGGACGCGACGATGCGGCCGTGGTCGATGATGAGGACGCGCTCGCAGCGCTCCTGCGCTTCTTCGAGGTGATGCGTGGTCAGCACGATCGCCATGCCGTCCTCACGCAGCGATCCCAGCATCTCGTAGATGCGCTCGCGGCTCTGCGGATCGACGCCAACCGTCGGCTCGTCGAGCAGCAGCACGGCGGGCCGGTGCAGCAGACTACAGGCGATGTTCAGCCGCCGCTTCATGCCGCCGGAGAACTGCTTCGTCGGATCGCCGGCGCGCGACGCGAGATCGGACCAGTCGAGCGCCCACGTCACGCGATCGGCGAGCGCGCGGCCAGACACGCCGTAGAGGCGTCCGAACACCTCGAGGTTCTCGCGCGCGCTGAGCAGCGGATAGATGGCGAGCTCCTGCGGCACGACACCGAGCTCGGGCCGTGGATCGCGCGGCGTGAGCGGACGGCCGAACAGCGCGATCTGGCCGCTGTCGAGTGCAATACGTCCCGCGATCGCGCGAATCAGCGTCGTCTTGCCGGCACCGTTCGGCCCGAGCAGCCCGATGAGCCGGCCGCGGCCGACGTCGAGCGACGCGCCGTCGAGCGCGTGAACCTGACCGAAGCGCTTGCTCGCGCCGGTGACGGCGAGTGGGATGGTCGACGAGGATGACGAAGGGTCCATGAGCATCTGCCTCGCACATGGACGCACGACTGAGCGGCGCCGTTCGCGGCGAATCGGTGAATGGCGGTCCCGCAACGGTGGGCGCCGCCGGATGCGCGCTCAGGCCCCGAAGACCTCGCGAAAGCCGTCGACGACCGCGTCTTCGACGTCGGCCATCGCCACGGCGCGGCCGAGCACGCGCACGATCGACGTCACGCCGCGATCGGCGATGCCGCAGGGGACGATGAGCTGAAAGTGACGAAGGTCGGTGTTGACGTT
>DASZVJ010000059.1:0-2015 GCA_035547155.1 Vicinamibacterales bacterium
GGCGCGCACACGATGCAGGCGGGCCGCTTCGAGCTGGCGAACCTCGGATCGATCTTCCTCGACGAGATCGGCGAGCTGCCGCTCGAGCTGCAGTCGAAGCTGCTGCGCGTGCTGCAGGAAGGCCAGGTCGAGCGCCTGGGCAGCCCGCGCACGATCGAGACCGACGTGCGCATCATCGCCGCGACGAATCGCGATCTGCAGGAAGAGATGAAGCAGGGGCGTTTCCGCCGCGATCTGTACTACAGGCTGAACGTCTTCCCGATCACCGTGCCGTCGCTGCGCGATCGGCGCGATGACATTCCGTTACTCGTCCGTCACTTCGTCCAGAAGTACGCGGGCGCCTTCAGCCGGCGCATCGAGACGATCCCGCCGGCCGTCATGCACACGCTCGAGGCGTACGACTGGCCCGGCAACATCCGCGAGCTGGAGAACGTGATCCAGCGCGCGATCATCGTGTCGACGGCGAACGCGCTCGATCTGCGGGACGTCTGGGTGCCGCGCGTCGAGGCCGCCTCGGAGGACGACACGGCGACCGCGCTCGTCGACATCGAGCGCCGGCACATCACGCACATCCTGAATCTGTGCCGGTGGCGCATCGAAGGTGCCGGCGGCGCGGCCCAGCTGCTCGCACTGAAGTCGAGCACGCTGCGCAGCCGCATGGCGAAGCTCGGCATCCAGCGTCCGCCTCGGGCGATCTGACCAGTCGGACAGGTCATGGTAAGACCAAAGACCTAGGCCCATTGGGCCTTGATCCAATAGCCGCCCACGACGCCTCGCGGTAGGCTCTCCTCCTCCCGCCTCCCCAGGGATGGAGGAGACCGTCGGTGAAATACTTCCCGCCGTTCCGGTTCGACGAAGTATCCGGTTTCCTGTGGCGCGGTACCGAGCCCGTGCCGCTGACAAAGAAAGCGGCGCAGCTCCTCGGCTGCCTGCTCTCGCAGCCCGGCGCGCTCGTGCCCCACGATCTGATCATGCAGGTCGTGTGGCCGGACGCACACGTCCAGCACGAGAACGTCAAGACGCTCATCCACGAGCTGCGCACGTCGATCGGGGATAGCGCGCACGCGCCGGCGTTCATCCGGTCCTATCCCGGCCGCGGTTACGCGTTCGTCGCGGGCGTCACGCACGTGCCGCCGCCGTTCGCGGCCGCCGATCGCGCGCCGTTCGTCGGACGCGAGCGCGAGCTCGAGCTCCTCCACGCGTGTCTCGCCGCTGCCATCAGCGCGTGCCAGCCACACGTCGCGCTCATCGAAGGCGACCGCGGCTCGGGCAAGACGACGGTGTGCGACACGTTCGTCGCGCTCGCGAAGAGCCACATGGTCCTGCGCGTCTCGCGCGGCGCGAGCCCCGAATCGCCCGCAAACGCGCCGTCGGCGATCGCCGCCGCCGTCGATCTGCTGGACGCGCAGTACCCGTCGCTGCTGACGTCACGCCGGCGGCATCCGTCAGCGTTCGACGATGGCTCGGCGCAGATCTCGCTGCTGGGCCTCAGCCCGCCCGACGAAGTGTGGCGGCTTCCGCACGCGGGCGTGAGCGCACCCGATGAGATCGCGACGCTGCTCGAGGACGTCACGCAGGATCTGCCGCTCATCGTGATTCTGGAAGATCTGCAATGGGCCGATCACGCCACGCTCGCCTGCCTCGCGACGCTTGCGCATCGCCGATCGACGGCGCCGTTGTGCGTCGTCGGCACGTACGCGAGAGCGCACGGTGGCCCTGCCGTCGATGCGCTCGAGCGGCTCGGCCGCGAGCTCCGGCCCACGCGCCGCTGGCGGCACATCCGGCTGCCACCGCTCGATGCGGCTCACGTCCACACCTATCTGGAGCGGCAGCTCGGCGCTGACGCCGCCGCAATCGCCGAGGCGGCGTTCGACGCCACGGGGGGACATCCCGGACGCCTCGCGCGTGCGGTCGACGTGCTGAGCGACATGGCCGCACGAACGGACGCCGGCACCGTGCGCTGGCGCGGCGATCACCTGGCGCTGGCGATCGCGGCGATGACCGCCGAGAGCGTG
>DASZVJ010000060.1:0-4798 GCA_035547155.1 Vicinamibacterales bacterium
TCTGCGCCAGCTCGGCATCGTCGACGAGACGGGCCGTGCGTCACGGCGCGCGATTGCAATCAGCAACCGCAACCTCGGCGCGAATCACGGCTTCGTCGCATGGCAGCGGAGCGCGGCGCCGAAGATCTTCCGCATCCTCGAAGATCCCTGCGACTATCCGTCGTACTCGTGTCTGACGCGGTGGCGCAGTGGCGGGCTGTCGATCGAGGATCTGCGGTTCGACTTCACCGGCGATCGTGTGTTCGACGTCACCGACGGCCGCGATCTGTCCGACGAGATCGAGTGGGCGACGTTCGGACAGCGCGTGCTGCGCAATCGTTCGGTCGCGCGTGTCGACGAGATCGCGCAGCAGTTCTACGACGCGCGTCACGTGCTGGCCTTCGATCACGTGCATCCAGCAGGCGAGACCATTCGGCGCGCGATGTATGACGGCTATCCGCAGACGTTCCGCGCCAACGTCGAGCGCGCCTGGCGCGATCTCGGTGTCCCGCGCGCGCGTTACGTGCACAACGCGATCGGCGTCGCCTTCGACAGCCTCGTCATCGTCCAGCGCGAAGGCACGATCGAAGAGATGGGCGCCGCGCTGCTGGCCGCCGGCGCGAGCGACGGGATCATCCTCGACAACGGCGGCAGCATCGCGTGCTGGGCGTGGTGGATCAACGACTATGCGGGCGGCCTCGTGTCGCCGACGATTGACTATCGTCCGTCAGGGACTTCGGCGATCGCATTCGTGCTGAAGGGACCGGCGCGCGTCAATCTGCCCGGCGGGTCGGTGTCGTACAGCGCGTACTGACACAGGCGACGGGCCGGGCGGCCACAAGGGCCGCCCCTACACCGGCTGCGGGCTACGGCCACGGGCTACACGCGGCGGTCGGGTGCATCGTAGGGGCCGCCCTTGTGGCGGCCCGGATGGGCTCAGATCCCTGGCAGGAACATCCCCGTGTGCTTGCGATGCTCGTCGAAGCGCGGGCCAAACTCGCGTGCGAGCCAGCGTTCTTCTTTGCTCGCTTTGAAATAGAACGCCGTCGCCATGACGGCGAGCGCCACCAGACCGCGCACTTCGCCAATGACGATGGCCGTGCCGAATGCGCCGAGCAGCATGCCGGTGTAGATCGGATGGCGGATCGCGCGGTACGGGCCCGTGCGGATCAGCTCGTGATCCGCGCGAATGCTGACGCGCGCGCTCCAATTGGCGCCGAGATGATGCCGCGCCCAGATCGCGAACGCAATGCCGAACGCGGCGATCGCGACGCCCACGCGTTCGATCGCCATCGATTCCGCCCAGAGCCGCCGGCCGAGCCAGCCGATGCTCGCGGCCGGACTGAACAGCAGCGTGTAGACGACAACCATCGGCAGGATCTGCTGCAGCCGCTCGCCGCGCGACTCGGTGGCCTTCTGGGCCTTCTGGCCGCGCATCGACGCGAGCCAGTACGCCCACAGCGCGATCCAGAGGACGACGCAGGTCAGATAGAGTGGGTCGGTGTAATGGTCGTGCATACGGTCAGCGGTCTGCTGTCTGCGGGCTGCGGACTACCGTCCGCCTCGTAGCGGTCGCCCTACGAGGCCGCCTGTCAAAACCTCGTGCTCACTGCGGCGCCGCGATAGGTGATCGTCCGTCCCTGCACGCCGGCACCTTGATAGCCTGCCGGCGCATCGGCGCTGACGACGATGACGTTGAAAGTGCGCGACGAGAGCATGCCCGGGAAGGTTCCCGTGCGTGCGCCGAGCGTCAGCGTGCGCGTGCCGTCGTTCCACGCGATCGGGATGCGCGAGAGCTGTCCGCGCTCGTACCCGTACGTCAGGCCGTCGTCTTCGTAGAGCGAGAATTGCCCGTTCGCGCCCGTGTACACGTAGAGGGTGAGCGAGGACGAAGGCGTCTCGCCGATGTACTGCTGGTCTGGACCAACCGGCACAATCGATCCCGCTCTGACGAAGACCGGAAGTTGATCGTAGGGCGCGTCCGCGGTGATCAATCGTCCGCCTTGTGTCTGACGGCCGGTCCAGAAATCGAACCACGCCGTGCCGGACGGCAGATAGACCTGCCGCGACCGCGCCTTGTAGCTCGTGACCGGACTGACGAGGAACGCCGGTCCGAACATGTACTCGTCCGCGACATTGCGCGCGAGCGCGTCGCTGCGGAAATCCATGACGAGGGGCCGCATCATCGTGTAGCCATCGTGCGACGTCATGCCGGCGATCGCGTAGATGTACGGGAACAGCGCGTAGCGCAGCCGATCGAATTTCAACTCGGCCTGGTAAACCGCGGACGTCTCGTTGCCAAGGTTCCACATCTCGCGCGGCCGATCCGCGCCGTGCACGCGGAGGATCGGCGAGAACGTGCTGAACTGAAACCAACGCGCATTGAGCTCTTGCCATTCGTCGAGGGCCTCGCCGTCGCGCGCGCGAGCGAAGCGATTGTCCATCGTGTAGCCGCCGGTGTCATTGGTCCAGTACGGGTCGCCCGCGATCGAGAAGTTCAGGCCGGCGGTGATCTGCTTGCGCAATGTGGCCCACGTCGACGTGATGTCGCCCGACCACGTCACGGTCCCGTAGCGCTGAATGCCGGCGAAGCCCGAGCGGGTGAGGATGAACACGCGCTGATCGGGCGCGGCGCTGCGCTGGCCGTCGTAGACGGCCTCGCTGTTGACGAGCGCGTACGCGTTCATCACGCGCGAGGCGGTGCCGATTGCCGTACGATCGATGTCCGCGCGCAGCGTCTCGAGCGTCGGCGGCGATGGCTGCACGATGTCCGGCTCGGTCGCGTCCATCCACCACGCGTCGACGCCTTTCGAGAACAGCGCGCGATTGATCTGGTTCCAGAACAGCTTGCGCGCCGGCTTGTTGAAGACGTCGTAGAACGTGTACGGCTGGTTGAGCCAGTCGCGCGTACCGGCGGTGAGCGTCGGCTGATACAGCGCCCCGATCGCCGCCAGCGCCTTCGCATTCGCCGTGTCCGGATAGAACTTGCCCCAGACCGAGATCATGAACTTCGCGTGCTGATCGTGGATCGTTTTGATCATCGCGTCCGGATCGGGATAGCGCGACGCCTCGAACTCGTGGCTGCCCCAGGCGTCGGGCGCCCAATACTGCCAGTCCTGGACGATCGCGTCGATCGGGATGCCACGGCGGCGGAACTCGGCGATCGTGTCGAGCACCTCCTGCTGCGTGTTGTATTTGTTCTTCGACTGCCAGAACCCGAACGCCCACTTCGGCAACATCGTCGCGCCGCCCGTGAGCGTGCGATAACCGGCGATCACGCGATCGATCGACGGACCGTAGACGAAGTCGTAGTCGATTGCGTCACCGACTTCTGACGAGAGCGACGTGTCGTCGTCTGGTGCCGGCGTCTTCCAACGCAATTGCATCGTGTCCGCGCCGCCGTCGCTCACGACGCGGATCGTGTGGCGCGTGCCGCCGTCGAAGTGAATCTTCGTCTGGTCGTACTCGGTCGCCCAGTTCTGCTTCCAGTGGTCGATGCGGAGCTGTCCGTCGATCCACACGTGGACGCCGCCGTTCGAGTACGTCTGGAACTGATAGTCGCCAGACTCCGGCGCGATCACCTGTCCCTGCCAGGCCGTGGCGCGAGGCGCCGCACCGGCACCGCCCGATCGAGCCGGCGGCGGCAGGACGATCGACGCGGCTGTCTGCGGACTATCGATCTGCTCGCCACCCGCGGCGAGCGCGCCGTGGCTCAGGCCGCCGTTTTGGCCCGCGAGGTCGACGAGATCTTCCGCGGGAATCGGCACGAACGGCCGCGTATCGCCGAATTTGCTCGGCGACGTGTTGTCCCAGAGCAGACCGTAACCGCGGCTCGAGACGAGGAAGGGGATATCGACGACCATGTTGCGCTGCCACAGGTCGAGGTCGTAGCCCTTCAGATCGAGCTTGCCTTCCTGCCGCTGGCCCAGCCCATAGAGCGACTCCTCGTCGTTCGCGCGCCATCGCTGCTGGACGTGGAACGTCTGCTCGTCCTGCACGGTGGCGGGCGTCATCACGTGCGCGCCTGGCGTCTCGGCGAGGATCGTCTGCCCCGACGTATCCGCAAACGTCACGGCGCCGTCGGCGAGACGCGCCGTCACGCGCAGCGCGGACGTCGTGAGCGTCACCGCGTCCGGCGTCGAGCGCAGTGACCAGGCCGTTGGCGCGGCCGTGCGCGTCGACGGCCTCGTCGACGTTCGCGCGGGAAATGGGCTCAATGCGTCAGTGCCGGGACCAAGGACAACGAGATCGTCGACGCGCGGTGTGCGTGTCTTCGAGAACAGCACACGGACGATCGTCGGTGACTTCACTTGCAGACGAAGGAAGCTCTCGCCGATGTGCAGGCGGACGCCGTCGGCCAGGCGTTCGACCGGAGACGTCGTGGCCGCGGCCGACGCAGAGCCTTGTGCCGCGCGAACGGCGGGCGACATCGCGGACACGTGGAGGCCGAGCACGGCGAGGCCGGCCGCGAGAACGGAGCAGAGGCGAGTCATGGCGCTATTGTGCTGCAGAACGGAGGGAGTAAGATGCGCCTACACGCTATGCAGATCATCCGTTCTCCCAAGGTCTATGACGTGTGCATCGTCGGCTCCGGCGCCGGCGGCGGCACGACGGCAAAGGTGCTCACGGAAGCCGGCGCGGACGTCGTGATGCTCGAAGGCGGCCCGATGTGGAACGAGGCCACCGACAGCGACATGTTCGCGTGGAGCTACGACTCGCCAACGCGCGGCTGGGGCGGCGACAAGAAGCCGTTCGGCGCGTTCGACGGCTGCATCGGCGGATGGGACATCGACGGCGAGCCGTACACGGTGGGCCGCGG
>DASZVJ010000061.1:0-37549 GCA_035547155.1 Vicinamibacterales bacterium
TCCTCGCGCAGCACGCCATCGCCCAGCACGACCAGACTGATCCGCGTGCGAAGGCCGTCCGGCAACGCTCGCATCGCTGCGGGCAGCAGATCGACGCCTTTCCGATGACTGAGCTTGCCGACGTAGAGGAGCACGACGGTGTCATCGCGTACGCCGAGCGACGCACGAACGCGATCGCGGCACGCCGCGCGCGCGCCCTCGTCCATCCGGAACGGTGTCGTGTCGACGCAGTACGGCGAGAACACGAGCCTGCCCTCGTCGACGCCGAGCTGGCGATAGTGCGCGTGCGATCGTTTGCCGATGTAGAGCAGCCGCGCACACGTGCGATAGGCGCGCCGCAATCCGGCGCGCCGCAGTGCGCCCTTCACTCGATTCGTCGTCTGCGCGTGGTCCGTCGTCTCGCCGCGGAACAGCAGCGGACGCCCAAGACGCCACGCCGCATACCACGCCTGGCGATGAAAGGCCGGGCTGTAGCCGACGAGGAGAATGGCCGCGGGATCGATCGCTCTGAGCGTTCCGCCAATACCGCGCGCGGACAGCCGCGCCAGATCCGGCTCCGTCGCATCTGGTGACCGCGAGAGAAACCGATGCGAATAGCCCGAGAGCAAATCGGCGTCCCAGCTCACCGCCGCGCCGAATTCGGCGTCGCGATACTGGCGCACGCTGAAGTCGGATCCGTAGATCGCCGTCACGGCCACGCCGTACTGCTGTTGAAGCGCGCGATAGACCGGTGCGTGATACTGCACCGGGTGCGTTTCGACGACCGCCAGCATCGCCCTTAGATCACGGACGTGCCCGTCGAGCTGGCCACGCAATCCGACGCGAGATCGCCGCTCTGCGACGGCACGTGCAACTGGACGGGCACGTTGAGCCAGCCGGCCCAATCATCCTGGACGTGTCCATGCGGCGTGCCGCCGAGGCGCAGCTCCGGCATCGCCATCCATTGCTCCACGAGGCGTCCGCCGGTCGCGTCGTTGCCGTCGTCGTACAACGCGAACGTCCATCGATAGACGCCGGGACGCAACGGCAATTGCGAAATCGCGACATCGACATGAGGCGTCTCAGGAGTCAGTTCCAGCGCGTCGAATCCCCACCCCGCCACGACCTCGTCGTCAGGATCCAACACGGCGACGCGCAGATGGCCGTTGTGGATCGGCGCGCGGAGACCGAGGCGCACGCGCACGCTGAACGGCTCGGCGCCATCAACGAGCTGCGTCGTGCCGTCGTCGAGCGCCCATCCCGCAAACGTGCCGCCGCTCGACTGCTGCTCGGTGGAGATCGAGGCGGCTTCGTACGCGTGAAGGACGTCTTCCGTTGGGCCGAGCCCGCGAAGGCGGCCGCGGTCCAGCCAGAGGACCGTGCGGCACAGCCTCCGGATCTGCCCCATCTGATGCGAGACCAGCACGACCGTACGGCCCGCTCGACTGACTTCCTGCATCTTGCCCAGACAGCGCCGCTGGAACTCGGCATCGCCAACGGCGAGCACTTCGTCGACGAGCAGGATGTGCGCTTCGAGATGCGCGGCGACGGCGAAGGCCAGCCGCATCTGCATGCCGCTCGAATAGTGCTTGACCGGCGTGTCGAGAAATCGCTCGACGCCGGCAAACCCGACGATCTCGTCGAACCGACGGACGATCTCGCGCCGTTTCATGCCGAGGATCGAACCGTTGATGAAGATGTTCTCGCGGCCCGTGAGCTCGGGATGAAACCCCGATCCCACTTCGAGCAACGCACCGATACGGCCGTGCACGAGGGTCTGACCGCTCGTCGGCTCGGTAATCCGCGCGAGGACTTTCAGCAGCGTGCTCTTGCCCGAGCCATTGCGGCCGACGATGCCGACGACATCACCTTCGGACACCTCGAACGAGACGGCGTCCAGCGCCTGGACGATGCTCGATGGCGGCGATGGCTCGGTCCTGCCGCCCTTGAACGCGCGCACGAACGCCGACGCGCCCGCGATCAGACTGTCCCCGAGCACACCGAACGGGCGGCGCTCGCCGAGCACGTACTGCTTGCCGACGCGATCCGCGACGATGACGGCTGGCCCACTCATGCGGCTCACACGATGTCGGCGAACGTCCGCTCCGTGCGCAGGAAATAGTAGGCCCCGCACAGGAGCAACGCGAGCGCGACGCCGGCCGACGTCACGAGCGGCAGCCAGCCCGGCCATGCGCCGCCGATGATGGCCCATCGGAATCCCTCGACGACGCCGACCATCGGATTCAAGGCATAGAGCGCGCGCCACCGTTCCGACACGATGAGCGACGTGGGATAGGCGACCGGCGTCGCGAACAGCCAGAGCTGCGTCAAGAGCGGCAACGTGTAGCGGACGTCGCGATACCGCACGTGCAGCGCCGACAACCAGAGACTGGCGGCCACGGCCGTAATGACGGCGAGAAGCGTCCAGAGCGGAATCGTGATGGCCGCGACGCCGGGCCAGATGCCGTAGAACAGCGCGAGTCCGAACAGCAGCGCGAGCGAGATCGCGAAATCGACGATGGCGACGGCGACCGCCGCGAGCGGCAGCATCAGCCGCGGAAAATACACCTTCGTCAGCATCTGCTGATTGGCGACGACGCTGGTGCTCGCCTCGGTGAGCGAGTACGCGAACATCTGCCACGGAAGCAGCCCGGCGAACGCGAAGATGGGATACGGCACGCCGTCGGTCGGCACCTTCGCGAGCTTGCCGAAGAACACCGTGAAGACCGCCATCGTCGACAACGGCTGTATCACGGCCCAGACGACGCCGAGCGCCGTCTGTTTGTAGCGGACCCGGATCTGGCGCCAGGCCAGCATGCCGAGCAGCTCTCGAAACTCCCACAGCTCGCCCAGCCGCAGCGGCGCCCAGCCACGCGTCGGCGCGATCCGATACGTCGGACGATCGTTGAACGGATTGGCGTGCGAGACAGACACGGCTAGACCTGCAACCGCGGGCGGCGCGAGCGCGCCGTGGACCTCGCACGCGACGCGCGCATCGCCCTCACGCGCGATTGGCCGAGCGTTGGTAGTACTTGCCGTATTCCGTGCGGTAGTACGGCGAGTAGTAGTACGAGTGGCGCTGGACGTTGACGCGATTCAGCACGGCGCCGATGAACTTCGCGTTCGCGCCGCGCAGCTGCTCGACGGCGGCAATCGCGTTCTGCCGCGGCGTCATCTCCGAGCCGACGACGAAGAGCACGCCGCCTGCGGTGTTCGCGACGACGGCCGCGTCGGTCACGGGCATGACCGGCGGCGCGTCGATGATCACCCAGTCGAAGCGGCGCTTCAGCTCGGCGACCAGCTCGAGGTACTTCGGCGAGCACAGCAGCTCGACCGGATTCGGCGGCACATGGCCGGCGCCGAGGAACGTCAGATTCTTCACCGACGTCGGACGCAGCGCGTCGGCGAGCGACGCCTCGGCCACCAGCACATTCGACAGCCCTGGCTCCTGCGATCGGCCGAGCGCCTCGTGCATGCGCGGCCGCCGCATGTCGGCGTCGACGACGACCGTCCGCTGCCCAGCCTGGGCAAGCGTGATCGCGAGGCTGCTCGAGACCAGCGTCTTGCCTTCGTGCGGCCCGGTGCTCGTCACGACGACCGCTCGCGCGCCCTCGTCGGCGGTCGAGAACAGCACCGCCGTTCTCACGGCGCGAATCGCTTCCGAGAACGCCGGCGGCGAATCCGGGTGCAGCAGCGGCGCCTCGCCGTTGTGATCGGGGCCCGCGAACGTCGGGATCATCCCGAGGAACGGCAGCTGCAGGTGGGTCTTGATCTCTTCCGGCACCTTGATGCGGCTGTCGAAGTACTCGACGCCAAAGGCCAGGGCGCACGCGAGCACCAATCCGCCGAGCGCGGCGACCATCAAGTCGCGGCTGGTCTGCGGCAGCACCGGCACGCGCGGCACTTCCGCCCGATCCAGCACCTGGATGTTCGTGCCGTGATACTCGTTGGCCGCGCCGGTCTCCTTCGCGCGGGCGAGCAGCGTCTCGTACAGCTGCCGGTTGCTCGTCGCCTCGCGATCGAGCTGCGCGTAATCGAGCATCTTGCGATCGAGTCCCGTCGCCTCGCGCTGCTGCGCGTCGAGGCTCTGTTGCAGGCTGTCTTCTTTCTGCTTGGCCGCGTCGTATTCGGCCTGCACGGATCCGGCGACCTTCTTGATCTCGGCCGCCATGTCCTGCTTCGCGGTGTCGATCTGTTTGGCGAGATCGCGCATGGCGGGATAGGCCGGGCCGTACTGCGTGCTCAGCCGCGCGCGCTCGCTCTCGCGCTGCGCGATATCGGCCTTGAGCTTCTGCACGACCGCGCTCGCCATGACGGCCGGAAAGGAGTCGAGCGGCTCGCCGCGCTGCTGGAGATCGGTCAGCGTCTTGTAGTTCGCTTCCTTCTCCATGCGCTCGATGCGGGCCTGCACGAGCTGCTGGTTGAGCGCATTGAGCTTCTGCACGACGATGTTCTGCTTGTCGTCGACGGAGCTCGCGTTGTGCTGCTCTTTGTACTCCTGGAGCCGGCGCTCGCTGTCCTCGACGAGCTTCCGCTGCTCCTCCAACTGCGACGTCAGCCACGAGTTCGTCTGCGACGTCGCGGCCTCTCGGAACTCGACGCTCTGCTTGATGTACTGATCCGCCAGCGTGTTCACGGCGACGGCGGCATACTCCGCATCCGGCGATCGGAACTTCACGTCGACGAGCCGCGAGTTGCGAATGGGCATGACCGTGATGCCGGCCAGGATGCGATCGACGCGCACCGACGCGTAGACCGAGGCGGGGTCACCCTCCGTCGACGACGGCGTGGCACCCGGCGCCGGCGTCTTCGCGAAGAGCGCGGTCAGCGACGACAGGCCGCGCTCGATCAGCGCGGCCGGACTGAACGACCATCCACTCGCGGCCGGCACGCGCTCGATGCGCGTCTCGAGCGCGCCCGCCGTGCGTGCCGCGAGCGCGCGGCTCTGCAGAATCCGGTACTGCGTGGGATAGAAATCGTCCTGATACCACGAGTCGCGATCTTCGAGCACCGTGTTCAGCGACGTCGCGCGCCGTGCGTCCTTCTCGATCATCAACTGCGTCCGCGCCTCGTACACCGGCACGGTCCGCAGCGATCCGATCGCGCCGGAGAGAAAGACGAGCAGGAATCCCGGGATGGCGATCCAGCGCCGCTTGTACAGCACGCGCAGGTAGTCCGTGGGATGCCAGGACGCCTTGGTGGAGGGGCCCGAAGACGCGGGATGGTGAGCCATGCGGATAAGACCTCTACATGAACCGTTTGGGCACGGTAATGGTATCGCCCGGTTGAATCATCGTCTTGTCGAGATCGACCTTGTCGAGCCGCTTGCCATTTCGCAGCACGCGAACGCGATTCACCGCGCCGAGCTCGGTCACGCCGCCGGCCAGCGACAGCGCCTGACGCAGCGTCGTCCCGGCCTCGACCGTGTACCCGCCGGGGCGGCTGACCTGGCCGTCGATATAGACCTGACGCGCCTTGCTGACGACGATGCGGTCGCCATCCTCGACGAGCGTCGCCGTCGCGAACTCTCCACTCTCGATCTGTTTTCGGCTCAACGTGATGACATCATCATCGTTGTCGTCGGCGGCGGCGGGCGGCCCCGCCCCCTCGGCCGTGCGGCTCTTCGGCGCGCGGATGAGCAGCACCTCGTCGCCGGCGTCCGGCGCGGCGCCGCCGGCTTTGACCAGCGCGCTGAAGACGCTCAACTCGCCGGAAAACGCGAACTCGCCCTTGTTGTTGACGGCGCCGGAGACCGTCACCTTCTTGTTCGCGGTCTGCAACAGCTCGACCGACACCTGCGGCGAGCCGACCAGGACTTGGGCCGCCACCAGACGTTTTGCGAGCTCGGTCCCGAGCTCTCGCGCCGTGAGGCCTTCGGCCTTGACGCGGCCGACGTACGGGTAGTCGATGGCCCCGTCAGCGTCGACGAGAAACGGCCCGGTCGGCATCTCCGTGCCGACGACCGTCACCTTGACCTGGTCGCGAGCCGCGATCGTCGGCGCCTGCTGCGCGTCGAGCGCGCCGACGCCGAGCGCCATCAGGCCCGCCACGAGCCACATCCGCCATCTACATGCCATATGTCACCGTTCCCCCGATGCGCATGCCGTGATAGCCGTTGCCGGCAAGACTCGACCGCCGTTCCGCACGGTCGACGTCGAGGCCCACGCGGACGTCCGTCCCGAGGCGCCGCCCCACGCCAAATCCATAGACGTCGACGTGGTCCCGGCGGGCGGTGGCCGTCGCGAACGCCGAACCGGCCTCCGCGCGATAGTCCAGCCGCGTCCGTGCGAAGCGTCCGACGACATCCCATCCCGACCCGATGGCCTGCGTGACCGTCAGGTCGGCGCCGGTCGCCACGAAATACGGGTCCGCGAGGTTGTACGAGAAGTCGACGTCGCGATTGATGCCGACGCCCAGGCGCGTGAGATCGCGCAACAGGTAGCTGAGATCGACGTCGGCGACGAGCCCTTCGAACTCGGGAATGTCGGCGGTCCGCGGCGAGAAGCGGCGCACCCCGACGTACGCGCTGCCGGAGATCAGGGCCAGCGGTTTCATCTCGATCCCCGGCATCACGAAGAAGCTGGTCGCGTCGCGCGCCGGCGAGTGCAGGAACTGCACGTCCTCGTGGCCCGCACGAACCGCGAACGTGGTCAGGGGCGTGAGCGTGTACCGCGCGGTCATGGTCGTCTCGATCTCGCGCCTGCTGAGAATATCGTCGAGGTTGACGCTCTGGAAGATGAGATCGTCGAAGACGATACGCCGCCGCTCCTGCGCCAGGTCAATCGACAACTTGGCTCCGACCTTCGCGGTCACGCCCGCCGCCACGGCCTTCGTCTGTTGACGGACGCGCGCGTCGAGCTCGATGTTGGGACGTTCGCGGCTCTGCTCGAAGCGCGCCGCGACGTGCGGCACGATGTAACCGAGCGAAACATCGGCGGCGCCGGCCTGCGAGGCGTCGAACGCACGCTGCGACGACGACTGCTGGAAATAGTGCCAATCGAGCATCGAGCGGCCCGTCACCATCGCACGGCCCGCGCGCAGCCACTCGTCGAGCGCCGGACCGACGGCAAACGTGACGTCCTGCGTGGCGTCGGTCGCCGTGTTGTAGACGTTGGTGTCGACGCCGACGTCGCGGATGTTGAGACGCGGATCGAGGGCCAACCCGCCGAGCTGCACCCGCGCTTGCGACGCGGCGTCCGGCGAGGGCGTCTGCGCGTGTGCGACCGATGCGGCGGCGCACACGGCCACGCACGCGATCGACACGGACCAGGGTGGGAGGTATTTCACGACGACATCGGATCCACGCCGCGAGCCGGCCGGGCACTGGCCGTCCGCGGGCGCGATCTTCGAGAAGAGTCAGAAAGGCGCGCCGAGGCGGCGCGCCACGTACTGAACAAGCTCGCGACTAGCGGCTGACGCTTTCGGTCGCCACGGCGACCGCCGCGACCGTGCCGGCTCCCGCGGCCAGCAGCCACAACGCGGCTGGAGCCGCGCCGCAATCGATGTTCACGTTCGAGCGGTCCGCCGCGTTCGAGAACAGCGGAAACGGCCCTTCGGTGCAGACGACTTTCTTGTCCTTCACCTGCAAGAGCTCGACGAGAAACTTCTTCTGCAGCTCGAGGTTCGAGAACGCGAACCGGCCGCGCGCGTCGAGCGGAATCGTGTTCACGAGCTGCCCCGACTCGGCGTCGCGCAGCTGCACCGCGTAGTTGGTATACGGCTTCTTCGCCTCGTCGGTGGCTTTCCCGCTGATGCTGCCGGTCGCGACCGGCTGCTGTGCGAACGCAGGAAACGCACCCGCGGTCAGCAGGCCCACAAGCGCGATGGCAACGGCCCGTCGAATCACCATGTTTCCTGGAGCTGCCTTTCTGGATCCGCGTTGGAGCGGCAAAACATGCCTTTACAGCCCTGCGCGGTCGATCGATGTTGAGCCAAGGCCCCGGCGCTGTCAAGCGCACACCAGGCTCGTGTATCGAACGTCGCGCTGAAATGTGCACTTCTCGATACAGTCCTCAGCTCCGCTGCGACGAGAGCAATGCCTTGTCGACTTTGAGCTGACGGACCTTGCGATAGAGATTCGTGCGCTGGATGCCGAGCGCTTTGGCGGCCTCGCCCACGCGGCCGTGATGCCGCACGAGCGCAGCGGAAATGCACTCGCGCTCGAACTTCATGCGCGCGTCCCGCAGCGTGCCGCCGGCGTCGAGGCGCGGGGCCGGCTGTCCGTCGACGCGCGCGTGGGCGAGCACGTCCTCGAGCCGGACGACCGGGCCGCGCACGTCGTGCGCGAGACGCTCGGCCAGGTCGGCGAGATCGAGCGTGTTCCGCGGCCACGGCAAGGCGCCCAACAGCGTCAGCGCAGAGCGGCTCAGCGCCTTGGGCGCCATGCCCTGACGGAAGCAGGCCTCGCGAACGTAGTGCACCGCCAGCCGGGGCACATCGTCGCGCCGGCTGCGAAGCGGCGGAACCTCGATGCGCGTGACGAAACGATCGACGAGATCCGCCCGGACGCGGCCGTCGGCCAGCGCGGCCTCGGGCGTCCCGTCGAACGAGGCGACGAGCCGGATCGCGAGTGGCGTCGTGCGCCCACGATCGTCGGTGACTTCGCGATCGCGCAGCATCCGCGCGAGCCGGGACTGCAGGCGCGACGGCATGTCGACCAACCCCTGCAGAAAGAGCGTCCCGCCCCGCCCCGCTTGAAGAACGGCGGCGCCAGTGCCGACGACATCGATCGGGGCGACAGGCGCCGGTTGTCGCGCCACGCCGGCGCCGAAGAGTTGCCGCTCCAGGTCCTCCGGCGTCTGCCCCGTGCAGTCGACGACGACGAAGGTTTCGGGCTCGCCGCCGCCCAGGGCGTGAATGGCGCGCGCGACGATGCCGCGGCCGCTGCCGCGCTCGCCGCAGAGCGCGACGCCGTCCCTGACAGCCGCGGCGGCTCGCGCGGTCTCCAGGACCGCGCGCATCGCCGGCGATCCCAGAAACCAGGCGAAGCCGTATCCAGCCTGACCGGCGCCCGACTGCGCGACGATCTGATGGTCGCGCAGCTCTTCGAGCAGCGCGGCGAGATCGGATGACGCGAGCGGCCACGGGAGCATATCGACGAGCCCGGCCTGAACCGCGCCGGCGATGGCCACGGTGTTCGCGGGATCCGCGACGCCCACGAGCGGCAGCGCCGGATGACGGGCGCGCAACAGCCGGACGGCGGTCAACGCGGCCCGCTCGCTCGCGAGATCGACGAGGCAGCACAGCACCGAGCGGCCGGCCAGCACGCGCAGTGCCTCGGCGATGTCGGACACGACGATCGCGGAGACGTCGACGCGCGACAGCCGATCCGCAAGGCCGTGACGCGGATGTCCGGGCGCCTGCAGATACAGGAACCCGCTCGTCTCCTGCTCGGGCGGCGCAGCCGCCGGCTTTCGACTCGAGAGAACCGTCATCGCGGAGTGCCGTTCGGGCCGAGGTCGACCGAGGTAACGGCGCCGCTGGCGTCATACGTGAGCCGGCGCGTCGCCTTGCCCTTCCCTGCCAGATCGAGATCGACGCGCGACAGGTGCCCGCCGTCGTAGGACTCCCATTTGTCGATCCGGCCGTCGCCGTCGGTATCTTCTTCGACCGTGCGCAGCGTGCCGTGGTCGTAGACCTCATGGCGCGTCACGGTCGTGCCGTCCGCGCCGTTCGCCTCATCCGCGCGCTCGATCGTCGTCGGACTGCCGTCGGGCAGTGGGTGGCTGTAGTACTCCCAGCGATCCGGCCGGCCGTCGCCGTTGCGATCGATTTCGATGCGCACGATGCGCGTGCCGTCCATGAACGCCCACGTGTCCGGCTTGCCGTCGCCGTTGCGATCGGAGACGAGCTGCTCGAGCACACCCGTGTCCTTGTTGTAGACGGGCGTCGGCGCACCGGCCGGCTTTTCCGGCGCCTGCGGCCGGCACCCGGCGGCGAGTGCCAGACCGAGCACGCCGATGAACATCGTCACGCGATCAGCGATCATGTCGATACAGCTTCGCCCTCTCGGTCACAGCCGCGCATTCGCATGCGCCGCGCACGTCCTTCAAGCGTCCAGCGTTGGACGCGCTCATCGTCTCGTCGCCCCGAGCCTGTCGAGGGGCGAACTTCGAACTTCGTCCTTCGAACTTCTTTCCTAGTACCGGCTAACGTCCGCCGCATCCACGTCGACGGTCACGCCTTGCCCAATCAATCCGACTGACAGGACGAGGCGCGCCTGGCTGCCCTTTCGGACCAGTCGACCGACAACGCCTCGGAGCGGCCCACGAACGACCTCGACCGGATCCCCTTCCTGGATCAGCGGCGACGGGTCGAAGCGCAGATCGCTCGTGACGAGCGTCCGGATGCTCTCGATTTCCTGATCAGCGATCGGGACGGGCCGGCTGTCGAACCCGACGATCGACACGACACCCACACACGACAGCACGCGCAGCGACTCGGCCGGATCGAGCCGGGCAAAGCAGTAGCCGGGGAACAACGGCCACTCGATGCGCTTTCGGCGATCCTTCCAATGGCTCCAACGGGGTATCGTCGGCAGGAATGCGGGTAGCCCTTTCCCGACGAGCTGTCGGAATACCGTGCTTTCGTGTCTGGAGCGGGTCCACACCGCAAACCACGAGGTCGGTTCGAGGCCTTCAGCCGCCGCGTGCCCGTCCTCAAACGTGCAGGAATCCAAGTTGAGGGCGGAAGCAGCGAGCGTCACGAGTAAGCCTCTTCTCTTGGCGCGACTTCGGTCTTCCCTGCGACGACCTTTCAATGTGAAAAGTCGTTGCCGCGCAGCCTGACAAAGAGCAACGGCCGTACCGGACGCTGGAAGGCAGCATCGGACGCGTCATCGCGCCCAGGCCGAATCGCTAACTGATTCAAATGTCGCGAGTTCGATACAGCCGTTCGATTTCTCGACACGTCGCGCATCCGATACGGCGGTCCTGCCGCGCGACCGGATTGTCAGCGAATGACGATTATGTAACGACCGGGGGCTTCGGATCTTTGGGAGGCGGCGGCTGCCGTCGCGCGTACAGCAGCGAGACGACGAAGATGACAACGATGAGCGTCAGCGAGAACGCCTGGGGGATGTCCAGCGCGATGACGTGGACGTCATGGAGATACTCGACGCAGAGCTTCGTCGCCACCCAGCCGATGATGACGAACGCGCCGTCGACCAGCGCCGGATAGCGTCGAATTAATTCGAGCAACTGCCCTACGACGAGCCGCATCGCCAGAATCCCGAGGATGCCGCCCGCCAGGACGACCGCCAGCTTCCGGGACATCGCCACGGCCACGAGGATCGAGTCGATCGAAAACGCGAGGTTCACCAGCTCGACCTTGACCACCGTCGCCCAGAACGCCGAGAGTCCAAAGGCGGCCTTGGCCGCCGGCGGCTCGTGACGCGACTGCGCATCCTCCGATCCCCGGAAGTGCGACCAGGTCAGATAGCCGAGATACAGCCCGCCGAGCAGCTTGATCCAGGTCACGGCAATCAGGTACGTCGCGAGCAGCGTCGCGGCGATGCGGAACGCGAACCCGCCGACCAGGCCGTACCGCAACGCACGCTGATGTGCGTCGCGCGGCAGGCCCAGCACCATGATCGCCATGACCAGGGCGTTGTCCGCGCTGAGCAGGCCTTCGAGAACGACGAGCAGGCCGATAGTGACGACGTCGGAGGCGTGAAGATCGAAGAGCACCGGCGAGTGACTCAGTATTCGCCGAAACCGGCGAAGGTGTCACGCGGCGACGCAGCCGCGGAACCTGACGTTGACACGATCCGTATCAAGACATACACTCGTCTCGTGGCATGACCAAGACCCGGGAGATGTACCTCATCAGCATGGCGGCAGAGATGCTGGACATGCACCCGCAGACGCTGCGCAAGTACGAGCGGCTCGGACTGGTGCGCCCGACGCGCGCGCTCGGCAGCATGCGCGTCTACACGCAGGCCGAGCTCGATCGGCTGCGCCTGATCAAGGCGCTCGTCGACGAGGCCGGCGTCAATCTGGCCGGCGTGCAGCGGCTGCTGTCCGTCGCCGACATCGCCCGTCGCCTGCCGCCGCTGCTCGACGACGTCCAGCGCGCCTCGTCTCGGAGCGAAGCCCATCGACGATTGGCGGCGGAGATCGACGCATTGTTCGAGCTGTTGGGACTCGAGCCGGAGCGCAAGCGATAGATCGAGCTATGGAGTTCAAGGATTACTACACGACGCTGGGTGTGCCCAAGACGGCATCCGAGGCCGAGATCAAGCGCGCGTACCGCAAGCTGGCGCGCGAGTTCCATCCGGATCTGAATCCCGGCGACAAGAAGGCCGAGGCGCGGTTCAAGGAGATCAACGAGGCCAACGAGGTGCTCGGCGATCCGGAGAAGCGCCGCAAGTACGACGAGCTCGGCGCGAACTGGCGTGACTACGAGCGCGCGCAGGCCGCTGGTCAAGACGGAGGTGTGCCGCCGGGATGGGCAGGCCCATTCGGCCAGGGTGGTGGCGGCGCGCAGTACCGCACGATGACGCCGGAGGAAATGGAAGAGGCGTTCGGCGGCGACTCGCCGTTCTCTGACTTCTTCCAGACGTTTTTCGGCGGCGGCGGCTTCAACGCCGGCGGCGAGACGCGGCGCGCGCCGCGCGGCGGCACGCGGACGTCACGCGGACACGACCTCGAACATCCGATCGAGCTCACGCTCGAAGAAGCGTTCACCGGCACGACGCGGCGTCTGAGCTCGACGCGCGACGGGCAGGAGCGCACGGTCGAGGTGCGCATTCCCGCGGGCGTCAAGGACGGCGCGCGCGTGCGTGCGGCCGGTGAAGGCGCGCCCGGCGGCCGCGGCGGCAAGGCGGGCGACCTGTATCTGACCGTCCATCTGCTGCCGCACAAGATCTTCGAGCGGCGCGGACAGGATCTCTATTTGAAAGTCGACGTGCCCGTGACTACGGCCGTGCTCGGCGGCGAAGCGAGCGTGCCGACGCTCAGCGGCTCGACGCTGCGCTTGAAGATTCCCGAGCTCACCGCGAATGGACGCACGTTCCGGCTGCGCGGCCACGGGATGCCGGCGGTCGGCCGGCAGAACGAGCGCGGCGATCTCTACGCGAGCGTCGCCGTCCAGGTGCCGTCGACGCTGAGCGACGACGAGCGCGCGCACTACGAAGCGCTGAAGGCGATCGAGGAACGCCGCGGGTAACCGCGCGAGTGGATCATCATGAACTTGAACAAGTACACGGAAAAGGCCCAGGAAGCCATCGTCACGGCGCAGCAGATCGCCGAGCGCGCCGGCAATCCGGAGATCACGCCCGAGCACGTGCTGCTCGCGCTGCTGCAGCAGACCGACGGCATCGTGCCGGCGGTGCTCGGCAAGATGAACGTCGACGTCGCGCAAACCGCCGCGGCCACGCAGGCGCTGCTCGATCGGCTGCCGCGCGCCCAAGGCGGCGCCACGCCGGGGCTGTCCGCGCGTCTGCGCACGGTGACGACGGCGGCCGAGCAAATGGCGGAGCGTCTGAAGGACGAGTTCACGAGCACGGAGCACTTGCTGCTCGCGATCGCGGCCGAAAGCGGACGCTCCCCCGCTGCCGATCTGCTCAAGCGGCAGAAGGTCACCTCCGATGCGATCCTGCAGGCGCTCACGGCGGTGCGTGGATCGCAACGCGTCACGGATCAGAATCCTGAAGGCAAATATCAGGCGCTCGAGCGCTACGGCCGCGATCTGACCGAGGTCGCCCGCAAGGGCAAGCTCGATCCCGTCGTCGGCCGCGACGACGAGATTCGCCGCGTGATCCAGGTCCTCGCACGGCGGACGAAGAACAATCCCGTGCTGATCGGCGAGCCCGGCGTCGGCAAGACGGCGATCGTCGAGGGGCTCGCGCAGCGGATCGTGCGCGGCGACGTGCCCGAAGGTCTGCGCGACAAGCGCATCATCGCGCTCGACATGGGCGCGCTCGTGGCCGGCGCGAAGTACCGCGGCGAGTTCGAAGAGCGCCTCAAGGCCGTGCTCAAAGAAGTCACCGATTCGCAGGGACAGGTCGTCCTCTTCATCGACGAGCTCCACACCGTCGTCGGTGCCGGTGCGGCGGAAGGCTCGATCGACGCGTCGAATCTGCTCAAGCCGATGCTGGCGCGCGGCGAGCTGCACACGATCGGCGCGACGACGCTGGACGAGTACCGGAAGTACATCGAGAAGGACGCCGCGCTCGAGCGGCGGTTTCAGCCCGTACAGGTCGGCGAGCCGTCGGTCGAGGACACGATCAGCATCCTGCGCGGCCTCCGCGAGCGCTACGAGATCCACCACGGCGTGAAGATCAAGGACGGCGCGCTCGTGGCGGCTGCCGTGCTCTCGAACCGCTACATCTCGGATCGATTCCTGCCGGACAAGGCGATCGATCTGGTCGACGAAGCCGCGTCGCGCCTGCGCATGGAAATCGACTCGATGCCGGCCGAGCTCGACGAGGTCGAGCGGCGCATCATGCAGCTCGAGATCGAGCGCGAAGCGCTGCGCAAGGAGTCCGACGCCGCGTCGAAGGAGCGGCTGGGCAAGCTCGAGCGTGAGCTCGCCGACTTGAAAGAGTCGCGCACGCGGCTGGCCGCGCAGTGGCAGAACGAGAAAAACGCCATCCAGGGCGTGCGCACGCAGAAGGAGGAGCTCGAGCAGCTGCGGCTCGACGTCGAGCGCGCGCAACGTTCGGGCGACTACGCGAAGGCGTCCGAGCTCCAGTACGGCCGCATTCCGCAGCTCGAGAAGCAGATTCGCGAGCACGAGCAGGCCACGGCGTCTGGCGCCGCCGCGCAGCCGCGCATGCTGAAGGAGCAAGTCGACGAAGAAGACATCGCCGAAGTCGTGTCGCGGTGGACGCACATCCCCGTCAGCCGTCTGATGGAAGGCGAGATGCAGAAGCTCGTTCACATGGAAGAGCGCCTGCACCAGCGCGTCGTCGGGCAGGACGATGCCGTCCAGGCCGTGGCGAACGCGATTCGCCGCGCGCGCGCCGGACTGCAGGATCCGAATCGTCCGCTCGGCAGCTTCATCTTCCTGGGCCCGACGGGCGTGGGCAAGACGGAGCTCGCGCGCTCGCTCGCGGCGTTCCTGTTCGACGACGAGCACGCGATGGTGCGGATCGACATGTCCGAGTACCAGGAAAAGCACACCGTGTCGCGTCTGATCGGCGCGCCTCCGGGATACGTCGGCTATGAAGAGGCCGGCCAGCTCACGGAAGCCGTGCGCCGGCGTCCGTACGCCGTCGTGCTCTTCGACGAGATCGAGAAGGCGCACCCCGAAGTGCTGAACGTGATGCTGCAGCTGCTCGACGACGGCCGGCTGACGGACGGCAAGGGCCGGACCGTGGACTTCAAGAACACGGTCATCATCATGACGTCGAACGTCGGCAGCCACTTCATCGCCGATCGCGCGGTGCGCGGACAGACCGATCTCGACGAAGGCGTGCGCCGCGAGCTGATGGATGCGCTGCGGCAGCACTTCAAGCCCGAGTTCCTGAACCGGATCGACGACATCGTGTTCTTCCACGCGCTGCGGCGCGAGGACATCCGCGAGATCATCGACATCCAGCTGCAGAGCCTGCTGAAGCGGCTCGAGGATCGCAAGCTGCGCGTCGAGCTGTCGCCTGCGGCGAAGGACCTGTTGATCCAGGAAGGCTACGATCCGGTCTACGGCGCGCGGCCGCTCAAGCGCACGTTGCAGCGACGGCTGCTCGACCCGTTGGCATTGGCGGTCCTGAACGGGCAATTCCACGAAGGCGACGTCGTGCAGGTGGACGCAGATCACGGCGCGCTGGTATTAAATAGGAAGGGAGAGGCCGCAGCGGCGTCTCAACACTGATGACTCCAGACGCCAACCAGCGCCAGCCTCGCCGTCGTCTTCCGACTCCTCGTCGTCCGATCTCGCCGATCTGGTTCGGCGCAGCGTTGTTCGCGGTGCTGGTCGTCGCGAATCTCGTCTCGGCGTACCTGCACCAGGGCCAGACGCTCGACTACTCCGAGTTCAAGTCGCTGCTCGCGCAGGGCCGGGTCGTCGAGGTCCAGCTCAGCAAGGACTCGGTGTCCGGCAAGTACCAGGACGGCGACGGATCGCAGAAGACGTTCACGTCCGTCCGTGTCGACGATCCGAAGCTCGCCGAACAGCTCGATGCGCAGAAGGTGCGCTACGCTGGCGAAGTCCAGAGTCAGTGGCTGACGGACATCCTCGGCTGGATCTTCCCTGTCCTGCTCGTGATCGCGCTGTGGTCGTTCTTCTTCCGCCGCATGGGCAACGCCGAAGGCGGCATCATGTCGTTCGCGCGCAGCAAGGCGAAGATCTACGCGGAAGACGACGTGAAGGTCAGCTTCTCGGACGTCGCGGGCGTCGATGAAGCGGCGGACGAGCTGCGTGAAGTCGTCGACTTCCTCAAGAATCCGACGAAATACACGACGCTCGGCGGGCGCATCCCGAAGGGTGTGCTGCTCGTCGGCCCGCCGGGCACCGGCAAGACGCTGCTGGCCCGCGCCGTCGCCGGCGAGGCCAAGGTCCCGTACTTCAGCCTCAGCGGCTCCGAGTTCGTCGAGATGTTCGTCGGCGTCGGCGCGGCGCGCGTCCGCGATCTGTTCCGTCAGGCCGAGACCAAGGCGCCGTGCATCGTCTTCATCGACGAGCTCGACGCGCTCGGCAAGACGCGCGTGCAGTCGCCGATGGGTGGCCACGAAGAGCGCGAGCAGACCTTGAATCAGCTGCTCGCCGAGATGGACGGCTTCGACGCGAAGAAGGGCGTCATCATCATGGCCGCGACGAACCGGCCGGAAGTGCTGGATCCGGCTCTGCTTCGTCCGGGACGTTTCGATCGCCGCGTGCTCGTCGACAAGCCGGACGTGAAAGGCCGGGAAGCAATCCTGCGCATTCACGTGCGCGCGGTGAAGCTTGCGGACAACGTGGACCTGTCGCTGCTCGCCGCACGCACGGGCGGGTTCGCCGGCGCCGATCTCGCCAACCTCGTCAACGAGGCCGCGCTCCTGGCGGCCCGCCGCGACAAGAAGGCCGTCGATCGGTCCGACTTCGACGAAGCCGTCGATCGCATCGTCGCGGGCCTGGAGAAGAAGCGCGCGATGAACCCGCGCATCCGCCGCGTCATCGCCGTGCACGAGGTCGGACACGCGATCGTCGCGAGCTCGCTGCCGGGCCAGGATCCGGTGCACAAGGTGTCGATCATCGGCCGCGGCTTCGGCGCGCTCGGCTACACGATGCAGCTGCCGACCGAAGATCGCTACCTGCGCACGCGTGCAGAGCTGCAGAACGAGCTGACCGTGCTGCTCGGCGGCCGCTCGGCGGAATGGCTCGTCTTCGGCGAGCTGACGACGGGCGCGCACAACGATCTGCTGCGCGCGACGGACATCGCGCGGGCGATGGTCACCGAGTACGGCATGAGCGACGCGGTCGGGCCGGTCAATCACGAAGGCCGCAGCCGCAGCATGTTCCTCGACAGCCCGTCGACGCCGGAGCGCGGCGCGTACGCCGAGGAAACGGCGCGCGTGATCGACGTCGAGGTCAAACGCCTCGTCGCCGAAGCCGAGACCGCCGCGCGCGGGATCCTGACGACCCATCGCACGACGCTCGATCAGCTGACGGAACGTCTGCTCGAGAAGGAAGTGCTGGAAGGTGACGAGCTGCGGGAGATGCTGGGCGCAGGAGCGGGAGCCGGCGCGAGCGCAAGCTAGCCCGCGCTGCTGATGCACACCGTCGCGCTGTTCGCAGACCGGTGGATCCTGCCGGGCCTGCACGTCACGCTCGCATCACTGCTCGACCACGCACGCGATTCCTCGCCGCTGCGACTCGTCATCTTCGGCGAAGGGCTCACAGCGTTTCAACGACAGCTCGTCGAACGGACGGCAGCCGGTCGCCTCGGTCCTCATCGGCTCGAATTCCGGCCGTACACGACACCGCTCGCCGGACGTGTACGCTCGCTCCGCGGCAACTACACGACGTACGGCCGCTTGTTCCTGCCGGACCTGCTGCCGGACTGCGACGCGTGCGTCTATCTCGATTGCGACCTCGTGGTCACCCGTCCGCTCGATCCGTTGTTCGCGCTGGCGAGCGCGGGGCCCGCGCTGCATGCCGAAGGCTCAGGCGTTCGCGGCGACAGCCTCGACCGTCCAACGTTCGCCGCGCTCGACATGGCCCTCGACGCGGCGTACTTCAACTGCGGCGTGCTCGTCTTCAATCTGGCTCGATGGCGGAGCGAACGGCTCTCAGAACGATGCGTCGCGTTTGCCGTCGAGCATCCGCACGCGCTGCTCAGTGCGGATCAGACCGTGCTCAATTGCGTGCTCGCCGATATCACGGGCGCGTTCGGCCAGGAGTTCAACACGTTTCTCTGGCCGGACTCGCCAGTCGTGCCGTCGACTGCGCGCACGGGGCGCATCTTCCATTTCGTGGGCGCGCCGAAACCGTGGAACTGGTTTGGCCGTTACGCGAACGCCAACGCGGCGCTGTGGCGCGACTGGGCGACGCAGACGGCCTGGTGGGGCCACCGGCCCAGCCGCGTCTCGTCGCGTCTAGGAATTACGCAGGAACTGCGAATGACGAAGGCGACGCTGCGGTCGCTGCGGCGCATCCGCGCGAGCCGCTGACGAAACGGCGGCGTCGGCATCGGCCGACACCGCCGATGCCCCTACCGCATCTGCTGCATCGCGGAGAGGAACTCGCTGTTGCTCTTCGTCTTGCCCATCTTGTCGAGCAGCAGTTCCATCGCTTCGACCGGTGAGAGCGGCGTGAGCACTTTGCGCAGGACCCAGATGCGGTTGAGGTCGTCCTTCGGGATGAGCAGCTCTTCCTTGCGCGTGCCGCTCTTGATGATGTCGATCGCCGGGAACACGCGCTTGTCGACCAGCTTGCGGTCGAGGTGGATTTCCATGTTGCCCGTGCCCTTGAACTCCTCGAAGATCACGTCGTCCATGCGCGAGCCGGTGTCGATGAGCGCGGTCGACATGATCGTGATCGAGCCGCCTTCCTCGATGTTGCGCGCGGCGCCGAAGAAGCGCTTCGGCTTCTGCAGCGCGTTCGAGTCGAGACCGCCCGACAGCACCTTGCCCGACGGCGGCGCGACCGTGTTGTAGGCGCGCGCGAGACGCGTGATCGAGTCGAGCAGGATGACGACGTCCTTCTTGTGCTCGACGAGACGCTTGGCCTTCTCGATGACCATCTCGGCGACCTGCACGTGCCGCTGCGCCGGTTCGTCGAACGTCGACGAGATGACTTCCCCGCGCACCGAGCGCTGCATGTCGGTGACTTCTTCCGGCCGCTCGTCGATGAGCAGCACGATCAGGTAGACCTCGGGGTGGTTCGTCGTGATCGACTGCGCGATGCTCTGCAGCAGCATCGTCTTGCCCGTGCGCGGCGGCGCGACGATCAGGCCGCGCTGGCCCTTGCCGATCGGCGTCATCAGATCCATCACGCGCGCGGAAAGATTGTCGGGCGTGGTCTCGAGACGCAACCGTTCCTGCGGATAGAGCGGCGTGAGATTTTCGAAGAAGAGCTTGTTGCGGGCCTGGTCGGGAGATTCGAAGTTGACCGCTTCGACTTTGATCAGTGCGAAGTAGCGCTCGCCGTCTTTGGGCGGCCGCACCTGACCGGACACCGTGTCGCCCGTCTGCAGATCGAACTTGCGAATCTGCGATGGCGAAACGTAGATGTCATCCGGGCCCGGCAGATAGTTGTAGTCCGGCGCGCGCAGGAAGCCGAAGCCGTCGGGCAGCACTTCGAGCACGCCTTCCGAGAACATGAAGCCACTCTGCTCGGTCTGCGCTTTCAGAATCTGGAAGATCAGATCCTGCTTGCGCATGCCGGTCGCGCCCGCCACGTTCAGATCTTTGGCGACCTGCGTGAGCTTCTGGATGCTCATGTCCTTCAGGTCGTTGATGTTGAGCGTGGAGACCTTGCCGCCCTGACGCGGGGCGTCGGGAGAGCCCTGCGCCTGGGGAGCCTCGGGGGCACCGTTGCCGTTGCCGTTGTCCTGCGGAAGTTCAGTCGTGACGGTGGAGTCGGCAGGCTGCCGCCCTGCGGAGCGCTTCTGATGATTCGCCATAGCGGTTGGAACGGGACACGTTAGGTTGTTGTTGGAGTTGTTACGGGAACGGGCGGAACAGATTGTCCGCCCCAGTGGATTTGAACGGAGTCGACTATAGCACTAGTCGGCGATTCCGGGAAATTCTTTATTCGGCGCGTGCCCGCGCCTCAAAACGCGGCCGGCTGCTCGCCGATGCCGACGATCGAGCAGGCCACGATCGGCCGCAACCCGAGCGCGCGGGCCCGCTCGACAACCCTCGGCGCGTCCGCGCCCGGATTGAGCCAGACCTGTGTGATGCCCTTCTTCGCCAGGTCGTCCATCACGGCCACGCCGGCGTCCGGCCGCAGATAGATCGTCGCTTCGTCGATCGCGCCGGGATAATCGAGCACGCTGCGATACGCACGCTCGCCTTCGATTTCCGTCTCGTGCGGATTGATCGGCACGACCGTGTACCCCTGCTGACGAAACGCACGCAGCGCCTTGTTGCCGTACTTCTGGCGATCGGACGATGCGCCGACGATCGCGATCACGGGCATATTTCCATCTTACTCCGGCGGAAAGATCTTGCCGGGATTCAGGATGCCGCGCGGATCGAACGCCTGCTTCACGCGCTTCATCAACGCGATCGTCGCCGCATCGACGCCCAGCGAGAGATACGGCGCCTTCGTCATGCCGACGCCGTGCTCGCCGGTGATCGCGCCTTCCAGCGCGACGACGCCGCGGAACAGCTCGGTCTCGGCCTCGCGCGCGCGCTCGATCGCACCCGGCTCGTCCGGCGACACCATGATGTTGACGTGGATATTGCCGTCACCGACGTGCCCGAAGCTCGGGATCGGAAATCCGAACCGCGTCTGAAGCGACGCGATCAGTGCGAACAACTCGGGAATCCGCGCCTTCGGCACGACGATGTCGTGGTTGAGCTTGAGCGGCGCGATCGTCAGCAGGCCGAACGAGATCTCGCGACGCACGCGCCACAGCTCCTGCCGCTCGTCGTCGCTCGTCGCGCGCAGCACTTCCGTCGCGCCGGCTTCCGTGCACGCGCCGGCCACGCGCTCCGACTCCGCCGCGACTTGCTCGGGCAGGCCGTCGACTTCCAGCACGAGCATCGCCGCCGTGCCGGCCGGCGCGAGCGAATGCGTCTTCTGCGCGCGCGCCACAGCGTCCAGCGACGCCTGATCGATCAGCTCCATCGTCGACGGCACGACGCGCGCGCGGACGAGACGGATGACGGCGTCGACGGCATGTTGAATGCTGTCGAACGTCGCGCGCAGCGTCGCGACCGCAGGTGGACGCGGGATCAGCCGCAGGATCACCTTCGTGATGATCGCCAGCGTGCCTTCCGATCCGACCAGCAACTGCGTCAGGTCGTAGCCGACGACGTTTTTCACGACTTTGCCGCCGGTGTGAATGACGTCGCCGGTCGGCAGCACGGCTTCGAGCCCGAGCACGTACTGCCGCGTGACGCCGTACTTGAACGCGCGCGGCCCGCCGGCGCATTCCGCGACGTTGCCGCCGATCGTCGACATGCGCAGGCTCGCCGGATCCGGCGGATAGAACAGGCCCACGCGCTCGACCGCGTCCTGCAGATCGCCGGTGATCACGTTCGGCTCGACGATCGCGAGCAGGTTGCCTTCGTCGATCTCCAGAATGCGATTGAGCCGCTCGAGGCTCAGCACGACACCGCCGCGCACCGGCACGGCCCCGCCGCTGTAGCCTGTGCCGCCGCCGCGCGGTACGAGCGGCGTGCTGGTCTCGTGACACAGTCGCGCGATCGCCGAGATTTCCGCCGTGTTCGCCGGACGCACGACGATGTCCGCGGGCACGCCACGCTTGAGCGCGTCCATGCCGTAGGTCTGACGCGACGCCTCGTCGGTCAGCACGTGCTCGGCACCGGCGATCGCCGTCAGCTCGGCCGTCAGACGATCCAGGCTCGCGACGCTCATCGGCGCGCCTCGTCGAGCGACCGTGCGAACCGGATGATTCGCGTCGCGCCCTCACGCAGCCGATCGAGCGACGTCGCGTACGACAGACGGATGAATCCAGGCGTACCGAAGGCCTCGCCCGCCGTCGTGACGACGTGCTCGTCGTGCAGCAGCTTCATCGCGAAGTCCGACGACGAGGCACAGCCGTCCGGCGAGAGGAACGCGCGCACGCTCGGAAACAGATAGAACGCGCCCTGCGGCACGACGGTTTCGAGCCTCGGCTCCTCAGCGAGCCAGCCGATCAACCGATCACGGCGCTGCGTGTACGCGGCCAACATCTCGTCGACGCACGTCTGCGGGCCGGTCAACGCGGCCTCAGCCGCTTTCTGCGCAATCGAGCTGACGTTCGACGTCTCGTGACTTTGCAGCGCATTCGCGGCCGACGCGACGGGCTTCGATGCCGCGATCCAGCCACACCGCCAGCCCGTCATGGCGTACGTCTTCGACACCGATCCGCACAGCACGAGTCGATCGCGCATCACGTCGCCGAAGATCGCCGGAAGATTGTGCGGCGTGCCGCCATAGATCAAGCGGTCGTAGCAGAGATCCAGCACGATCCACAGCCCGCGACGTGCGGCTTCCTTCGCGAGCACTGCCGCTTCGGCTTCGCTCAGCAGCGCGCCCGTCGGATTGCCTGGCGAGTTGATGACGATGCCGCGCGTGCGCGGCGTGACGGCGTCGAGCAACCTGGCCGCCGTCAGCGCGAAGCCATCGCGCACATCGGTTTCCACGATGACCGGTGTCGCGCCCGCGAGCTTGATCTGCTCCGCAAGCGTCGGCCATCCAGGCGTGTGGACGATGACCTCGTCGCCTGGGCCGAACAGCGCCAGCGCCGCATGAAACAGCGCCTGCTTGCCGCCAGCGGTGACGACGATTTCATCGGGCGCGTACGCGATGCCGTAGTCTTCGCGATAGCGATGACCGATCGCTTCGCGAAGTGCGGCCGTGCCCATGTTGGCCGTGTACTTCGTGAAACCGGCGTCGATCGCCGCGTGCGCGGCTGCGACGACATGCGCGGGCGTCGGAAAGTCCGGCTCGCCCGCGCCGAGATCGACGACGTCGTGACCTTCGCGGCGCAGCCGCTCGGCCTCGATCGTTCCGCGCATCGTCGGCGACAGCGCGATGTGCCGGATGCGCTCTGCAAGCACGATGGACGCAGCCGTCGTCATCGCGGGCGCGTCCCTGAAGCGAAACGCCGCTTCAGCTGCGCTTCGACGCTTGGCGGCACGAGCCCGGCAAGCGGACCGCCGAGCGACGCGACCTCGCGAACGAGACGCGCGCTGATCGGCATGTGCTCCGGCGCGGGCACGAGGAAGATCGTCTCGCACTGTGGATTGAGATGGCGATTCATCTGCGCCATCGGCCACTCTTCCGAGTACTCCGTCGTCGTTCGTAGCCCGCGCACGACCGCGCTTGCGCCGCGCATCCGCACGTAGTCCACGAGCAGCCCGTCGAACGTGTCGACTTCGACATTCGCCAGCCCGTCGACGACCTCGCGCATCATGGCGACACGCTCGTCGAGCGTGAAGATCGGCTGCTTGCTCGAGTTGATGAGCAACGCGACGACGACGCGATCGAAGAGCGCGGCCGTGCGCACGATCATGTCGAGATGGCCGTTCGTGGGCGGATCGAACGATCCGGGAACCACCGCGAGTCGCGTCTGAGCCATGGACGTCATCCTGCCTGCGCCGTGGGCGCGTAGAACGCCAGCGCGCTGTCCCCCGCCGTCACCACGCGCTGCCGCGTCAATCCCGGCACGCCGTCCGGCGCGGCGCGGCGCCGGCTGTGCTCGAGCACGATCGTGCCCGATGGCGCGAGTCTCGCGCGCGCTTCCGTCAGCACGGCGTCCAAATCTCGAAAATCGTAGGGCGGATCGAGCAGCGCGAGCGTGAACGTCTCGAGATCGCGGTGCCGCGCGGACAGACCGAGGAAATCGTCGGTGATGATAGCACACGCGTCCGAGACGCCGCAGGCGTCGACGTTCTGCCGCAGTACGGCCAGCGCGCGCCGATCGCGCTCGATAAATGTCACGCGCGCCGCACCGCGACTGAGCGCCTCGAGGCCCATCGCGCCCGTGCCCGCGAAGCCGTCGAGCACGATCGCGCCGTCGACCTCGTCTCGCAGAATGTTGAAGATCGTCTCGCGCAGGCGATCCGACGTCGGCCGCACGCCGTCGCCCGTCGGCCCGCGCAGCGTTCGGCCCTTCAGTGAGCCCGCGATGATGCGCATGCGCTACCCGACTCCGACCAGGCCGAACCGCTCGGCCCAGTGCTCCGACAAATACGCCGCGAGCGGCCCGCGCGAGTCCTCGCGCGCAAACCACTCGACCGCCGCGCGCCGCGCCTCTTCCATCACGCGATGGTCGCGCAGCAGGTCGCCGACACGCAACGTCGGCAATCCGGCCTGCCGTGTCCCAAAGAAATCGCCCGGGCCGCGCTGCGCCAGATCCTGCTCCGCGATCTCGAAGCCATCGTCGGTCGCGACGAGCGTGTCGAGACGTGCCTTGCTCCCTTCGCCGAGCGGCGCCTGATAGACGAGCACGCACGTCGACGCATGGGTGCCGCGGCCGATGCGGCCGCGAAGCTGGTGCAGCTGCGACAGGCCGAAGCGCTCGGCGTGCTCGACGATCATCACCGTCGCGTTCGGCACGTCGACGCCGACTTCGACGACAGTCGTCGACACAAGAACGTGGATGTCGCCGCGCGCGAACGCCGCCATCACGCGATCTTTCTCGTCGGATTTCAGACGGCCATGCAGCAATCCCACCGTGAACTGCTGGAACACTTCCGCCTGCAGGTGATCGGCCATCGCCGTCGCGGCACGGAGATCGACTTTCTCCGAGTCCTCGACGAGCGGATAGATGACGTAGACCTGACGGCCGGCGTCGAGGGCTTCGCGCGCGACGCGATAGATTTCGTCGCGGCGCGACTCCGGCTTCGCGATCGTGCGCACCGGCTGCCGTCCGGGCGGACGCCCGCGAATGATCGACACGTCCAGATCGCCGAACGTCGTCAGCGCCAGCGTCCGCGGAATCGGCGTCGCCGTCATCACGAGCACGTCGGGATTGGCACCCTTCGCGCGGAGGCTCGCGCGCTGCAGCACGCCGAAGCGGTGCTGCTCGTCGATGATCACCAGGCCGAGCTCGCGAAAGACGACGGTCGGCTCCGCGAGCGCATGCGTGCCGACGACGAGATGAATGGCGCCGCTCTGCAATTCGGCGAGGACTTCGCGCCGGCGCGCGGCCGTGGCGCTGCCGGTGAGCGACGCGATCCGGAATCGCGACGCGTCGAGCAACCGTCGAATCGTCAGATAGTGCTGGTCCGCGAGAATCTCGGTCGGCGCCATGAACGCGACCTGCAGGCCGTTCTCCATCGCGACGAGCGCCGCGATCAGCGCCACGATCGTCTTGCCCGCGCCCACGTCGCCCTGCAGCAGCCGGTTCATCGGCTCCGGACGCTTCATGTCCTCGACGATCTCGCGCAGCGCCGTCTTCTGTCCGTCCGTCAGCTTGAACGGCAGCACCCGCCGCGCCGACTCGCGAATGCGGTCATCGACTTCGACGGGCCGCGCTTTGCGCTCGGACATGTGGCGATGACGTCGAATCTGCAAGCCCGCCTGAAACAGGAAGAACTCTTCGAAGATCAGCCGCCGCTGCGCCGGCGTCGCGCATGTGTGCAGCGCCTCGAGCGGCGTGCCGGCGGGTGGAAAGTGGACCGCGAGAATCGCGGTGCGGCGATCCATCAGATCGCGCGACGTGCGGATGTCGATCGGCAGCGGATCCGCGAGATCGCCCGGCAGCTCCGCGAGCAACCGGTGCACGAGCGTGCGCTGCATCCGCGGCGTGACCGATCCCGCCTTCTCGTAGACCGGCACGATCCGGCCCATGTGGATCGTCTCGTCTTCGTCCTCGTCCCCGCTCCGCAGAATCTCGTAGTCGGGGTTCGTCAGCTGCAGCCCGCCGCGCACTTCGACCGGTCCGTGCAGCACCACGTGCTGTTCCGGATGGAAGACATCGCGCAGGAACGCCTGATTCGGAAACACGGCGCGGACGACACCGGTCGCGTCTTTGATGACGAGCTCGAACAGACGGAAGCCCGGGCGTCGCGTGCCGCGCACGCCCGACGTGACGACCGTACCGGAGACGGTCGTCGTCTGTCCGACTTTCAGTCGCGCAATGGGCAGAATCGCCGCGCGATCGTCGTAGCGCAGCGGGAAGCGCAGCAGCAGATCCTCGACGGTGAGCAGGCCGACGCGCTCGAAGTCGGCGGCGCGGCGCGGCCCGACGCCGCGAACGAACTGCAAGGGAGTGGCGAGCAGATCGGTCGACACGAAGACGCGGTTATGGCTGGACGACGGTGGCGACGCCTCGTCGCGTTTCGACGGCGCGGATTCTCGACGGCAACTCGAACGGCTCGTCGAGGTTCCAACCCTTCGGATGTTCGGGCGTGCGCGAATAGTAGCCGACGACTTCCTGGAGCACGCTCTTCGAGATCGCGACGCCGCCGAGCGTCGCGGTGTCGATCGCGAGCCGTGCCTTGCCGTCGGCCGCCTGCAACGTGCCCGCGGCCGTCATCTCGATCGTGCCCGGCGGCACCCACGCGAGCGGATCCGTCCACGCGCGCGCCTTCTGCTTCACGGCCGTCTGCAAGTCGACGAGCGCCCGCGCCCGCACGCGTCCGCCGTCGTCGATCGCAATCTGCGGATCGACAATCCCTGGCGGCACCACGTCGGGGCCGGCGACTTTGAAGTAGGCGTTGAGCTCGCGGTCGGTGAACGACGTCCGCAGCGGCGTCGCGCGCGGCGCCTTCGCTTCGCCACGGGCCGTGATCGCCAGCAGCTTGCGCTGCATGCTCGCGGCGTCGGCGCGCAGCGGATCCTGCGCGGTCAGCGCCGGGCTGAGCGCGAGCGCGGCGAGCGCGACGACGATGGGCCATGACCGGCGGGTCATACGGCCATAGTAGCGCGTTCAGTGCGGGTCCGGCACCGGCGCGCGGCCCTCGCGGACCGCCTGCCGCGCGCGCGCGACGAGCTCGGCCTTCCGCTGTTCCATCCGCTGCTCGAAGATCCGGAATCTGACGCGCTGGCGCGGCGTGAGGATCGCGTCGACGCGCGCCTGCGCATCGCTCACCTGCTGATCGATCGTGCGCGTCAGCTCGTCCAGCGCGCCGAGTTGCTTCGACAGCTCCGCGTCGTCGGCTGGCTCATCGCCGCGCGACGCGGCGTTGAGCTGATTGAGCAGCTGCTGGCGCTGGCGCTGGCCGCGGCGCCGCACGATCTGCAATTCCTGCAGCCGCCGCCTGAACGGCTCGATCTGCACGGGCCGAAGCTGCAACGCGATGCGCGCCTGCGCGAGGACGTAGCGATCGAACAGCTGCTCGGCCTGCGCGGCGGTCAGGCCATCCGGCGACGGCGGCGCGGGACGAGCCTGAGTCGCGGGCTCCTGCCAGGCAACGCCAGTTGCCAATGCGGGCGACGGCAACGACAGCGCCGCCAGCAGCGCCGCGCCGGCGCACACGATGCGGACATGGCGGCGGATCACTGGGGTCGCTCCATCTCGGCGTGCAGCAATCGCACGAACGCGGCGCGCTCGGCGGGACTGAGGTCTTCGACGAGCGGCGACGCGTCGGCCGACAACGACAGCGCGCTCTGGACGTCGTCGGCCGACAGACCCGACGCGGCTTGCACGACCGCGGACCAGGGCTCGTTGTCCGGCGAGTCGGCGCTCGCGAGCGTCGTCGCGACGTCCGCCGGCTGCGCCGGAGCGGGGACGCGAGTCTGCGTCACGTGCGGCAGGCGCATCACCACGACGAGGACGAGCGCCGTCAGGGCCGTAGCCGCCGCGAGCCATGGGCGCCAGTTCCATGTTCGCCGCGACGCGTCGTCAACTGCAGTTGCCTGCTTCACGCGCGCCGAGAAGTGATCCCAGAACAGCGGCGACGGCTCCGGAACATCCGCATCGGCGACGCGCGCGAGCACTCCGCGCAGCTCCTCCACGGCGTCGCGGCACGCGTCGCACGTCTGCGTGTGCGCCATCCGCACGCTATCGAGCGCTCCGTCGAGCGCCGCGAGCTGTTCGTCCTGCGTCAGATGCGTCGTCATGGCGTCATGAGGCGCCGGAGGTTGCCGAGCGCGTGAAAGAAATTGGCTTTGACCGCACCGACCGTGCTGCCCAATGTGCGGGCGATCTCCTCGTGCGGCAGCTCGTGATAGACGCGCAGGATGAGCGTCGCGCGCTGCTTCGGCGGCAGCTGGCGAATCGCCGCACGCACGCGGGCGGCGTGCTCGCCGCGGACGATCGCGTCGAGCGGACTGACGGCCTCGGCGTCGACGTGCTGGGCGGCATCGATCGGCTCGCTCGCCGGCTTCCGGCTCGCCGCGCGATTGAGCGAGACGTTCACCCCGATGCGATAGAGCCACGTCGCCAGCGACGACTGGCCCTTGAAATTCTTCAGACCGCGAAACGCGCGCACGAACGTGTCCTGCGCGAGATCGGCGGCGTCTTCGTGATTGCCGGCGAAGCGATAGCAGAGCTGATAGATCGAACGTCGATGACGCTCGACGATCACGTCGAACGCCTCGCGGCGGCCGGCGAGGAACTCGCGCACGAGGACCTCGTCCGCCGCGGCCCGTAAATCCTCCGTCGGTGCCGTCATCGACACGGGCGCCTCAGGCCGAGTCATGCCGACCGCCCATGGCGCCCATCCCGCCGCCGTCGAGTCTCCGTGATGCATGCGCGGTGTCTCAGGGGTGCCAGAGCCTCACCAATTTCGAACTTCAAACTTAGAACTTCGAACTTGAAAACACACTACCTCCTTAGACCCTCATCCCCCGCCCTTGGTTACAAGCCCCTCGACCTCCGCCCATGTCGGTAGGGCCGTCTGGGCTCCAACGGCCCGGCAATTGAGGGCCGCGGTCGCGTTTGCGTAACGCAGAATATCCTCGAGCGGCGCCGCCGCGTCGAGCCGCACCCACGCCGCCGCCAGGCCTCCACGAAACGCATCGCCAGCCCCCGTCGTGTCGACGACGTCGACGCGGTAGGCCCGCGTGCGAATCTCGCGTCCCTCCTGCGTGCGGGCCAGCGATCCCTCGTCGCCAAGCGTCGCGATGATCGCCGAGGCCGATCGATAGCGCGCCGCGAGACGCTCGAGCGCAGTGCCAGGCTCCGACGCGCCCGTCGCCGCGTCGAGAAAGGAGACGGGCGCGACGATGACGTCGATCAGATCGAGGAGCGCGTCGACCTGATCGTCGACGCGATCGACGTCGACGATGACCGGCACGCCGGCCGCGCGGGCACGCCGCGCCGCGACCTGGGCTGCAGTCACATCGGTCGCGTCGACGACCAGCACGCGCGCGGTTTCGATCGCGCCGTCCGGAATCGGATCGATCCGCAGCCGCACATCGCGATGCTCGAGCACGTGACGATCGCCGTCCGGATTGACGATCACGACGGCGATGCGGCTCGGGACATCGTGATGCTCGACCGCGACGACGTCCACGCCGGCGCCGCCCAGCGCGGCTCGTGACCGCCTTCCCCATTCGTCATCGCCGAACGCGCCGACGTACCTCGCACGAAGCCCGAGACGCGCGCCCGCGACCGCAGCCGTCGCGGTCTGGCCGCCAGGCAACATGTCGAACGCACGCAGCCGCTGCTTGCTGGCGACCGCGCGATCCGCGCCTGCGACCGCAACGAAATCCAGGCTGTTCTCGCCGAGCGTGACGAGATCGATCGTCCGCGCGTCGCTCGCGGGGCGCATCAATGGGCTGCGACGGGCCGTCGCGATGACGTCGGACGTTTCAACAGGAACAGGAACGGGACGGCGACGATGAAGATCGCCCCGAACACGCGAAACGCGTGCAGGTACGACAGCAGGGCCGCCTGACCGTGGACGAAGCCCGCCAGCGAGGCGAGCGCCGCGCGCGTGGCCGACGTCTGCTCCATCCCGGCCGCCGCGAGGCCCTGCGCCATCTGCGTCATCATCTGCTGCGCGTGCGCATTGTACGGCGTCACGTGCTCGCCGAGGATGCTGAAGTAGCGCTGCGAGTCGCGCGCGATGATCGTCGTCGCCGCCGCGATGCCGAACCCGCCGCCGAGATTGCGCATCAGGTTGAAGAGGCTCGTCGCGTTGCCCATCTCCTCGCGCGGAATCGGATCCATCGTCGTCGTCGTGAGCGGCACGAACATGAACGACAGCGCGAAGCCGAGCCAGAGCTGCGGCCAGAAGAAGTTCCAGATCGTGGCCGTCGCGTCGAGGCGCGACAACTGGATCAGCGTCAAGCCCGCGACGAAGAAGCCCGCGGCCAGCAGCTTCCGCGGATCGACGCCGCGCGACATGATCGCGCCGATGATCGGCATCCCGATGAAGGCGCCGAGCCCGCGCGGCGCGGTGGCGAGCCCGGCTTCGACGGCCGGATAGCCCATCAACGTCTGCAGAAACACCGGCAGCGCGACGAGGCTCCCGTACAGCACGAAGCCGAGCGTCGTCATCATCAGCACGCCGACCGAGTAGTTGCGGCTCTTGAAGACGTTCAGGTGCACGACCGGCTCGCGCGCCACCAGCTCGCGCACGACGAATGCGACGAGCGAGCCGATCGAGACGACCGCACACGCGACGATGAAGGCGGATCCGAACCAGTCGTCCTGCTGCCCCTTGTCGAGCATGATCTGGAGCGCGGCGATGCCGACGGCCAGCATACCGATGCCCCACGCGTCCACGCTGCGCGCGCCGCGCTGCAGGTACGGCGGATCGAAGATGAACGTCTTCGTCATGTAGAGCGACGCGATGCCGACGGGCAGGTTGATGTAGAACACCCAGCGCCACGAGTAGCTGTCGGTGAGCCAGCCGCCGAGGATCGGTCCCAGCATCGGCGCGACGACGATGCCGAGACCCCAGAAGGCCATGGCCTTGCCGCGATCGCGTGGCGGAAACGCCTCGAGCATGACCGCCTGCGAAATCGGCTGCAGCACGCCGCCGGTGGCGCCTTGAATCACGCGGAAGAACACGAGCGCCCCGAGCGTTGGCGCGAGGCCGCTCAGGAGCGACGCGATGGTGAAGCCCGTGAGCGACATCATCAGCAGCCGTTTGCGGCCGAAGTACTGCGCGAGCCAGCCGGTGATCGGCAGGACGATCGCGTTGGCGACGAGATACGACGTCAGCGTCCACGCGGCCTCCTCGACCGACGCCGACAGATTGCCGGCGATGTGCGGCAACGAGACGTTGACGACGGTCGTGTCCAGCACTTCCATGAAGGTGCCGAACATGACGGCGATGGCGATGATCCAGGGATTGACCTGCGGGACGGCGGAGGCGGAGTCGACGGATGGTGTGGGTGTGTCGGTCACCGGCGTTCAACCGCGCCAGCGACGACAGCCCGCGGCGCATCGAGTTGGGAGCGCCTCTATTGTGACGCGTCGGGACGTCGCCGCGCCAGCGCGCGGTCGTCAACGACGCTCGACGCGCGCGCACTGACAATATCGAGCGCGCGCCCGCGATTTCGTCAGCATGGTCGCGACAGCGTCGCGGCCATCGTCCGATCAGTTGCCGTCTTTCGTCGTTATTGCGCACTCGCGTCGTGGTACAGCGCTTGCGGGCCGATGGCCAGACCACTCGTCATCATGGACGCGTCTCGATCACACGGCGCTCGCAATCGCCGCCGCTATCCGCGGCTCGAAGTGCTCGGCCTCGTCAACGGCCATCTGATGCCGCTCGACGTGCCGCTGACCGTGCTCGATTTGAGCCAGGGCGGCTTCTCCGTGCACAGCTCGACGCCGTTTCCGCCCGGCGCGCGCCATCATTTCCGCTTCACCACGCTTCGCGACGAAGAGATCGCGGTCGACGCCACGGCGGTCCATTGCCGTCTCGTCGCCGCCGACGCGCACGGCCACGTCGGCTACATCACGGGCTTCGAGTTCGTGAGCAGTGCACGCACGGACGAAGCGGTCAGCCTGCTCATCGACACGCTGACGTCGGTGTTCTCCCTGGAATAGCGCGCTACTCGTCTTCGCGTTCGTCGGACGACTCGGATGACGAGCTCGGGCCCTCGAACGGCAGCACGACGCCGCGTCGATCGTCGCCAGCGTGGCGGTCTTCCACCGGTGGCGCGTCGAGGATTTCGACGGCACGACTCGCCTGTCCCATCGGCACCAGCAAGCGGACGCCGTTCATCCACAAGCTCGAATATTGCCCACCGGCATCGTCGGCGAGCACGACGGCTTTGATGCCATCCACCTCGAGCACGCTCTGCGCGATCTCGGCTTCGATCCGCGACGGGAACGTGCGCACGACGACGAGATCGGGGGAAGACATGGAGCGATGATAGCGCGCGTCGGGCGGACGGCGGGCGGCAGGCTGCGGACGACGGCGCAACTGTGGTGGGACAACCGGTCGGATGTTCGGGAATGCGTGCTGAAAAGTTAAGAGAAACCATCAGCCATCCGATTGTGGAAGAAACGCCGTGCCCGCACGCCGCACGCGAACACTCTCGAAAACGATCCCGCTCCCCAGCGGAAAGGTCCTGTCAGTAATGTCCCGCCGAGTCTTCCCGCTCGCCTTCACCGTCATGCTTTGCGCATGCGGTCACAAGACGCCTACACAGCCAACGTCATCGACGTCAACGCCGCCGCCAGTGCTCAGTTCCGTGACGGTCAGCGCCGCGGCGACCACGATTGAGACCGGAGCGACGACGACGGTCAGTGCCGTGGGCGCCTATAGCGACGGCACGTCGCACAGCGTCTCGGTCTCGTGGTCCTCCGATGCAACTGCCGTCGCGAGCGTCGATGCGAATGGCACCGTGCACGGTATCGCCGCCGGCGCTGCCACGATCATTGGACACGCCAGCAGTGGACCGCAGGGCACGGTCTTGATTCACGTCATCCAGGCAGGACCGAAAACACAGTTCGGCGCCGGCACATTCCGCGTGAACAGCGATATCGTTGCGGGCCGCTATTTCAGTGCTCCGCGATCGGGTTGCTACTGGGAACGCAAGTCGGGCTTCGGAGGCTCGCTCGACGACATCATCGCGAATGACTTCATCGGCTTCAATGCCGACCAGGACATCGTCGACATCTTGTCGTCGGATGCCGGCTTCGGGTCTGAATCGGAGTGTGGGACGTGGCGAAACTCGCCGTCCATCGGCTCGCGAAGCACCATCACGCCCGGCGTCTGGCTCGTCGGCTCTCAGATCGCGCCAGGCACCTACGTCACCAACGCATCATCGGGGTGCTATTGGGAACGTCTTCGCAACTTCGAGGGCATACTCGACAGCATCATCGCGAATGACTTCATCGCCAGCGCCGGCCAGCAATTCATCACGGTTCGCGATGGCGATATCGGCGTCAGCTCTGACGGTGATTGCGGCGTCTGGACCCGCTCATCCGCGCAGAACGTCGGCTCACGGAGCACGCAGTCACTCGAAAGCATTCGAAACAATCGCGAGCGCGGCCGGCCGCGGACGATGCGGCCGATCAGATGAGAGGCGCCGGTGATCACTGTCGTCGCGTTGCGGAGCGAGTGAGGGTGCGACCTCGATAACGACGCCGGGTCTAAAGACCCGGCCTACAACGGACGGCGAACGACGGCTAGGCAGAGCGACGTGAGCCCGACAGATGTAGGCCGGGTCTTCAGACCCGGCGAGACATGGTGACCGGCCCGCTCGAGACAACACCGATATTGCGCACGATATGATGTCTATGTGCTCGGACGAACGGTGCTCGACACCGACGTGCTGGTTGCGGCGGTTCGCAGCGACCGTGGTGCGTCCAGGGTGCTCCTGACCGCCGCGCTCCAGCAGCGATATCCGGCGCTGGCGTCGGTGCCGCTCATGCTGCAGTACGAGTCGGTCCTGAAACGCCTCGAGCATCTGGCGGCAGCGGGTATCACGGCAGAAGACGTGGATGTCTTGCTCGACGCGGTGGCACGAGTCGCGGAGCCAATTCAAATTTCGTACTTGTGGCGTCCGTTGCTGTCTGATCCGACGGACGATCTCGTCCTCGAAACAGCCGTCAACGGACGCGCGTCAGCCATCGTCACCTTCAACCGTCAGGATTTCCGAGCGGCCGAGAATCGCTTCGGAATCGACATCCTGACACCTGGGACCGCCGTTCAACGGCTCGGAGACGCATTATGAAGAAGAGCAATTTCGCCCTGAGGCTTCAACCGTCATTGATGGAAGAGGCCCGGAGAGTCGCGAAGACGGAGGGCGTGGCCATGAACCAACTGATCAACGTTGCCGTTGCGGAAAAAGTCTCCGCGCTTCGCACGACGGAGTATTTTGCGGAGCGCGCCGCCAGAGGGGACCTCAAGAAAGCGCTGAACGTCCTGAAGCGTGCGGGACGAGGTCAACCTCCCGTTCCAGGCGACGAGCAACCACGACGCGAGCGCAAATCGACGCCGCGACGCCGGTCCCGAGCGCGCTAGGTCTTCGCACTGCTGATCACATTCAGTGCGATCACGTAGGGGCGGCCACGGGGGGCCGCCCCTACGGCATTCCGTTCGCCCCCCGTAGCCTGTAGCCCGTGGCCCGCAGCCTTATTTGTGCGCCGCGGCGTAGTCGAGCGCGAACTGGCGCAGCGGCGCGCTCGTCAAGCCGAGGCCATTGGCTTCTTCCGTCGCTTTGGCGGTGTCCCAATGATCGATGGCGATGCGCTTGATGAGCCACATCGCGGCGGCGCGATTGCCAGTGGCGCAGTGGATGAACGCGGGCTCGGCGCCGGGCGTGCGGATCGCGGCGAGAAACGCGTCGGCCGACTTGGGATCGGGCGCCGCGCCGTTGACCGGCACGTGGAAGTACTTCAATCCCACGCGCTCGGCCGCGGCCTGTTCCGCCTCGACGTTCGCGCCCGGCTCACCGGCCTGGCGTAGATTGATGACCGACACGAAGCCGAGCTTCTTGATCTCCGGCATCGCCGCATCGGGATCGACGGCGCCGGCACAGGCGATGGTCGTCTCCACGTGGGCATAGTTCTGAACGCCGGCGAGCGTTCCTTTGACGGGTTGCTGGGCACCGACCGTCGGGACGAGGGCGGCAACGATGGCTAATGCGAGGGCGGGTCTCATCATCGGCGCATTGTCCACGGACGCGGCGTCGAACTCAATAGAGAATCCGCGGCGTGGCTGATAGGCTCGCAAGATGACCGACGCCCGTCCCGCGCTCGCGCGCTACGACTACTACCTCGGCCCCAAGCGGCTCGGCGATCTCTGGACGCTCAAGCGCGACGCGTTGACGCTGCGCTGCGCGCTCTCGACACATCGCCTCGGCTGGGAACTACGGTTGACGAGCGGAGCGAGCTTCTCGCGCACGCAAGTCTGCAAGACGGAGTCGGACGTTTATACGACGTCGGACACGTGGCGCGCGGACGCGTTGAAGCAGGGGTGGAAGGAAGGATAGACGAGCCGCTGCTGCGGGTGACCTTCGCCCGAGCCTGAATAAACCCGAAAAATGCGCGGGACGGAGTGTGAGCGGTCGCGTCAGCGCGCATGTCCAGTCGTGGAAGGCGCATCGCGCACATCGCGCACCTGACAGAACGAGTCGAGTCGGTCGCTAGTAGCGAGGCGCGACGCGCGCTCAGCGGATCGCGCAGTGTGTATGACGAGCTGCGGACATGACATACAGCGGTCCGCGCGGCGGCATGAGCGGATCACGCCGCTCGTCGAGCGCGTCCGGACACGGGATCGACGACGTCAGGAGCCGGGGAGAAGCACATCGCGCACCGACGTCAACGGCATCGGGAAGTGACGATGAGCAGTCGCGTCCATTTTTCGCGGCTCGAAGCGCCGGTGGAAACGCTTTCGATGCAGCGAGTTGCGAGGAGGGAGCACCTGCGATCGGCGATTGCGCTTTTGTGACTGCCCGATCCGCTTTGGGTCATGTCTCGAAACGATCCACGTCGCTGCCCGGAGCGCTCGCAGTGCCGCCGCGGACGTGTTCCGGTGACGTCTCCGACGACTTTCGCGGCTGCCGCGATCAGTCAACGCGCTGCCGCGAACCGTTCATGTGAGTGCCCACTTCGCTATACGCGATGCGCCGAGTCGTTTGGGTGACGACTCGATACGGTGAGGGCTGGTGCGCCGAGTCGTTCATGTGCCGGCGCTGAGCGCTCGATGCGGGTGCGCGGCGGACTTGAGGCTGGTGCGGGAAGGGGTGAAGCGGGTGCTCGGAGGTGTGGAGGGCGGTGCGGATATCGAACCCAGCGTCCACAAGGGCTTCTCAACGTACGCCAGCGATTCAGTCGGTCCTCGACACGTCGTCAATCAAAGAGGATTCTCTCGGCCGAAGACACGAGAAGCGATGTGCGGCGAAACGCGTGCTGGTCTCTGGCAGCGACGAGACCGTGCAGGCCGACGTATGCGTCGGACGGACATCGCTGAACGGCTCGAGGCTGCGCTAGAATCCCACCGCGGCGGCGTCCTCCCCTCCCCGGATCGCTCTCGCCGATGAAAGAGCTCGTGCATGACGAAGACAGAAGCCCTGATTCTCTCCCTGCGCTCCGCAGCGGATTTCCTGGGTGGGTTCGCGAAGGACTACAGCCGCAGCGCCGACGAAGCCGTGGCCAATCGCGCGAAAGAGGCGGGACGGCACGCGAAGGCCGTGCTCGAAGTGGTCAGGCACTTCGAGAAGGCGTAGGCGTCGACGACGGCTATTTCACGACAACATTAGGAGGAGCGATGTTACGCGCCGGTCTCCGTATCGCGATTGCCGCCGTCCTGATTGCGGCTGGCTGGTTCGCCGGCAGAGCCAGCACGGTCGATGCGCCCTTTCGACTGACGGTCGACGCCGTCGACGGCGCGACGCTCAAATGCGACGGCTGCCGGTTCCTGACGTGGCCAAACGGTCACGCCGAACCGGTGCAATCGCTAACCATCGAATGCCATCCCGGCACGACGTGCACGAAGGTCCTCGGCGCGATCGTGGCGAAGGAAACGCCCAAACTGATCGCGCGAGCGAATTAGAAGTATTTAGCAATACCCTCGTCTTGCCGATTCTTCGAATACCGCTCGCCGAAGGCCGAATCCACTACCTGGCTAGTCAGGTCGTTGCCGCACCCCAGTCATCACTTCTCAGCGGGAACAACCTCAGTCCATTCCCTGTGGCCGGTGGGGCATCTGAACTGCCAGTGAATAGAGACTGCGCCTTTCTTGTTCCACGTTTTAGCGAGCGGTGCTCCCTCCACGACCTGGCCGCACTCGGGGCACGGTCGCTGTTGCGGTGCGGGCTGGAGAGTCGTACTCATTCGTGACCCGACATGGGCCGCGCTAGAATCCGCGCCATGCACCTATTCCCCTTCGTTCCGCTTGTCTTCCTGGCGTTGTATGTCGCCGTCGCCTTTGGCGTCATCTATTTCGCAGTCCGCCTGGCGATTCGGCATGAACGACGAAGGCCGTAGCGCTTGGGTTTGTGATCGCCACAATTACAGCCAAGAAGGCAGCAAAGAAGCGAGAGCCATGAAGAAACAGAGCCGGCTTACCGGTCTAGTTTTGACGTTCCTTGGATCGATGGTGCTCCTGAGTGGTCTCGACCAGCCGCGCGTCGCGGCGCTGCACATCCCGGATATCATGCGCCTCGTTGC
>DASZVJ010000062.1:0-1959 GCA_035547155.1 Vicinamibacterales bacterium
CGTCGACCGACGTGCCAGATGTGGTGTCGCTGCCCAGGCCGTACGTGCGCTCCGTGAACGCGTACGCCCGCCAGTCGCCGACGAGGTGCCACGTGTCATGGCGCAGGTGACGATCGATCCGCGTCGTGAGGATCGCCCGATGACGCGTGCTATACGACGCGCCGATCGTGAGCAGCGAGACGCGCGATCCGGCCTCGCGCGATCGGCCCTGGCGGCTGAGAAGCACACCGGCCGACACGCCCGCCGCGGGCGACGCGCCGATCGTCGGCAGGATCGATTGCCGCGTGTCGTCGTCGCGTTCGGGCGGCGGCGGCCGGCCGAGCAGGTGGCGGACGACGTCCGGGATGTCGACAGGCGGCGTCGCCGCGGGCGCAGGCTGCTGCAGCGTGAGGAGCAGCACCAGCGACGCGGCGCCCGTCATGTCAACGCGAGATCCAGCGCCGCGCCAAGCGATTGATCGGGCCGCGCAGCAGCAGGTACGGCAGGAACGCCAGCAGCAGCACGATGAGCACGAGCTCGCCGACGTAGATCCACTTGAGCACGAGAAGTTGATAGATGCTGTCCATGACGGCGCCGAGCGCGATGATCCGCGCCGTCGCCTTCCAGCCTTCTCGGAGCAGATGCCGGCGCTCGTCAGGGTTGTGGAAGATGGACCAGAAGTACGCGGGCCGTCCGGCGCGGGCGTCCTTGACGCCGTCCCGCCACGCCGCGATGGCGGCCATCGTCGGCTGCAGGATGAAGCGGAAGGTCATCGGCCCGCCGATGCGGGCCGCGATGTCGGTCCAGAAACGCGTCGAGAGATCGTCCATGGCGACGACGTGTCCCAATGTCGTGCCGTCTCGCGCGGGCCGTTTCCTGGCGTGCTTCGCCGGATCGGCGATCGTGATCGCCTGTGGGCCCGCGGCGGATCGCGGGCGTTATCCGCGCGGCGCGTAGTAGCCCGTTCGCGTCCGGGCGAGCGTGCCCGGCCGCGAGGTCACCCGAACGGCCACGTGGCGGAAGGCGCCGTCGCGGTGCCGATTCGTCGACACGTAGCCGAGCACGTACTGCTGCGAGAGCTCGTCTGCAATCGTGCCGTAGATGCCGGCGAGATCGCTGGTCTTGCGTGCAACGAACACGCGGCCGCCGGTGGCTTCGGCGAACGAGCGCATGACGTAGAACGGATCGGGCGTCGTGCTGTCGCCGGCCCAGGCATCCGCCGGTGAGGGCGCGAGCGCGATGGTGTAGATCGTGACGCTCGCCTGACCGACGAGCTCCATGACCTGGCCGTAGTCGATCAGGCTCGCCGTGTCCTGGCCATCCGACAGCACGACGAGCGCCTGCCGCCGCGCGTCCGCGCCCGCGTCGCGCGCGTGCATGAGCTCCGTCAGCGTGACGTACAGACCGGTGTACAGCGCCGTCCGTCCGCTCGCGTCGGTCCGCCTGATCGCGTCGGTCACCGCAGCCGTGTCCGGCGTCAGTGGCGCGAGAATGTTCGCGCGATCGTTGATGCCGGCGACCATGACGCAATCGCCGGGATGCGTGGTCTCGACCAGATCGATCGCGGCGCGATGCGCGGTCGACAGCACCGGCCGCATGCTGCCGGACGTGTCGATCGCGATCGCGAGGTCGAGCGGCACGCGATTGCGCGCGAAGATCGCGATCGACTGCGGGACGCCGTCTTCCGTCACGACGAAGTCGCCCTGCGACAACCCGGTAATGAAGTGCCGCTGCGCGTCCGTCACGGTCACGGTCAGCGCGACGAGATCGACGCTCGAGCGGAACGCGGCGCCTGTGTGTGTCGCCGGCGTCTGTGGATCGTCGTCGCGTGCGGCGCGCACCGCGTGCGTGAGGCACGTGGACGTCAGGAGCGCCACGATCACGAATGGTTTGGCGGACATGTCGATCGTCCCCGCGATCAGTCGTGGGCGGTAGCATCGACGTTCGCCCGCTTCGTCCAGCGGCTCGTCGTCGTGTCAC
>DASZVJ010000063.1:0-5440 GCA_035547155.1 Vicinamibacterales bacterium
GCGCGCGTCGTGTCTATAATGCCCACCTCCGCTATCGTCTGGCCGCGCCCTGGAGGTGACTCGTGACGCACGACGAGATCCTGGCCCTGATCGATCGCCGCCGCATGGCGATCGCGTATCGCGACGAGCGGGGGCTCGCGGCGCTCTATGCCGAGACGATCCGGCTCGAGAGTCCGCTCGCCGGCCTGGCTGTCGGACGCGACGCGGCCGTCAAGGCGACGTGGGCATTCTTCGAAGCGTTTCCCGATGTGACGATCGACGAGGAGACGTTCGCGATCGACGGCGATCGCGTCGCGATCATCGCGCATGTCGGTGGCACGCACCGAGGCGAGATCATGGGCCTGCCTCCGAGCGGCCGCCAGTTTCGTTTTCGCGCGGCGTTCCTCCTGCGCGTCGACGACGGCCTCATCGTCGAGGAACAACGCATCTACGACTTCACAGGACTCCTCGTCCAGATCGGCGCGCTGAAGGCGAAGATGGCATGACGTCTCGGCAGCTCTCAGTTGTTATTGGGCGCTGAGACTCCCGCAGGACGATTGATCGCCTCTTGGTCTCTTAGTCGCCGTCCCTTGGCCCCCCGGTCCTTTCGTCCCCTGGTCCCCTGGTCCCTCGGCCTCCCTTGGTCCCTCGGTCCGTCCCGAAGCCCTACGCTTCGCCGCGCGTCAGCGCGTGGATGATGCCGGCCATGCGATCCCACTGGTCACGCTGCTTACCGAGTTGCCGGCGGCCGGCGGCGGTGAGCCCGTAGAACCGCGCGCGGCGGTTCGCATCCGTCGTGCCCCAGGTGCCGCGGATGAAGCCGCGCTGCTCGAGACGCATCAGGGCCGGATAGAGCGTGCCCATGTTGAGCACCAACGCGCCGTTCGAGACCTGCTCCAGGCGCGACGCGATGGTGTAGCCGTGCTGCGCGCCCATGGTGTCGAGCACCTGGAGCACCATGAGATCGAGCGTGCCTTGCAGGACGTCGAGCTTGTCGCCTTTGTCGGGCGGCCTATTGGACATGCCACTAGAATGGCGATGTCTTATTGGAATGTCAAATAGAGAAGCGCCTACTGAAGGTTCAGGCTGACGGCGATCGCAATGGCGGCCAGGGACAGCGCGAAGAGGATGGCGCAGAGCGGCAGGCAGAAACGGAGCCAGCGCGCGAACGGCACGCCCGCGATGGCCAGCACCGCCATCAGCGCGCCGTCGGTCGGCAGGAGATTGCCGATGACGCCGGGACCGAACTGCGTCGCGGTGACCGTCACCTGCCGCGACAGCCCGAGGAGGTCCGACAGCGGCACGAAGATCGGCATCGTCAGCGTGACGCGGCCTGAGGTGCTCGGGACCGGCAGCGTGAGGAGCGACTGCACGATCGAGATGCCCATCGCGAAGAGCGTCACGGGCAGATGGGACAGCGGCGCGACGAGGAAATTGATGATTGTGTCGACGATGTGGCCCTGATCGAGCACGACGAAGACGCCGCGCGCGACGCCAATCATCAGGGCCGCGTAGCTCATGGCGCGGAAGCCGTCGACGAACGCGCGGCTCGTGCCTTCGATGCCGAGCCCGCCCAGCAGACCGGCGGCGAGTCCAAGCCCGAGGAACACGCCGGCCATCTGCTCGAATTCCCACCCGAAGTGGAGGACGCCGACGATGAACGTGGTGAAAGCTGCGATTGTCGCGATGAGGACGGCCGTGTGGCGGCCACTCAGTGGTGCTGCGGCGATCGTGACGTCTGTCGCGGCTGTCGTCTTGATGCGTGTCGCGTAACGCATCGTGCCCCAGGTCCAGATCGCGAGGGCGATCGCGAGCACGATCAGCCGGAAGGGCCAGCCGGACAGGAGCGGCACCTCGGCGAACCGCTGCGCGATGCCGACGCCGAACGGGTTCATCGGGCTGAACGCGCCGCCGATGCCGGCCGCGCCCATGCTCATAGAGACGGCCGTGAGCCCGTCGAATCCGACACCGAGCGACAGCGCCATGAGCATCGGCATCATGGCGATGATCTCTTCCCACATGCCTTCGACCGCGCCGCCCGCACCGAACAACACGCACGCAGCCGGAATGATCAGCATCTCGCGCCGCCGCAGCCGCATCGCCACCCAGCCGACGCCGCCGCGCAACGCGCCCGTCTCGTCGACGACGCTGATCGCCGCGCCGGCCATGAACACCATGACCAGCACGCCCGCCGCATCGATGAAGCCTTTGGGAACAGCGACGAGCGCGTCGAACGGACTGACGGGACTGCGCTCGATGTGGTGATACGAGTTGGGGACGACGACCTTGCGGTTGATCAACGGATCGTCACGGCGATCGAATTGTCCCGCGGGGACGACGTAGGTCATCGCAGCCGCGATCAGAACGCACGCGAGCAGCAGGGCCAGGGGATGCCGCATCGAAGCTGACGCGCAGTGTACCCGTTTCGGGGCCGTAGCGCGCCGCGGCCTGCTGGTTGGACAATAGAAGAGTCGCGCAAGGCGCACGGCGATACACGATGCCTGTTTTCTCCATTCTCGATCTCGCGCCCATCGTCGCAGGCAGCGACGCGGCGCAGGCGTTCACGCATTCACTCGATCTCGCGCAGCATGCGGAGCGATGGGGCTATCGGCGGTTCTGGCTCGCCGAGCATCACGGCATGCCGGGCATCGCGAGTGCCGCGACGGCGGTCGTCATCGGTCACGTTGCCGCTGGCACGCGCACGATTCGCGTCGGCGCCGGCGGCATCATGCTGCCGAATCACGCGCCGCTGGTCATCGCGGAGCAGTTCGGCACGCTGGAATCGCTCTTTCCGGGACGCATCGACCTGGGACTCGGACGCGCACCCGGTTCCGATCAGGTGACGTCACGCGCGTTGCGCCGCAACCTGTCGACGGATCCCGAGCAGTTCCCACGGGACGTGCTCGAGTTGATTGGCTACTTTCGTCAGTCGCAGCCGGTGCGCGCGATTCCGGGGGGCGGTCTGACCGTGCCGATCTGGATTCTCGGATCGAGCCTGTTCGGCGCGCAGGTCGCAGCGAGCTTCGGGCTGCCGTTCGCCTTCGCGTCGCACTTCGCGCCCGCGCACATGATGCGCGCGATCGCGGTGTATCGCGAGAACTTCAGGCCGTCGGCACAACTCGACCGGCCGTACGTGATGCTGGGCTTCAACGTCTTCGCGGCCGACACCGACGACGAGGGACGTCTACTGGCGACATCGATTCAGCAGGCCTTCGTCGCGAGCCGTACGGGCCGGCCGATGCAGCTTCCGCCGCCGCTCGCCGGTTATCGCGAGCAGGCACCGCCGCACGCACAAGCGATCCTCGATGAAGTACTGAAATGCTCAGCCGCCGGTGCGGCGTCAACCGTGCGTCGCGAGCTCGAGGCGTTCCTCGAGCTCACGCGCGCCGACGAGTTGATGATCGTCTCGACGATCTTCGATCACGCTGCGCGGCTGCGCTCGTACGAGATCCTGGCGGGCGTGCGGGACGCGATGGATTAGCGGGACGAAGGGACCGGGGGACCAAGGGACCAGGAGGGACCGGGGGACCAAGGGGCGAGGGAAGGAGACAGATAGCCCGATGTCCGATTCCCTTCGTCCCCTGGTCCCCTGGTCCCCTGGTCCCCTGGTCCCTTGGTCCCTTCTACCGCCGGCGGTTACCGGTGAATCGCAGCAGGAACAAGAACAGGTTGATGAAGTCGAGATAGAGCGCCAGCGCGCCGACGACGGCGTACGTGGAGAGCGGACCTTCCGGCGCCGACAGCGCCATCACTTTCAGACGCTGCGCGTCGTAGGCCGCGAGGCCAGCGAAGACGATCACGCCGACGACGGAGAGGATGAACTGCAGCTCGTCGTTGTGCCAGAACATGCCGACGATCGATGCGAGCACGACGCCGATGAGGCCGATGAACAGGAACTGCCCGAAGGCGCTCAGACTGCGTCCGGTCATCGTGCCATACAGCGCCATGCCGCCGAACGCGCCCGCCGTGATGACGAACGTCGTCGAAATCGACTCGCCGGTGTAGAGCAGCAGGATGAACGACAGCGTCACGCCGGTGAGCGCGGCATAGGCGACGAACAACAACGCCGCGGTCGGCGCCGCCATCTTCTGCACGCGCGCGGACAACGCGACGACGAGGCCGAACTGCGCCAGGATCAGCATCCAGAAGATCGCGCGGTTCTGGACGATCGCACTGAGGATGGCCGGCGATCCGGCCACGAACCACGCCGTCCCGGCCGTGATGGCGAGCCCCGCGCACATCCACCCGTAAACAGACGTCAGGAAGCTGGCGATTCGGGTGGCGTCGGCGAACGGCGCCGCAGACGGAAAGCCTGTTTGTGACGGAAGCTGGCGCGTGGGTGAGTCCATGAGGAGAGTGTAGCGCGCTTTGGCGGCGGCAGATTTGCGTGGCATTTCCGCACGAAGCGGCGATTCGGCCGGATTCCGAGCGCCTGCGCAACGTGCTCGCGGCGGCGTCGCGAATTGTGAGGTCAACGCGGCCCAGCCGCTTCCCAACCTGCAGGCGCAGGCTCGGCCGCGCCAAACGGCACGAAGCCGTCGCCGCGGCGTGTCCAGAGAGCGATCTGACCGGTCGATCGCTGCTGCAGCATCAGGTCGTCACGGGTATCACCGTCGTAGTCGGCGACGGCGCGGACATCCCAGTCCGGTCCAGGCGCACCGACCGTGAGTCGGCCAACGATGGGCAGTCCCAACATGCCCGGCGTGCCGAGCCGTGCCACGGACAGGTCGCCGGTGTCCGCGTTCTCCATGATCAAATCGCGGCGGCCGTCGCCGTCGAAATCCATCGTGCCCATCACGCGCCATGGAAGTTTGGCGACGGCCGCATCTCCAGCGGCCGTGACGTACGTCGCACTTTGGAGCGCGGCGTGGCCATCGACGCTCTTCATGAACCAGATCGCGACGTAACCGGTACGGAGGTGCTGCCAGACGATGTCGGCCTGGCCGTCGCCGTTGAAATCACCGGTGCCCGCGACGTGCCAATCGCGATCGCCGACCTTCGGCATGACGATCTGGTCTTCCGCTGCTGACGTCCCGATGCCCGTCGACAGTCGGAGGTCGCCGGTCTGCGCGTGCTGCCACAGGATGTCGGGCCGACCGTCGCCGCTCAAATCTGATGTGCCGACGATCGTCCAGTCAGGCTCGATCGCGATCGGCAAATCATGGCTGGAGGCGCGCAAGCCGTCGTGGAACGTCCACACGTGGGCCCGTGCGGCGATCCGGTCGAGGAACGTCAGTTGCGCTGCGCCGTCGCCGCTCCAGTCGCCGCCGCGCGGGGCCGGAATCGCGCAGCCGTCGGGCGTCGCGGCGTAGGTCGCCGGACAGCGATCGCGGCTGTTGGGCACACCGTCGCCATCGCCGTCCGTCTCGGCGTGCGGCTGCTCCTTGTTGGCGATGACCGCGCGGATCAACGGAGATTGATCGCGCACCCACGCGGAGAGCCGAAGCGCGCCGGCGACGTA
>DASZVJ010000064.1:0-3371 GCA_035547155.1 Vicinamibacterales bacterium
GCCGCAATCGTGCCTCGCGCAGCTCGACGTGGAGACGCATCTCCTCGTCGAGATCCTGCGCCATCCGCGATCGACGCGAGAACGTGCGCACACGCCGGACGATGTCGCTCACGCGCAGCATGACGGCCTCCGATCAGAGAAAGTGCACTTGAAAACTTCGAACTTCGAAGTTCGAAGTTCGAAGTTGACGGGACGCCTTCGGCGCACTTGACCGTTCCGAAACACGATCTACCCCTGCAGCACGCGCACGAGCGCGCCGGTGATGCGGTGGAATTGCGACAGCTCCGTCTCGAGGCGCCGGCGTCCGGCCGCCGTCAATCGGTAGTAGCGCGCACGACGATTGGACGCCGTGGTGCTCCACTCGCCGTCGATCCAGCCCTTGGCGAGCAGCCGCTGGAGCGCGGGATAGAGCGACCCTTCTTCGACCGTGAGCACCTCGCCCGATCGCTGCTCGATCGCTTCCGCGATCTCGAACCCGTGCATCTCGACGCCGCCAGCCAGCGTCTTGAGAATCAGTACGTGCAGCGTGCCCGGCGGGATCTCGTCTCGTGACATAGATGGACTATGTCAACAAGCAGAGACGTCGTCAAGCACGGGAAAAGGCGTAGGGGCCGCCCTCGTGGCGGCCCGGCCCACGTAGGGCCGGGTGTGGGGCGGTCCAGTGCGGGGGCGGCCACAAGGGCCGCCCCTACGGTTTCTGCGTCGGTGTCGCAGCGTTCATGCGTGGCGGACCGGCCATGTCCTTGGGGACGAAGCCGTTGCCCGCGCCGGCGATCGACGCCGGCGAGGTCAGACGCGCACGCGCCTGACGCTCCGCTTCGACGGCGGCCTGGCTCCGCACGACGACGGACACGCGGCGGTTGCGCGGATCGAGCGGATTGTCGGGCACGCGGAGATCGGTCGCGGCGAACCCGCGCACGGCGCTGATCTGATTCTGCCGAAGCCCGTTGGTCGCGAGGACGCGACGCGCGGCGTTGGCGCGATCGCTCGAGAGCTCCCAGTTCGTGTACTGCTGGCCGCGCGAGTACTGCATCGCGTCGGTGTGGCCTTCGACGACGACGTCGTTCTCGAGCTGACCGACTTCGGCCGCGATGATCGCCAGGATCTTCTCCGCGTCCGGTGCGAGCCGGCTGCTGCCGCTGTCGAAGAAACTGGACCCGTTGTGATCGACGAGCTCGATGCGCAGGCCCTCGGACGTCACCGAGAACTCGACCTGGCTCCGCAGCGCCGCGAAGCCTGACAGCTCGGACAGTCGATCGTGGATGTGACTCGCGGCCTCGACGAGCGCGCGCTGCTCCGCTTCGATCGGGCCGTTGAACCGGCGCGCGACGACCGGCATCCCGGCGCTGTCGATCCCGCCATTGCCCTGCGCGATGATGCTGTTCGACGTCTGATTCGGCAGCAGGCCCGGCTCCTGGAAGTAGCCGGCGACCGCGTCTCGGATGCGGCTGTCCTGCGACGCCAGCCACATCACGAGGAAGAACGCCATCATCGCCGTCACGAAGTCCGCGTACGCGACTTTCCACGCGCCGCCGTGATGGCCGTGCCCGCCGCTCTTGCGGCGGACGATGATGATGGGCTGTTCCTTGGTGCGCATGCTCAGGCCGCCGCGGCCGAGGCGTCACCGCGCGCGGCGCGGCAGAGCTTTTCCGTCTCGTCGAACGACGGCCGCACTTCTTCCGGGATGACGCGGCGCGCGAACTCGATCGCGATCGCCGGCGCGAAGCCTTTGTGGATCGCCAGGATGCCCGCCTTCAGACAGTGATCGATCACGAGCTCTTCTTCGACGCGATGCTCCATGATCGCCGCGAGCGGCTGGATGAAGCCGTACGACAGAAGGATGCCGAGGAACGTGCCGACGAGCGCGGCGCCGACCTTGTGGCCGATCTCCGACGGCGGCCCGTCGATCGCCTGCATGGTGATGACGACGCCGAGCACGGCCGCGACGATGCCGAGACCCGGCATCGCGTCGCCGACCTTGAGCAGCGTGGCCTGCGGCAGCATGGCTTCCTTGTGCCGCACCTCGAGGTCCTCGTACATCAGCGCTTCGAAATCGTGCGGCGAGATGCCGCCGACGATGATCACGCGCGCCGAGTCCGCGAGAAACGCGAGCGACTCATGGCGCTTCAGGAAATTCGGATACTTCGAGAGCACCGGGCTCTGCCCTGGATTGTCGAAGTGCGACTCGAGCGCCATCACGCCCGTCGACTGCACGACGCGAAACAGCTGGTACTGCATCACGAGCAGCTCCGCGAACTCCTTGCGTCCCGGCGCGGGCGTCAGCAGCCGCTTGAACTGCGTGACGAGCGCCATGAGGATCGGCATCGGCGTGCTGGTCACGAGGATGCCCGCCGCCGCGCCGCCGATGACGAGGAATTCCGCGGGCTGATTGAGCAGGTGGATCGCGCCACCTTCCCAGGTGTATCCCCCGAGAACCGCACCAATGACGAGAAGGGCGCCGACGAAAATGAGCATGAGCTGATTTCAACGTGAGGCATCGCCGGCCCGGCACGCGTTCGCGGGGCGAAACACGGCGGACAGAGGTCGACCCTCTGACGCTTTCAAAATCGGCTCAGGGAAAGGGGGCTTGAGGCGTGTCCCGCCGTAGCCTTGGCGAAGGCGGACGGGCGGGCGGCCACAGGGGCCCGCCCCTACAGGCGCATTTCGAACTTCGAACTTCTTACTTCGAACTTCCTATCGCGGTTCCTGCGTGGCCGCCGACGGGTCGAGGACGACGATGTCGACGCGGCGGTTGCGGGCGCGGTGGTCGGGTGAATCGTTGGGCAATCGCGGGCGATACTCGGCATATCCCGCGGCGGCGAGCCGCGCGGGATCCAATCCGCCCGCCTCGATCAGCAGCTGCACGACGGTCGTCGCACGCGCGGTCGACAACTCCCAGTTCGACGCGAACAGCGCCGTATGGATCGGCACATCGTCGGTGTGCCCTTCCACCCGAATCTGGTTCGGCAGCGCTCGCAGTTGATCGGCCATGTCGAGCATGACCGTGCGTGCCGCGTCGGAGAGCTCGGCGCGCCCTGCGGGGAACGATCCCGCTTCGGGCAGCGAGACGACGAGCCCGCGCGTGCTCGTCGCGACTTCGACGCCGGGCAGATTGCTGTCGCGGCCGAGCACGGACTCGAGCGCCCGTTCGAGCGGTGACGCCTCTGGTGTGGCCGCGACGATCGGGGCCGGAGGCGCGGCGGGTGCCACTGGCGCGGCCGCAGCCGGCGCGTCGGTGCTGATGGGCGCATCGGCGTTGACGGTCGTCACCGGTGCGGCGAGCTTCGCCGCATACAAGCTCGCGAAACACGCGAAGAGCAGCGTCACGACGTCCGCGTACCCGAACAGCCAGCGATCGCCGGACGCGCGCA
>DASZVJ010000065.1:0-5785 GCA_035547155.1 Vicinamibacterales bacterium
CCACCCCGCGTCGAACATCTCCTCCGCCGCCAGCGTCGTGTAGCGATCCATCGTCGCGTGATGGTGTGCGATGTCGCGATAGGCGTAGTGCTGCAGATCGTGCGTGAGGCGATCGACGCGGCCGTCGACCGTGACCGACTCGTGGACGCGCTTGGCTTGCCAGCGTGCGCGGCGGCGATCGTAGAGGCGCAGTTGCGGATCGGGATACCAGTCCGTCGTGCGGATCCAGCGGCCGAGATGGAAGGTCACGCGCGGCATGCGATAGCCAGCCACTGATGGCTCACTTGCCAGTGTGTGACGGATGTCGTCGGCCAGCTCCGGCGTGACGCGCTCGTCGGCGTCGATCGACAGAATCCAGTCGTGTTTCGCTTCCGCCGCCGCGACGTTCTTCTGCGCCGCATATCCCGGCCAGTCGCGCACGACGACGCGCGCGCCGGCCTTGGTCGCGCGTGCGACCGTGTCGTCGGTGCTGCCGCAATCGACGACGAGCCGCTCGTCCGCCCACGCCACGGACGCGAGGCACGCCTCGATATTCGACGCTTCATTGCGCGTGATGACGGTGACCGAAACGGGCGGCACGGGCGAAACTATACAGACTGACGGTCGTATCTCGCTATCTCTCTCACGCACTAACGCGCTATCTGACATCTGGCTATCGTGCTATCTGCTTCCCTTCTGATTGTCCGGCTTGTGTGATCCTTTTCGCCCCTGCACGGGGGGCGATCGTCCGATAACCAGATAGTTCGATTGAGATAGGGCGATAGTGAGATAGCGCGATACGACCGTCAGTATTTCACGCTCGTCAGCACGAGTCCCGTCGCCGGCGCCGTCTGGCCGGCGGCCTGTCGGTCCTTGGCGGCCAGCGTGTCGGCCATTGACGTGACTGGGCGCGTGCCGACGCCGATGTCGACCAGCGTGCCGACGATGATGCGGACCATGTGGCGGAGGAAGCCGTTGCCGTCGACGTCGATGTGGATCTCGTCATCTGCGCGCGCGATCTCGATGCGCTCGAGCGTACGCCAGCCGTCCAGGACACTGGCGCCGCGCGCCTGGAACGATGAGAAGTCGTGCCGTCCGATCAGCACCGACGCGGCCGTGCGCATGGCATCGAGGTCGTAGCGCCGCGGCATGTGCCAGACGAACCAGCGATCGAACGGCGACGGCACGCGCGCCGTCGCGATGCGATAGCGATAGGACTTGCCCGTGGCATCGAAGCGCGCGTGAAACCTGGGCGCGGCTTCTTCGACGTCGAGCACGCGCACGTCGGCCGGCAGGCGCACGTTCAACGCACGGCGAACCGTGCTCGGCGTGTGCGCAAATGCGACGCGGACGCTCGCCGCCTGCGCGAACGCGTGCACGCCCGCATCCGTCCGGCTCGCGCCGTTGACGACGACGGGATCGTCACCGCACATCGGCTGCAGCGCGTCTTCGACGATCTGTTGAATGGAGACGCCGTTGTCCTGCCGCTGCCAGCCGACGTAGTTGGTGCCGTCGTAGGCGAGCGTCAGCTTGAGCACGCGCATGTATCGCTTCGCGAAACTTGGAACTTCGAACTATGAACTGGGATCTGCGGGCGCACTGAGTCCTGAATTTCGAAGTTCGAAGTTCCCAGTTCGAAGTTTTCTATTGTCTCGATCCCGGCTTCGTCACTGCTTGTCCCGCTGCGCAGAGCGGGCACGTATCGGGCTGATAGGTCGGAAAGGCGAGCCGCTCGAGCGCATAGAACGGCACGCCGAGATTGGCGGTGCCGCCGCTGCGATCGATGATCGCGCCGGCGCCAACGACTGTGGCGCCCGCCGCGGTGACGACGGCGATCGTCTCTCGCGTCGACAGACCGGTCGTGACCACGTCTTCGATGACGACGACGCGATCGGACGGGGCGAGCGTGAAGCCGCGGCGCAGCGTCATGACGCCGTCGACGCGTTCGGCGAAGATCGCGCGCACGCCGAGCGCGCGTCCGACTTCGTGTCCGATGATCAGCCCGCCCATCGCGGGGGACAGCACCGTCGTCGCCCCGAGCGAGCGCAGACGCGCGCCGAGCGCCCGGCCCAGCGTCTCCGCGTGCGACGGATGCTGCAGCACGAGCGCGCACTGCAGATAGCCCGGACTGTGCAGCCCCGACGACAACTTGAAATGGCCTTCGAGCAGCGCACCCGATTGACGGAACAGCGTGAGGACATCCAACGAGGACATGGCGAAGAAAGACTATCGCAATCGGGCCGATGTCCCGATGTCCCGATGACCCGATAGCCAGATGGCCCGATGGTAAGATTTGGCCTGCATGGCTCTTCCGGACCTGCTGGCGGCCGTCCCTCCCGGATCTCCGGAGGAAACGCTTGCGCGACGCATCGACTTCGCGCGGCTGCCGCGGCATGTGGCCATCATCATGGACGGCAACGGGCGATGGGCGGCGACGCGGCATCTGCCGCGCGTCGAAGGCCATCGCGCGGGCATCGATGCGGTGCGATCGACCGTCGAGACGGCCGCACGGCTCGACATCTCCGTTCTCACGCTCTATGCGTTCTCCGTCGAGAACTGGAAGCGGCCGGACACCGAGATCTCCGCGCTGATGGGCCTGCTGCGCCACTACCTGCGGCTCGAGCTCAACACGCTGCTGAAGAACAACATCCGCTTCAACGTGATTGGCCAGGCCGATCGGCTCGGCCGGGAGATTCAGTCCGAGCTCGAGCAGGCCGCGGCGCGTACGGCGGGCAACACCGGCATGCTGTTCAACATCGCGCTGAGCTACGGCGGCCGGGCCGAGATCGTCGACGCCGCGCGCCGTGCGATTCGCGCGCGCGTGAGCCCGGACGATCTCGACGAAGCGACCTTCGAGTCGTTCCTCTACACGGCGGGCCAGCCCGATCCGGATCTGCTGATCCGCACGAGCGGCGAGATGCGCGTGAGTAACTTCCTCCTGTGGCAGATCGCGTACGCGGAGATCTGGGTCACCGAAGCGCTGTGGCCCGACTTCCGCGCGCGCGATCTGCTCGAAGCCATCGTCGACTATCAGAAGCGCGATCGCCGCTATGGCGCCATCACGGCGCCGGCGGTCGGCGCCGGAAACCGCTAGCCGATCCACTCACCACTCATGCGTCGCGTTGCGTCGGCAGCCGTGCTCGTTGCGGGGCTCGCCGCCACCATCTGGCTGCTGCCGTTCTGGGCCACCGCGTGCCTCGCCGCGATCGCTGCAGCGTTCGCTGCCGGCGAGCTGGCCGTCATCAGCGGCCGCATCGGCGCCGCCGTGCCGGTCGCATTCGTCGCCGCGGCGGCCGCGATCCTCGCGCTGGCGTTCGTCGCATCGTCGACCGCGCTCGTGGCGATGGATCCCAATCGCGACGTGCTGACGGCCGTGCTCTGCGCGCTCGTCATCGCGGTCGGGATTCTGACGCTCGCCGTCGGATCGCCGGAGCCCGCGACGATCACGCGCGCGGCGGTGATGGCGCTCGCGCCTCTGTACGTCGGCCTGCCGCTCGGCGCGATCGCCTCGGTGCAGGCGACGGCCGGTCCATCCGCGACGACGTGGCTGATTGCGGTGATTGCCGCGAGCGATACCGCGCAGTACTACACCGGCCGCGCGTTCGGCCGTCGCAAGCTCGCGCCGGCCGTGAGTCCTGCGAAGACCGTCGAAGGCGCGATCGGCGGCGTCGTCATCGCATCGATCGCCGGGCTCGCGCTCGGCCGCGTGTGGCTGCCAGGCCTGAGCACGGCGCTGGCCGCGGTGCTGGCGCTCGGTCTCGCGCTGTTCGGCATCGCCGGCGATCTGTTCGAGTCGCTGATCAAGCGCAGCGCTGGCGTCAAGGACAGCTCGGCGCTGATTCCCGGTCACGGCGGCGTGCTCGACCGCATCGACAGCCATCTGTTCGCCGCGCCGGTCTTCTACGTCGTGCTGAGGTATCTCGCGTGAAGCGGCTCGCGATTCTCGGATCGACGGGATCGATCGGACAGAGTGCGCTCGCGGTCGTCGACGCGCACGCCGATCGCTTGCAGGTCGTCGCGCTCGCCGCAGGAGAGAACGTCGCGCTGCTCGCCGAGCAGGCCGCGCGTTACCGGCCACGCGTCGTCGGCGTCGCGAGCGAGGCCGCGCGCGCCGATCTCGTCGCGCGGCTCGACGGCAGCGGCACGACGGTCCTGCGCGCGGGCCAGGACGGCCTCATCGCTGCGGCGACACATCCCGACGTCGACATCGTTCTCTGCGCCTCGTCCGGCACGGCCGGGCTCGAGGCGGCGCTGGCCGCAATCGAATGCGGGAAGACGCTCGCGCTCGCGAACAAGGAAGTGCTCGTGATGGCCGGCGCGCTGATGATCGACGCCGCGCGCCGCCGCGGCGTGACGCTGCTGCCGGTCGACAGCGAGCACAACGCGATTCATCAGTGTCTGTGCGGCCGCGACACGCGCGAGGTCACGAGGCTGATCCTGACGGCGTCAGGCGGTCCGTTTCGAGGCCTGGCCGCGGAGGCGCTCGCGCGTGTGACGCCGGAGGACGCGCTGCGGCATCCGACGTGGCGCATGGGCCGGAAGATCACGATCGACTCGGCGACGCTGATGAACAAAGGTCTCGAGGTGATCGAGGCGCGCTGGCTGTTCGACGTGCCCGCCTCGGCGATCGATGTCGTCATTCACCCGCAGTCGATCGTCCACTCGATGGTCGAGTTCAAAGATGGATCGGTGCTCGCGCAGCTCGGCGTCACGGACATGCGACTGCCGATCCAATACGCCTTCTCGTATCCGGATCGCTGGTCCGCACCGCTGCCGCCGCTGGATTTGCTTCGCGCCGGCTCGCTGGAGTTCGTCGCGCCCGATCGCGAGCGGTTTCCGTGCCTGGATCTCGCGTATGCCGCGCTGGAGCACGGCGGCGCGTGGCCCATCGTGCTGAATGCCGCCAACGAGCTGGCCGTTGAGGCGTTCCTCGATCGCCGGATCGGGTTCTGTCAGATTCCCAGGGCCATCGCGCACGCGCTGGAGGCGGCGGATCACCACGTTGGCGCGCCGGCATCGCTGGCCGACGTCCGCGCCGCCGACGCGTGGGCCCGCGCCTTCACGGCCGAAACCCTCCGTACGCTACCATCGTCTTAAGTCCCATCAGATGCTGACGTTGCTGTCGTTTCTCTTCGTGCTCGGTGTGCTCGTCTTCGTGCACGAGCTCGGGCATTTTCTCGTCGCGCGCTGGCATGGCGTGCGCGTCATCACGTTCTCGCTCGGGTTCGGGCCGAAGCTGTTCAAGTTCACGCGCGGCGGCACGGAGTACTGCATCAGCGTCGTGCCGCTCGGCGGCTACGTGAAGCTGGCGGGTGAGACCATCGAGGAAACGCGGACCGGCGCGCCGGACGAGTTTCTGTCGAAGAGCAAGTGGGTCCGGTTCCAGGTCTACGTCGCCGGTCCGGTGATGAACATCCTGCTCGCGCTGATCGTGCTCGCGGGTGTGCTGACGCGCGGGGCCGACGTCCCGCTGTATGCCTCGTCGCCCGCCGTGATCGGCCGCATCACCGTTGGCAGTCCCGCCGAGCGTGCCGGACTGAAGGTTGGTGATCGCGTCGTCAGCGTCGACGGCCGCACCATGCCGACGTGGGACGATCTCAGCCTGGAGATCGCGACGCGCGCCGGACGCGAGGTGACGATCGGCGCCGTGCGCGGCGGTGAACATCTCGACGTGCACGTGACGCCAGACGCGCAGGGACGCTACGAGATCGGGACGATTGGCATCTGGCCGTCGGTGAATCCGGTCGTGATTGACGTCAGGCCGGACAGTCCCGCCGAAGCAGCCGGCCTTCGCGCCGCGGACGCC
>DASZVJ010000066.1:0-5564 GCA_035547155.1 Vicinamibacterales bacterium
CTTTCTCTCCTTGGCCTGCTCGCTCGTCTGTTGGTATTTCTTGAAACCCGCTATCTAATTTCGCAACGTGCTCTTAGCAGAGTGTAATTCGCACTTCGAACTTCGCACTTCGCACTTCGAACTTGTCGAGTGCTTTTCATCCATGGATCTTCTTCGCCGCGACCACGCCGTCCTTCTCGTCATCGACATGCAGGAGCGCCTGCTGGCGGCGTTCGCGGAGGATCGTCGCGTGCCGGTCGTGCGCAACGTGCTCATCGCGATCGACGCGGCGAAGGTGCTCGGCATTCCGGTGCTGGTCTCCGAGCAATATCCGAAAGGCCTCGGCCCGACGATCCCAGAAATCCGCGAGCGCTTCGGCGACGCGTTCGCGCCCGTCGAGAAGATCGTCTTCAGCTGCGGCCGATCCGCCGAGCTGCGTACGGCGCTCGACGCCACACAGCGCCGCGACGTCATCCTCTGCGGCGTTGAGTCGCACGTCTGCGTGCTGCAGACGGCCATCGATCTGATCAACGACGGCTATCGCGTCTACGTCCCCGCCGACGCTGTGACTTCTCGCCGCCAGCTCGACTGGGAGCGCGGCACCGCGCTCATGGAACGCGCCGGCGCGATCGTCGGCACGACGGAGCTGTTTCTCTTTCAGCTCCTCGAGCGCGCGGGCACGGACGAGTTCAAGGCGATTTCGAAGCTCGTGAAGTAGCGCTCAGTCAGCGGCTCGCGTTGGCATCCAGCCGTGCCTGATGCGGCCGCACATCGAGGGCCTGCGTGATCTCGCGGCCTTCGACAATCTCGACAGGAATCGCCAGGCTCGAGATCGCATCAAAGAATGCGACATCCGTTTTTTCGTCGAACACCAGCCCGTTCGTGGCCACGACATTGTAGACACCAGCCGGCAGACCGGTGACCTCGTAGGCGCCGTCACTCCGCGGTCGAACGATTCGGATTCGCCTCGACCGAGCCGTCCAGAACCGTTTGTCGGCGCTGAACACGATTACGTCGGTTTCCGCCATCGGGCGGCCTCTCGGATCGGTCACCGTCCCCTTCAGGGTCGACGGCCGATCGGTCATGGTGACGACGATCTCCCGCGCCTGCTGCGGAACGATCTCGATCGGCTCGTCGAGCGCGTCACGCCCGTCGACCATCGCCGATCGTGCAACCCAACGCGGATCCTCGGGACTGACTCGAGCGACATAGCGGCCGCCAACGAGCACGATCGGCGGTGTAATGAATCCTCGCTCGCCCTCCGCGAACGCGCGGCCACCGCCGCGAATCGTTGCCCACTCGCGAGCGGCAGTCACCGCGCTCACAGACCATTCAAGACGAGAAGGACGCGGGCTCGGACCATCGAAGACGACGCGCGCAGTCACCGTCGCCGTCGACGTCGGCGAGAACTCCAAGGTTGTCGACGTCGGCGTGGCGCCGTCCGTGTCGATCTCGCGCGCGGCCGTGTCGCCGTCTTCCGCCCAAGCGACAATCCGATAGTGCCCCGCTGGCACGCGCTCGAACCTCACCAGGTCCTTCTCCATGAACATGGGCCGCTGGTAGTAGCCCGGCCGCGTGAGGATGACGCCATTTGGCGTCGCCTTCGACGCGGAATGAAGCCGGACCTCGACCTGTGCGGCCGGCGGGAGGCGCAGCCGGAAGTTGACGCCGATGGTTTCTTCACCGCCCATGACGCGGCGACGTGTCGCCTGAACCTGGTTCGCGTTCGGATAGTCGACATCGAGCGATCCATCTGGTGTCGGAGGCCAAGCCTTGATCACCTGTTGGCCTTCGACAACGTCGGTCAGCCGGTACCGGCCGTCCGCATCGGTCGTCGTTGACTCGAACGGCGCCCAGACGTTGGCGTTCTCGATCGGGCGACCTCGTTCATCCACCACTCTCCCAGTGATCGTGCCGAAACGGCTCATCGCGATGTCGGCGCGAACGGACGCGTCTAAGTCGACGTCGATGGGCGTGCCTTCGCCGAGCCAGCGCGTCTGTCCATAGATGATGTCGGCGTACCCGTCGCGTGACGCGGTCAGCGTATAGGTGCCGGGAACGAGATCGAAGAACGCGAAGGAGCCGTCATCAGCCGTGACGGCCGAGCGGACCGGCGCGTGCTGCTCATCGTCAAGACGCAGTCGCACGCGATCGAGTCCTCGCCCGCTCGTCGTCACGCGGCCCGCGACCGTGCCTGAGCCGCTCGTGTGCGATTCGACGCTCGACGAAGACCCAGGCATCAACGCGGCGGTGCCGACCGGGTTCGGCACGCCCAACAAGACCGTCGCGGCGTCGAGATCGCGAGTGACCGACACGTCCCCTGCCCCCTCCCATCGATCGTTCGGTCCGAACACGTCACACGACGAATCGGTTGCCTCGGCGAAAAGACGGTACGTGCCGACCGGCACATCCATGAAGACGAACGTGTGGTCCGGCTGCGTGATCGTCGTGGCCGTGGCCGACGAGCCGCGAAGTTGCAGCCAGATCCAATCTGGCAGCCCCTGTCCCAGCACACGCCCTCGGAGCGTCACGCTGGGGTGCAGTTGTAGGGTGATGTCAGCGCGCCGAACGGCGCCGTTGGTCAATGGCACACGCCTCGCCTGATCGAGGGACACGGCGCCAGGCGCGAAGGTTGTGAGATAGCTCGATCGCAGGCCGTCGGTGGCCGGAGGCGGCGTGAGTCCTGGCGTGACGGACAGTTCAAATCGACGGGTGCGATCGATCAGCGCCGTCACGGACTCGATCTCGACGGGCTCGACGTATTCGAAATCGCCAGCTGCCGGCGGAGACGAGAGGACGCAGTCGGGCACGCCTGGAAGCGAACGCGTCCGGTGTTCCGACCGCACGAACGCGACGTACGTGCCGGGCGTCAGATCTGAAAATCGGTACTCACCGCGGGCGTTGGTCACCGCGCGATGACCGGCCTGCGGGTACGACTCGGACACGGCAGTCAATGCCTGTTCCGCAAGGGCCGCTGTCACGATGACGCTTTCGACGACACGTCCTCGTTCATCGCGGACGATGCCCGTGAGGACGCCAGCACTGGCGCCGTCGGCGACGCGTTGCCCCATCACGTCGGGCCGGCTCAGCGCAGCCGCGAGGACGAGTACGCAGATTCGAGCGCGCGAACGCCAGTCGGCCCTCATCGGCAATGGATGTCTTCAATCCGCGCGAGGGGATCGCGCAACGATCGTCTCAAAAGTCGATACGAGGTCGCTCTGCGCTAGCGCTTCCTCGAGCAGGCGGAGCGTGCCCCTGATCCGCTGCGCGTCGAGGCTCGCATGGTGGATTCGCCAAAGCGCACGTGCGTCGTCGAGGTCCTTGGGGCGGCCGGCCAGCACCTTGGCAATGATGAGATCGCCACGATCGATGAGCGGCACGGTCACCTCGCCGAGGTCGGTGATTATCGCCCGATCGAGAAATTCGTGTTCCAGTCCCGATCCCGCGAGCACGACATCGAGAGGCATGCCCGTCGCGCGATGCATGAACGGCATGACACTGGTACGCCGAACGAACTCGGGATCGCGCACTCTGAGCGCAAAGCCTGCGGCATCCATGTCACGCGCGAACCGTTCCGGCACATCGGGAACCAACGCGACCGTCACATCGACATCCGCACTGAGCCGAGGCACGCCGTAGGCAATGACGGCTTGGGCGCCGAAGACATACCAGCGCCCCCACCGGGCCATGACCGGCGCAAGCGCGGTCAGTAGCTCAACTGCGGCGGGCGCGACCGGCACGGTGGAAGATCTCCGCTAAGCGCACGTGACACTGCAGATCTTCGTCCCGGCTCGCCGCGTCAGGCCAAGTGGGATCTTGCTGAAGCGCCTGGCGGCGAAGCTCCTCGGCGACGCGGAAGCCCTCGGCTGGCCCGAGGCGGAGGATGCGCTCGCCCCAATAGGCGTCCTTGTTCTCTCGCACGGCCTCCCAGTCTCGAGAGACGTACGCGTGGATGTCGCGCGTGATCACGAGGGCATTGTACCGAGGCACGCATTGGGAGACCAGATGCCGATCGGATCGCAACGCTCGCGTGGTCAAATATCCCGATGTCACCGAACAAGACCACCGTCGAGCTGTACATGGACGCCTTCCGGCGCACCGACCGCGCGCAAATTCTTTCCTGTCTCACGGACGACGTCGAATGGAAGATTCCAGGCATCTTCGACGTTCGCGGTAAAGACGCGTTCAACCAGCACATCGTCGACGAGGGCTTCACGGGCGCTCCGGTGATCACCGTCACGCGCCTGATCGAAGAGCACGACGTCGTCGTCGCGGAAGGCACGGTGCGGACGCAGCGGACGGATGGCACGTCTGGCATGTTGGAGTTCTGCGACGTATTCGAGATGCGCGGCGGCAAGATCCGGCGGCTGATCTCCTATCTGATGCAGACCAGTTGAGCCGGTGACGTTCGGCCCCTCGTGACTACAATTCGTCATGAGCCACGCTCGCATCTCTACCGTGTTGCACGTCGTCTTGTGCGAGCGCCGCGTGAGACGGCGCGTCGCGGCGCTGGGCCTGTGCGTGATGCTGACGACGGCCGCGTCCGCGCACGCGCAGGTCGCGCCGTCGGAATCGGTGATCGATCGGTTCCTTCGCTACGTGACTATCGACACGCAGTCGGCCGAAGATCAGCCCACGACGCCCAGCACGGCGAAACAGCTCGATCTGGCGCGGCTGCTCGCGAAAGAACTGACGGCCCTCGGCGTCCGCGACGTCCGGCTCAGCGAGTTCGGCATCGTCTACGGCATGGTGCCCGGAAACCTGCCCGACAACAGCGCCGTGCCGACGATTGGCTTCATCGCGCACATGGACACGTCGGACGCGGTGTCCGGCGCCGGCGTCAAGCCCATCGTGCACCGGAACTACCAGGGCGGCGACATCGTGCTGCCGGCGGATCCCACGCAGGTGATCACCGTCGCGCAGAACCCGGATCTGAAGAACCTGATTGGCGACGACATCATCACGGCGGACGGCACCACCCTGCTCGGCTCCGACGACAAGGCCGGCTGCGCCGAGATCATGACGATGATCGATCGGCTGATGCACGATCCACGGATCGCGCACGGGAACATCGCCGTCGCCTTCACGCCCGATGAAGAGATCGGCAAAGGCATCGACAAGTTCGACATCGACGCCTGGGGCGCGAAGTTCGCCTACACCGTGGACGGCCAGGAGCTGGGCGTCATCTCGAACGAGACGTGGTCCGCACGTACGGCGACCGTCACCTTCCACGGCCGTTCGACGCATCCCGGCACGGCGAAGGGCCTGCTGGTGAACGCGATGTTCGCGGCCGCGGATTTTCTCGGCCGCTTTCCGCAGGACATGCTGCCGGAGACGACGGAGGGGCGCGTCGGCTTCCTGCATCCGTACACCGGCACGCTCGACGTCGAGACGACCACCATCAAGATTCTCATTCGCGACTTCGATCTCAGCGGCATCGCCGCCAAGGAAGCCACGCTCCAGGCGATGGTCGCAGCCACGCACTCACAATTTCCTGCGGTCACGATCGACTACGCGAGCACGCTCGGCTATCTCAACATGAAGGAAGTGCTCCAGCACTACCCGCAGCTCACCGACTTCGCGTT
>DASZVJ010000067.1:0-4858 GCA_035547155.1 Vicinamibacterales bacterium
CGTCATCACTTCGGCGATCGGCCGATCGATCTGTGCTTCGAAGCGCAAGTCACGATTGGTGAGGATGCCGGACAGCCGGCCTTCCTTGCTGCCGTCCTCGGTGATCGGCACGCCGCTGATGCGGTACTTCTTCATCAGATCGAGCGCTTCGTAGATGCGATGGCGAGGGGAGAGCGTGATCGGGTTGACGATCATGCCGCTCTCCGATCGCTTCACGCGATCGACTTCCGAGGCCTGCTCTTCGATGCTGAGGTTCTTGTGGATGACGCCCATGCCGCCGTGCTGGGCCATCGCGATGGCGAGGCGGCTTTCGGTGACGGTGTCCATCGCGGCGCTGAGGATGGGCACGTTGAGGCGGATGCGCGACGTGAGGCGCGAGCTGACGTCGACTTGGCTCGGCAGCACTTGCGAGTGCCGGGGTACGAGCAGGACGTCGTCGAAGGTCAGGGCTTCGGGAAGGCCGGCCGCTACCTGCGCGGCCGCGCCAAGGGGATCGCTCATCGAGGCTCCGTCATTGTCCGTGGCACTTCTTGTACTTCTTGCCGCTGCCGCACCAGCACGGATCGTTGCGGCCGATCTTCGGCTCGTCGCGCTTGACCGTCTTCACTGCGGCGTCGTCGCCGCCCGTGCGCGCGGGACGCGGCGCCGCGCCCGCGACCGGACCGCGGCCCGGCGCTGACGTTGTCTGCGATCCGCCGCTCAGCGTCGTCGGCGTCGCTTTGCGCGGCGGCGGCGCGATCGGGCGCGGCGGGGCCGCAGGTGGCGCAGCGTCGCCCGATTCGCCCGGCGTCTGGATGATCGGCCGCAGGCGCCACAGGTACCGCACCATCTCGTCGTCGACGCGGTCCTTCATCGCCTGGAACAGCGTGAAGCTCTCTTTCTTGTATTCGACGAGCGGATCGCGCTGGCCGTAGCCGCGCAGCCCGATGCCTTCCTTGAGATGGTCGAGGCTGAAGAGATGATCCTTCCACTGCGCGTCGACGATCTGCAGCATGAAGTCGCGCTCGACGCGGCGGAGGATCGCCGGATCGGGCAGCAGCGCTTCCTTCTCTTCGTAGTTCTTGACCGCCAAGCCGTAGATGGCGTCGACCATCTCGTCAGAGCTGAGCTCGTCCAGCTTCAACTGCTCGATGGCGTCCGGCTCGAGGCCGAAGAGCTCGCTCGCGCCGCGTGCGAGGCCGGGGAGATCCCATTCCTGCGGCTCCTGCTCCTTCGACGCGTGCGTCTCGACGAGGTTCTCCGTCAGGTTCTCGGCGAGCGTCATGACGTAGGCGCGCGTGTCGAGCGTCTCGCCCTCGTCGAGCTTGATCTGGCCCTCGAGCAGCTCGCGCCGCAGCGTGTAGATGTTCTCACGCTGCTTGTTCATGACGTCGTCGTACTCGAGCAGGTGTTTGCGCGTAGCGAAGTTCTGCGCCTCGACCTGCTTCTGCGCACGCTCGATCGCCTTCGTCACCATGCCGTGCTCGATCGGCACGCCTTCTTCCATGCCGAGCCGTTGCATGAGGCCGGCGATGCGATCCGAGCCGAAGATGCGCATCAGATCGTCTTCGAGCGACAGATAGAAGCGCGACGAGCCAGGGTCGCCCTGGCGACCGGCGCGGCCGCGCAGCTGGTTGTCGATGCGCCGCGCTTCGTGACGCTCGGTCCCGATGATGTGCAGTCCGCCGCTCTGCACGACCTCGTCGTGCTCGGCGTCGGTCTGGCGCTTGAACTCCGCGTAGATGCGCTCGTACGCCTCGCGCGGCACGCGGTAGAAGCTCTCGAGGTGGTAGAAGTAGACGAACTCGTCGTCGTCGACGAACTTCTCCTGGCCTTTCGGCAGGCGCTCGGCGATCGAGTCGGCGAGGGTCTGCTGGCGCGTCATGAACTCGGCGTTGCCGCCGAGCAGGATGTCCGTGCCGCGGCCCGCCATGTTCGTCGCAATCGTGACCGCACCGCGGCGGCCCGCCTGCGCGACGATCTCGGCTTCCTGCGCGTGATACTTCGCGTTGAGCACGACGTGCTTCACGCCGCGCCGCCGCAGCAGCCCGCCGAGCTTCTCGGACTTCTCGATCGACACCGTGCCGACCAGCGTCGGCCGTCCCGTTTCCTGCTTCGAGACGATGTCGTTGATGATCGCGTCGTATTTTTCCTTCTCGGTGCGATAGACGCTGTCCGGCTCTTCCTTGCGCGCGAGCGGCCGGTTCGACGGGACGACGATGACGTCGAGGTTGTAGATCTTGGCGAACTCTTCGGCCTCGGTCTCCGCCGTGCCGGTCATGCCCGACAGCTTCTTGTACTTGCGGAAGTAGTTCTGGAAGGTGATGGTCGCGAGCGTCTGGTTCTCGCGCTCGATCTTGACCTTCTCCTTGGCCTCGACGGCTTGATGCAAGCCGTCGCTCCAGCGCCGGCCGGGCATCAATCGTCCCGTGAACTCGTCGACGATGACGACGCCACCGTCTTTGATCATGTAGTCCACGTCCAGCCGGAAGATGGCGTGCGCGCGCAGCGCCTGGTGGATGTGGTGGAGCAGCGGCATGTTGACCGGGTCGTAGAGGCCGCCGGAGTCCGGCACGAGCCGGTGCGCCAGCATCTTCTCGGCCTTGGCCATGCCGCTCTCGGTGAGCTGCACGGTCTTGTGCTTTTCGTCGACGAGGAAGTCGCCGGTCTGCTCGAGCGCCTCGCGATCCTCGGCGCGCACGTCGCCGCGCGTCACCGCGCCGGGCGTGAGCTTCGGGATGATGCGATCGACTTCGTAGTAGAGATCCGTCGACTCTTCGGCCGGACCCGAGATGATCAGCGGCGTGCGCGCTTCGTCGATCAGGATGCTGTCGACTTCGTCGACGATCGCGAACTGATGCCCGCGCTGCACGAACTGCGCGAGATCGAACTTCATGTTGTCGCGCAGGTAGTCGAAGCCGAACTCGTTGTTGGTGCCGTACGTGATGTCCGCGCCGTAGGCGACCTGCCGCTCCGCGTCGTTCAGCTCGTGCTGCACGACGCCGACGGTCATGCCGAGGAAGCGGTAGACGCGGCCCATCCACTCGGAGTCGCGCCGCGCCAGGTAGTCGTTCACCGTGACGACGTGGACGCCTTTGCCTTCGAGGGCGTTGAGATAGGCGGGGAGCGTGGCGACGAGCGTCTTGCCTTCGCCGGTCTTCATCTCGGCGATGCGGCCGCCGTGCAGCACCATGCCGCCGATGAGCTGGACGTCGAAGTGCCGCATGTTCAACACGCGCCGCCCGGCTTCGCGCACCGTCGCGAACGCCTCCGGCAGCACGTCGTCGAGCGACTCGCCGCGGCCGACGCGCTCGCGGAGCGTGGCAGTGCGGGCGCGAAGGTCCGTGTCGCTCAGGTCGCGCACGGTCGACTCGAGCTCGTTGATGCGCGCGACGATCGGACGCAGACGCTTGAGCTCGCGCTCGTTCTGCGTGCCGATGACTTTGGCGAGGAGCGTGTTGATCATTCGAGGGACCCGCCCGGCATCAGCGTCACACGTCCGCTAGGGACGCGTCCACCGCACCAGGGGGATTCGTACGATTCTAGGGAACGGGAGAACAGAGATCAACCGGCGGCTGCCGGCGGCTCGCGCCGCCGAACTTCGAGCTGCGAACTTGGAACTTTGAAAGAGGATGATCCGTAGGGGCGGCTCTTGTGGCCGCCCGGCGCGGCTACGGCCGCGCCAACAACCGCAGCGGATTGATCTGCTGGCCGTTGAACAGAATCTCGTAATGCAGATGCGGGCCCGTCGCGTGGCCCGTCGATCCGACGAAGCCAACGACGTCGCCGCGGTGGACCTGCTGGCCGGCACGTACGGCGAATGCGGAGAGATGACCGAAGCGCGTCGAGATGCCGAAGCCGTGGTTGATCAACACGGCATTGCCATACGCGCCGTTGGGCGCCGCGGACTCGACGACGCCGTCGGCGGTGGCGCGGACGGGCGTGCCTTTGTCCGCCGCGATGTCGAGACCTTCGTGGAAGTCGTTGCCGCCGCTGAACGGATCCTTGCGGCTGCCGAAGCCCGACGACAGCCAGCCGGCGAGCGGCCAGATCGACGGCGTCGCGCGCGCGAGCGCCTGCTGGTTCTCGATCTTCGTGCGGACCGACGACAAACGCGATTCGATCGCGCCGAGCAGGCCCTTGAGGACGCCGATGGTCGTATCCGGCGACTCGTCGCCCGCCATCGCCGCCGCGGCAGCCGGAGCGGGCGCCGCTGCTGGCGAGACCGGACCGCCGCCAGCCGCACGCGACCGGATCATCGCCGGCAGCCGCTCGAGCGCGGCCTTGGCCGCGGGATCGAGCTCCGCCTGGCTGCCGAGCTGCGTCAGCGCTGACTGCAGCGACGAAATCTGCTCGGCCAGCTCGCCGGTCGCGGCGCGGTAGCTCTCGTTCTCGATCTTGAGGCTCTCGTTGGCGACGCGCAGCGACTCGAGCTCCACGGGGTCGGCATTACCCGCGCCCAGGCCGATCAGGAGCGGCGTCAGCGTCAGCCCGCCGAGCCCCAGGACGATCATCCAGCGCGCGAGCGTGAGGCGCCGGATGACACCCGTATTTCGGTTGGCGATGAGAATTGTGTAACGCGGGGATCGCATCGGCTCGGGTGCTTGGGGGCTAGCGGCCCATCCGGCCGAGGCCGGAGAAACCCTGTGAATGTAGCACAGATGTCATGATCGTTGGCCCGCGTTTCCTCTTTTGGGAATCGGCGCGGCCAACTGAAATTGCAAAGCCGCTGCCACGGAGCCGCGTGGAGGGACGAGATTCCGGCTCTTGGGCGTTCAGACGCCGCGGCCACGGAAATTGTCGGCCGCGGCATGTCGCGGTGTGCAGATCTGACGGACGGTCGCCGCGCCGTGCGAGACTGAGGGGCCGCGCCATGAGG
>DASZVJ010000068.1:0-25328 GCA_035547155.1 Vicinamibacterales bacterium
GGCGCTCGCGAGATCGGCATGATCGAGAATCTCCGAGTTGCCCGCGTCGCCGTAGAGCACGGGGACGCCGAGCTCGCGCAGCTTTGCGAGGCGCGAGGGATCGACTTCGACGACGAGGCGCGGAATCTGCAGACGGCCGAGCGCTTCGGCGATGTGCCGTCCCACACGCCCTGAGCCGACGATGACGACGTGTCCGGTCAGGCCCTCATGGGCGAGGGGCGCATCGTCACGCACGCGATCGAGCCATCGCCACAGCGTGGGCCATCGCCGTAATCCGCGCTCGACGCGATCGATCATGCGGAACATCAGCGGGTTGATCGTGATCGACACGATCGCACCCGCAAGGATCAACGAATACTGATCCGTCGTAATCAACCCGAGCGCGAGCCCGCCTTGCCCGACGATGAACGAGAACTCGCCGATCTGGCTGAGGCCGGCGGCGACGACAATCGACGTGCGTGCGGGATAGGGAAAGAACACGCCGATCGCGATCGTGATGAGCCACTTGCCGAAGACGATCAGCGTGGACCAGACGAGCACGTCGCGCCAGTGGCTTGCGAGATATCCCGGGTTGACGAGCATGCCGACCGAGACGAAGAACAGCACCGCGAACGCCTCTCGAAACGGCAGCAGATCGGCGGAGACCTGATGGCTGAACTCGGATTCGCCGAAGATCACGCCGGCGAGGAACGCGCCGAGCGCGAGCGACACGCCGAAGAACGCGGCGGACGCGAGCGCGGTGCCGACGGCGGCGCACAGCGCGACCAGCACGAACAGCTCGCGCGAGCGCGTGCGAACGACGCGCGCCATCAGCAACGGGACGACGCGCGGACCGACGCTCAGCATCAGGAGCACGAAGACGAGCGCTTTGCCGACCGCGAACAGCGGCGCGCGCCACGTGTCCCCACCGGCGGGCAGCGCGAGCAGCGGCAAGAGGACGAGAATGACGATGGTTGCGAGATCTTCGAGGACGAGCCAGCCGACGGCGACGCGCCCGTGCAGCGAATCCAGCAGGCCCGTGTCCATCAGGCCGCGCAACAGCACGACGGTGCTGGCCACCGAGACGGCGAATCCGAGCACCAGCGATGCGGCGGGCGTCGCGCCGGACGAGCGCGCGAGCGCGTATGCGACGGCCGTCGTGATGCCGGTTTGAAGCAAGGCGCCGGGAATCGCGATGTCGCGGACGTGCCAGAGATCGCGGAATGAAAAGTGCATTCCGATGCCGAACATCAGCAGGATGACCCCGAATTCGGCCAGCTGATGGATCGACGCCTCGTCGACGTGCATCCCCGCGGTGAACGGGCCGAGCGCCACGCCGGCGAGCAGATAGCCGACGATCGTGGGCAGGCCGACGCGCCGGGCGAGCAGGCCGCCGACCAGGGCGTAGGCCAGCGCGATCGCGAGATCGACGAGCAGCGGCAATTCGGACACGGCACAGCGATGATAGCGGAGAGGAGCACGTCGAATGCGCAGGATAGTGGTCGTGGCCGCGCTCGTCTCGAGCACGATGTGGCCCTCGGCGCGAGCGGCCGCCGTGCAGTCCGATCTCGACGCGCTGATGTCGACGGTACTCGCGACGCGCGACGAGAACTGGAAGAAGCTGCGGCAGTACATCCTCGACGAGCGGGAAGAAGTCGACGTGACGGGGCCCGGCAACGCGCGCCTGTGGGGCGATCGCCGCGAGTACACCTGGTTCATCCGCGACGGGTTCTTCGTGCGCAGCCCAACGAAGGCCAATGGCGTCGATGTGTCTGACGCGGATCGCCGGAAATACGAAGACGACTTCATCCGCCGCGCTCGCGAGCGGGAGAAGCGCACGCAGCCGGCTGACGGCGCGTCCACGGAGGCACCGGTGTCATCTGCCGATGCGCCAGCGTCGGTGGGAGGCCTCATCAGTCAGACGCGTCAGCCCGAGTTCATCGACTCCGCGTATTTCCTGCGATTCAAATTCGAGTCTGGCCGGTACGCGTTCGTGGGCCGTGAGACGTTCGAAGGCCGGCCGGTGCTGCGCATCGAGTACTACCCGGTGCGCCTGTTCACGCACGAGCAGGACGCGGAAGACGAGCGCCGCCGAGAGCACCGGCGGGATCGCGACGAAGACGTCGAGGCGTCGATGGAGCGGATGATGAACAAGGTATCGCTCGTCACGCTCTGGATCGACGCCGACGCGCATCAGATCGTGAAGTACACGTTCGACAACATCGATCTCGACTTCCTGCCCGGCGCGTGGCTGATGCGCGTCGACGACATCCGCGCAAGCATGACGATGGGCCAGCCGTTCGCCGGCGTGTGGCTGCCGCGCGACGTGGACATGGACGTGCGCGGACAGCTCGCGATCGGCGAGGTCGGCGTCCGCTATCGTGTCGACTATCACGACTATCGGGAAGCGACGTCGAGCGGACGGCTGATCGTGCCGGGAGCGCGATGATCGCCGCGTGGCTCGTCACGGCCGTGGCCCTGGCGATGCCCGTCCAGACGCCCGACGCCGCGCCGGAGGTCGTCGCGAGCGTGCAGGTCCACGGCAACAATGCCACGCCGGACGCGGAGGTGCTGGCGATTGCCGGCGTCGCGGTCGGCGATCCCTTCACGCCAGCGCTGCTCGACGACACGCGCGAGCGCCTGCTCGCCTCGCGGCGGTTCGAAGGCGTCACCGTCCTGAAGCGCTACGCGTCGATCGCCGATCCCTCCCGCATCTCGATAGTCATTCTCGTCGACGAGCGGCCGGTACGCGTCGAAGCCGCGCGCACGCCGGGCGAGCCGCCGCGCCTCGTGCGGCGCGGATGGCTGCGGAACTTGATGGTCTTGCCGATATTGAGTGCAGAAGACGGCTACGGCGTGACGTACGGCGCGCGTCTCGCCGACGTCGATCCGCTCGGCCGCGGCAGCCGGCTGTCGTTCCCGCTCACGTGGGGCGGCTCGAAGCAGGCCGGCGCCGAGCTCGAGCGGACGTTCCGGACCGGGCCGATCACGCGCGTGCAGGTTGGCGCGGCGCTCGACCGGACGCGCAATCCGGCGTTCGAGCTCGACGACAGCCGGCGGCGGACGTGGGCCCGCGCCGAGCGTGCCTTCGGTCCGCTGCGGGCCGGCGGCCAGATGGAGTGGGCGCGCGTGTCGTTCGATGGCGCGCTCGACCATCTGCGCTCGGCCGGTGCGGACGTGACGATCGACACGCGGGTCGATCCGGCGCTGCCGCGGAACGCCGTGTTCGCACGTGCGTCATGGACGCGGACGACGATCGATGGTGAGGCCGTGGATCGGCGTTCACTCGATGCGCGCGGCTATCTCGGGCTCGTTGGCCAGACCGTGCTCGTCGGACGCGCGGCGTTCGACGATGCGAGCGGGCCGCTGCCGCCGTATCTGCAGACGCTGCTGGGCGGATGGTCGAGTCTGCGTGGCTATCGCGCGGGTGCGTTCGTCGGCGACACCGTCGTCAGCGGCTCGCTCGAGTGGCGCGTGCCGTTGACCTCGCCGTTACACGTCGCGCGCACGGGCGTCAGCGTGTTCGTCGACGCCGGTGCGGCATGCCCGGACGGCCAGCGAATCGTCGATCAGCCGGCGCATGTCGGCGTCGGCGCCGGCGTCTGGGCCACGGCAACGGTGCTTCGCCTCGGCGTGTCGGTCGCGCGAGGCATCGACGCGGGCACGAGGGTGAATTTTGAAATTGGGGTTCTAGGGTTCTGAGCCTCAGAACCGTTTCTGTCAATGACAAGCACGCACTGTTTATTTATGATTGGTCCCCAGTGAGCACGACCAGCCGTGTCGCACGCGCGTGGCGCCAGGGAGATCCCTGGACGGTCACCGACGCCTCCGAGCTCTACGAGATCGATCGGTGGGGCAAGGGCTATTTCTCCATCGGATCGAACGGTCAGGTTCGCGTTCACGCGACGAAGGATCCCGAGCGCGCGATCGATCTCAAGCAGCTCGTCGATCACCTGCAGTTGCGCGGCATCGGCCTGCCGATTCTCATCCGTTTCCGCGACATCCTGCGGCAGCGGCTCGCCGACATCCACGGCGCCTTCCAGACGGCGATCACGCAGCATCAGTACGACGGCAAGTATTTCTGCGTCTACCCAATCAAGGTCAACCAGCAGCGGCAGGTCGTCGAGGAAGTGCTCGATTTCGGCCGGCCGTACGGCTTCGGTCTCGAGGCCGGCTCGAAGCCCGAGCTGCTCGCCGTCGTCGCGATGGCGGACAACGACACGCCGATCATCTGCAACGGCTTCAAGGACGCCGAGTTCATCGAGACGGCGATGCTGGCCCACAAGATGGGTCGCCGCATCATTCCCGTCGTCGAGAAGTACACCGAGCTCGGGCTGATTCTGGAGTACGCGCGCAAGGTCGGCGTGCGGCCGAACATCGGCATGCGCGTCAAGCTCGCCGCGCGAGGCGGCGGCCGCTGGCAGTCGTCGGGCGGCTATCGATCGAAGTTCGGCTTGACCGTCGCCGAAGTGCGGCAGGGGCTCGACGAGCTGAAGTCCTACGGCATGCAGGACTGCTTCAAGCTCCTGCACTTCCATCTCGGCAGCCAGATTCCCAACATCCGCATCGTCAAGGGCGCGTTGAACGAAGCGGCGCGCGTGTACGCCGAGCTGGTGAAGGACGGCGCTGGCCTCGAGTACCTCGACGTCGGCGGCGGTCTCGGCGTCGACTACGACGGATCGCAGACGAACTTCGAGTCGAGCGTGAACTACACACTCGAGGAGTACGCGAACGACGTCGTCTACCACATTCAAACGGTGTGTGACGATGCGGGCGTCAGGCATCCGACGATCGTGTCCGAGAGCGGACGCGCCGTCGTCGCGTACCACAGCGTGCTGATCTTCAACGTGCTCGGCGTGTCGGGCTTCGGCGAAGCGGAGATCACGCTGAACGGCAACGGCGAAGAGCTCGAGCAGCCGCTGATCGATCTCAAAGAGACGTACCAGAACCTGAACGCGCGCAACGCGCTCGAGAGCTATCACGACGCGCAGCAGGCGCTGGACATGGCGCTCAACCTGTTCAACGGCGGCTATCTGCCGCTGGGGCAGCGCTGTCAGGCGGAGACGCTCTACTGGGCGATCTGCACGAAGCTGCGGAAGCTCGTGTCGCAGATGGAAGAAGTGCCCGAGGATCTGCAGGGGCTCGACGACACGCTGGCGGACACGTACTTCTGCAATTTCTCGCTGTTCCAGTCGATCCCGGACTCGTGGGCGATCAAGCAGCTCTTTCCGGTGATGCCGATCCACCGGCTCAACGAGGCGCCGACGCGCCAGGCCGTGCTCGGCGACATCACGTGCGACTCGGACGGCAAGCTCGATCAGTTCATCGATCGGCGCGACGTCAAGCGCACGCTCGCGCTGCACCCGTTCACCGGCGAGCCGTACTACGTCGGCGTGTTCCTCGTCGGCGCGTACCAGGAGATCCTCGGCGACCTCCACAACCTGTTCGGCGACACGCATGCCGTGCACGTCAGCCTCGATCCGAACGGCAACGTGATGCTCGAGTCGGTGATCAAGGGCGACACGGTCAAGGAAGTGCTCGACTACGTCGAGTTCGACGCCGACATGCTCGTGCGCAAAGTGCGCGACGCCGTCGAGGCCGCCGTCCGCGACGGCCGCATGGACTTCGAGGAGTCCGGCCGTCTGCTGCGGTTCTACGAAGACGGCCTGCACGGCTATACGTACCTGGAAGATCCGAGCGAGCGCTGACGCCGATGCGAGGCGTCGCCGGGCCTGCGTGAAGCTGTCGATCGTCATTCCCGTCTACAACGAGCGCGCGACCGTGCGGACGATCGTCTCCGCCGTGCTCGCCGCGCCGCCCCAGGGTCTCGAACGAGAGATCCTCATCGTCGACGACGGATCGACGGATGGGACGCGCGAGATCCTGCGTGAGCTCGACGGACGCGACGGCGTGCGCGTGTTGCTGCAGCCGCAGAACGCGGGCAAAGGCGCGGCGGTCGCACGCGGGTTTCGTGAGGCGACTGGCGACATCTTCCTGATTCAGGACGCCGATCTCGAGTACGACCCGTCCGAATATCCAGTGCTCCTGGCGCCGATTCTGAGCGGCAAGGCCGACGTCGTCTATGGGTCGAGGTTTCTCGGCGCCGCGAGCGGTCATCGTGTGCTGTACTTCTGGCACTCCATCGGCAATCGCCTGCTGACGCTGCTCTCGAACGCGTTCACCGATCTCAACCTGACCGACATGGAGACCTGCTACAAGGCGATGACGCGCGAGGTCGCCATGCGCCTCGACCTGCAATCGCAGCGCTTCGGGATCGAGCCGGAGATCACGTGCAAAGTGAGCCGGCTCGGAGTCCGGATCTACGAAGTGCCGATTTCCTACAACGGCCGGACGTACGCGGAAGGAAAGAAGATCGGCCTGAAGGACGGGCTTCAGGCGGTGTGGACGATCGTACGGTACTGCGGCTGGACGCCGCCGGGACGATGAGTGCCGTTCGCGGGACGACCGATGCCCTGCGGCCGGGCGACGACGTCGGCGCGGAGACGCTGCGGCGCATGGCCGGGCTCGAGGCGTACAATCGCTGGCTGCACGATCGGTTCGACGCGTTTCTCGGACGCCGCATCCTCGAGATCGGATCCGGGATCGGCAATCAGACGCGGTATTTCGCCGATCGCGAGCGTGTCATCGCGTCGGATCTCGATCCCTACTACCTGCAGGTCCTGCGGTCGACGGTCGGCGCGCGCGACAACGTGCGCGTGGCGTCCTTCCGGTTTCCACTCGGCGCCGAGGAGCGTGACGATCTGCACCGCGAGCGCATCGACACGATCGTCTGCATGAACGTGCTCGAGCACATCGAGGACGATCGTTCGACGCTGCGCGATTTCGCGGCCTTGCTGCCGCCGGGCGGCCGTCTCGTCCTGCTCGTGCCCTCGATGCCCTCGCTCTACGGCACGCTCGACAAGGCGCTCAGCCACTACCGCCGCTACGATCGCGAGCCGCTGCGGCAGCTGCTTGCGGAGACCGGCTTCGAGGCCGAGTCGCTCACCTACCTCAACCGTGTCGCCGTGTTCGGCTGGTGGCTGAGCTCCCGCGTGCTCAAGCGCACCGTGCTGCCCAAGGATCAGCTCGCCGTCTTCAAGCTGCTGATGCCGCTGCTGAAGCTCGAAGAGAAGCACCCGCCCTCGTTCGGCCTGTCCCTGCTCGCGCTCGCGCGTCGCATGGCGTGATGCTTCCGGGCCGCCACACGGCGTAGCCCGTCGCCCGTGGTCAGAAGCTGTATCTACTGATGCCTCGTTAAATGATGTATATTGGGCCGCATGCGCAACCGCACCTCGCTCAGCTCAGAAATGCTGCCGGGCACGCTCGACGTGCTCGTGCTGAAGGTCATCGCACGCGAGCCCGCGCACGGGTACGCCATCGCGCGGCACCTCGAGCGCGCGTCCGGTGATGCGCTGCGTGTCGGCGAGAGCGCGCTCTACCCGGCGCTGCAGCGCCTGCTCGTCAACGGCTGGGTGAAAGCCGAGTGGGGCGAGTCCGACCTCGGCCGGCGCGCTCGCATCTACCGCATCACGGCGTCCGGCCGAAAGCGGCTCGCACAGGAAGCCGCGGAGTTCGAGCGGCTGTCCGCCGTCATCAACGCGATTCTGCAGGGAGCCTGAGATGCTGACGCGCCTCTGGAACAAGCTGTCCGGCCGCGGCCGGACGTTCGATCGCGATCTGACGGACGAGCTGGAGTTCCATCGCGCGATGCTCGAGCGCGATCGGGCCGGCGACGGCCTTGCGCCCGACGAGGCAGCGCGAGAGGCACGGCGCTGGATTGGCAACGTCGCGATCGCCCGAGAAGACGCGCGACGCGCGTGGATGTTCGGCTGGATCGAAGAGATCGCGCGCGACGCGCGCATCGCGCTTCGCGGGTATCGACGATCGCCAGGATTCACCGTTGCCGCCATCGTGACGCTCGCGCTCGGTCTCGGCGCCAGCACAGCGGTCTTCAGTGTCGTTCGTCATGTCCTGCTCGCACCGTTGCCGTATCACGAGCCAGACCGCGTCGTGTCGATCTGGAACAGTTGGGTCGGCTTCGACAAGACGTGGCTGTCGGATGCGGAGGTCATCGACGCTCGGACGCGCATCGCGGCATTTCAGGGCGCCGCGGCGTGGAACACGCTCACGGCGAATCTGACGGGAGATGGGGATCCGATCCGTCTTGGCGCGGCCCTCGTGACGGCCAACACGTTCGACGTGCTCGGCGTGAAGCCAATCAGGGGCCGTGGCTTCACGGATGAGGAAGCGTCCGCCGGCGTGCCGCTGGCCGTCGTGATCAGTGACGGACTGTGGCAGCAGCGATACGGCGGCGCGCCGGACATTATCGGCCGTGTCATTCAGATCGACGGCGTGGGCCGGACAATCGTGGGCGTGATGCCGCCTGGCTTCCAGCTGCCGACCGACTACGTCCTCAACGCCGACGAGCCGACGCAGCTATGGGCGCCGTTCAGGCTCAACGCCGGCAATCGCGGGAATCACAGTCTAAACGCGGCGGCGCGCCTGGCACCCGGCGCGACGGTGAATGAGGCGAACGCGCAGTTGACGGCGCTGGCAGCGGCCTACACGCGCGAAGGGCTCTATCGCGCGGACATGCGGTGGAAACCGTTCGCAGTCTCGATCACCAGCGACATCTTTGCGGCCATCGAGCCCGCGTTGTGGCTCGCGTTCGGCGCCGTCGGATTCCTGCTGCTGATCGCCTGTGCGAACGTCGCCAATCTCCAGCTCGTGCGCGCCGAAGCTCGCGCGCGCGAGATGAGCCTTCGTAGCGCGCTCGGCGCAGGGCGCGGCCGGCTCGTCCGGCAGCTGATCACCGAGGGTGTCGTGCTGGCCGTCGTCGCCGCCGCGCTCGGGCTCGGCATCGCCGCGGTGGCGATTCGCGCGTTCGCGTCGATGTCGCAGGCGACGCTGCCGCGTGCGGGCGCAATCACGTTGGACGCCGGCGTATTGGTGTTCTCGTACGGTCTCACCATTTTTGCCGTGCTGCTCTTTGGTGTCGTGCCGGCACGCCGCGCTGCACGCGCGGATCTCGTCGACGCACTGAAGGACGGATCCGGCGGCGCGTCCACCGGCCCGCGTCGCCGTCGTCTGCGCGGCGCGCTTGTCGTCGCCGAGGTCGCGCTGGCCGTCGTGCTGCTGACTGGCGCGGGGCTCATGGCCCGGACGCTCTGGTCACTCTACGCGATCGACCTCGGCTTCCAGCCGCGTCGTGTGTTGACGATGAGGCTGACACTGCCGGACGTGAAGTACGACACGCCGGAGCGGACGCAGGCGTTCTGGGATCAGCTGATCGCGCGCGTGCGCGCGCTGCCGGGCGTCGAGCACGCCGGATATCTGCGGCTCGTGCCGCTGGCCTCATCCATCGGCGACTCCGGCCTACAGATCGAGGGATGGGCCAATCCGGATCGGCCGTTCGTCCCCGCGGATTGGCAGTACGCGAGCGCCGGAGGTCCCGAGGCGCTCGGAGAGCGGCTCGTGCGCGGCCGCTGGCTCACGGATCAGGACACGAGCGAGACGCTTGACGTGGCGCTCGTCAACGACGCCATGGCCCGCGCGTATTGGCCGGACGTCGACGCGGTTGGACGACGGTTCCGCCAATTGGGCCGACCCGATGGCCCGTGGATCACCGTCGTCGGCATCGTCGGTGACGTGCGCCACAACGGCATCACCGGACCTATCAAGCCGAAGTTCTATCGTGCCATGGCGCAGTGGCAGCGATCGACGCGCGGTCCGGCCCGCAACGCGGCGTTGATCGTCCGGACGACGACGTCGAGCCCGTACGCGCTCGTCGATCCCATTCGACAAGCCGTTCGCCAGATCGATCCGAATCTTCCCATCGCCGCCATTCAGTCCGCCGACGACATCGTCGCGCACGCAGTCGCGGCACCGCGACTGGCGGGAGGATTGCTCGGCGTCTTTGCCGCGTTGGCGCTCGTGCTTGCGGCCGTTGGCATCTATGGTGTGCTCGCGTACGTGGTGAGCCAGCGTCAGCGCGAGATCGGCATTCGCATGGCCGTCGGCGCCGGACGCTGGCAGGTGCTCGAGCTCGTGTTGTGGGGCGGGCTCAGGTTGTCGATCGTCGGCTTGGCCGTCGGCCTCGCTGGCGCGTTGGCGCTGACGCGCCTGATGGCCACGCTGCTCTACGGCGTGACGCCGTTCGATGCCATGACGTTCGTGAGCGCCGGCGGCCTCTTGCTCGTCGTCGCCACGGCCGCGTGTCTGCTGCCGGCGTACCGCGCGACGCGCGTCAATCCCGTGCGCGCGCTGCGGGCGGAATAGCCGGTTCGCTGGATTGAAGGTTCAGCGGTCCGAAATACACGGAAGGCCTATCATTCATCCCGCGACCGCGACCATCGCGGGCCGCAGCACGTCGTCGCCGATCAGATAACCCGGTCGAATCACGCCGACGATGTGGCCAGCGGGCGTCTCGTCGGTCACCGGCGACGTTGAGACGGCTTCGTGCTTCGTCGGATCGAACATCTGTCCGATCGGATCGACGCGGACGACGCCGAGGCCGTCGAGCGTCGAGAGAAACTGCTGGCGCACGAGCGCGACGCCCTGGACGAATGGATCATCGGCGCGATGGCCGGCAGCAGCAATGGCGCGATCGAGGTTGTCGAGCACGTCGAGGAACGAGCTGATCACGGCGCGACGGCCGCGCTCGACGTCCTTCGCGACTTCCTTCCGCAGCCGTGTGCGCGCTTGCTCGAATTCATCGGCCGCCCCGCGATACTTCGCGAGCAGCTGCTGCAGCTCGGCGTCCTTCGAAGTGATGCGCGCCTCGAGCTCCTCGATGTACGTCGGCTTGAGCTTGGGTGTCTCGTCCGCGGTGGATGGGCTGTCGCCCCTGGCCCACCAGCGACGGTCGGTCACTTTGAGATCGGAATCAGACATAGACGTCAGTGAGGAATCGTCTCGGTGCGCGGCGCAAACGCGAACGTCAGCGCATCCTGATCGACGCCAATCGTCACGGTGCCGCCGTGTTCGAGCTGGCCGAAGAGCAGCTCGTCGGTCAGGCGATCGCGGACCTCGCGCTGGATCACGCGTGCGAGCGGCCGCGCGCCGTAGACCGGATCGTAGCCCTTGGTGCCGAGCCACGCGCGCGCGTCTGGCGTCAGCGTAATCGCGACGTGGCGCTCGGCAAGCTGCGCCTCGAGCTGCAGGACGAACTTCTCGACGATGGTTTCCATCACCTGCGGCGTCAGGTTGCCGAACGTGACGATCGCGTCGAGACGGTTGCGGAACTCCGGCGAGAACACGCGCTCGATCGCCGCCTTCGACTTGCCGAACGCCGCGCGCCGCACGCTGTCGTCGTGCTCATCGCTCGCGCCGCCGTCCGCGAAGCCAATCGATCGCGTGCTCATCTCGCGCGAGCCGGCGTTCGACGTGAGAATCAATACCGTGTTGCGGAAATCCGCCTTGCGGCCGCTGTTGTCCGTCAGCGTCGCGTGATCCATCACCTGCAGCAGGATGTTGAAGATGTCCGGATGCGCCTTCTCGATCTCGTCGAGCAGGACGACGCTGTAGGGATGCGTGCGGACGGCATCGACGAGCTGTCCGCCCTGCTCGAAGCCGACATATCCCGGCGGCGCGCCAATCAGCCGCGCAACCGCATGCTTCTCCATGTACTCGCTCATGTCGAAGCGGATGAACTCGTTGCCGAGCTGGAGCGCCAGTTGTTTCGCCAACTCCGTCTTGCCGACGCCCGTCGGACCCGTGAATAGAAACGCACCGGCCGGATGATCCGGCAAGCCCAGCCCCGCACGCGATCGCTTGATCGCCTGCGCCACGAGGTGCACTGCCTCGCTCTGACCGAAGACGACGCGATTCAGCGACTCCTCGAGCGTGCGCAGCCGCTCGCGATCCGACGAGGACGCCTGCCGCGCCGGAATGCGCGCCATGCGCGCGACGACGGCTTCGATGTCGGCGGGGGTGATCACGACGGGTTCTGGGGTTCTGGGTTCTGAGGTTCCGGGGTTCGGGTTCTGGGGTTCTGGGGTTCTGGAGTTCGTACTTTCCAGTTCGGAGTTCGCTGGCTCCGCAGGCACCGCCGCGGCAGACGCCTTGAGACGCGCGACCGCGCCCGCTTCGTCGATGACGTCGATCGCGCTGTCGGGCAGCTTGAAGTCGCGCAGGTGCCGGGCGGCGAGCTTGGCGGCGGCTTCGAGCGCGGCCGCCTCGTATTTCACGTTGTGGTGCGCTTCGTAGCGGGACGCGAGGCCCGAGAGGATCTTGACCGTCTCGTCGATCGACGGCTCTTCGATGGTGATGCGCTGCAGCCGGCGCGCGAGCGCACGGTCCTTCTCGATGTGTTTGAACTCCTCGAACGTCGTCGATCCGATCACGCGCAGATCACCGGCTGTGAGGATCGGTTTGATCATGGTCGCCAGATCCATCGTCCCGCCGGTCGTCGCGCCGGCGCCGACGGTGCTGTGGATCTCGTCGATGAAGAGGATGGCGCGCGGACGCGATGCGAGCGCGCGGATGACGGCCTTGAAGCGCTCCTCGAAATCGCCGCGGAAGCGCGTGCCGGCGAGCAGCGCGCTCGTGTCGAGCGAGAAGACCTCCGCGCCCTTCAACAGATCCGGCACGTCGTCGGCCAGCAGACGCGCGGCGAGCCCTTCGGCCATCGCCGTCTTGCCGACGCCGGCTTCGCCGACGAAGACGGGATTGTTCTTGCGGCGCCGGCAGAGCACTTCGATCGTCCGCTGCAGCTCGGTGGCGCGTCCGATCAACGGATCGAGCTGGCCCTTCGACGCACGCTCGGTGAGATTGAGGCAGTAGGCAGCCAGCGGATCGCGCGCACTCGATGTCCCTTCGTCTCCGCCGCCGGCCGTCGCGGGGCCATCGCCACTCGTCTCCGCCGTATCTGGCGTCTTCGAGACGCCGTGCGAGATGAAATCGAGGACGTCGAGTCGCGTGACGCCCTGACCCTCGAGCAGACGCGCGGCCTGCGATTTCGGCTGCTGCAGCAACGCCGCGAGGATGTCGCCGGCGTTCACCTCGGGGCGCTGCGCGCTCTGCACGTGCAGCACCGCCGTCTGCAGCACACGGCGGAATGCGGCCGTCTGCTCCGGCTCACGCTCGTGACCCCGGCGCAGCTGCTCGACCGCATCCTTCAGATAGTCGTCGAGGTCGCGCCGGAGCTTGACGAGATCGACGCCGCAGCCCTGCAGGATCCGTTCGCCTTCGCGATCGTGCGCGAGCGCGTAGAGGAGATGTTCGAGGGTCAGGTACGCATGCCGCCGCGACACGGCTTCCCGGTAGGCGACGTGCAGGACGATTTCGAGCGCGCTGGAAAACATGGGCGCACTTCCGATTATAGCCAGCGCGACGCTAGGCTTCTTCCGTCACGGCTTTCAGCGGAAAGCCGGCCTGGCGCGCCAGCGAGATGACCGTCTCCGCCTTCGTCTCCGCGACCTCCCACGGATACACGCCCGCGATGCCTCGGCCGTTGACGTGGACGTGCATCATGATCTGATAGGCCTCCGACGGCGACTTCTGGAACACCGCTTCCAGCACCTGCATCACGAACTCCATCGTCGTGTAGTCGTCGTTCAGCAAGACGACCTTGTAGAGCGACGGCTCGCGCTTCTCGGTGCGAACGCGCTCCTTGACGGCGTCGCCGGTCTGCGTCATTTGGTCTTCGGCATGCGCTCGATGACCGCGCGCAGCTTCTTCAGCTCTTCGCCGTACAGCGCCCAGTCGCCGGCTCGCATCGCTTTGTCCATGTTGTCGAGGTGCGTCTGCGCCTCGGCGGCCAACGCCGTCGTGCTGGCGTCATCGGGCACCGCCGCCTCGTCGACCGCCGGCACGTCGACGTCGACTGGCGTCGCGATGACGGACGTCGCGCTGCTGGACAGCTGATCCGGCGAGAGCGCGCTCGCCACGCTCGAGCCGAAGATCGATACCAGCGCGCGTGTAAGCGTCTCTTCCATCACGATCTTGTTCTGATACGCGACGATGACGCGCTTCAGCTCGGGCACGGGCGGATCGTTCGGCGATCGCAGATAGAGCGGCCGGACGTAGAGCAGCGCGTCCCTGATGGGGATGACGAGCAGCTGGCCCCAGATGACCTGCGATCCCTGCGCGCTCCACAGCGTGATTTGAGGCGAGATGATCTGATCCTGATTGATACGCGCCTGGATCTGCTGCGGGCCGAACACCAGACTGTTCTTCGGAAAGATGTACGCCAGCAGATGACCGTAGTGTGCGCCGTCGCTGCGCGCGGCCAGCCAGGCGGACAGATTGCTCTTCTTGCTCGGCGTGAACGGCAGCATCTGGATGAACTCCGTCTGCTTTTCACGCGGGAGCTTCATGATCGTGTAGTACGGCTCCATCTCCTTCGAGCTCTGCGGGCTGTCGAGGAGCGGTGGCACGGACCACTGGTCTTCCTTGTTGTAGAAGACCTGCGGATTCGTCATGTGATACGTCGCGTACATCCGCGCCTGAATCGCGAAGATGTCCTCCGGGTACCGGACGTGCTGCCGCAGATCGGCCGGCATCTCGTCCAGCGGACGCAGCAGACCAGGAAAGATGCGGTTGAGCGTCTGCGCGATCGGATCGTCCGGATCGGCGAGATACAGCGCCACGCTCCCGTTGTACGCGTCGGTCACGATCTTGACCGAGTTGCGCAGGTAGTTGACGTCGGTGTACGCGCGAAGCGGACCGCTGTACGGCGTCGCGTACGGATAGCTCGACGAGGTCGTGTACGCGTCCTGCATCCAGACGATGTTGCCGGCCGCGGTGACGACCGGGTACGGATCGCCGTCGAGCGTCAGGAACGGTGCGAGCATGGCCGCACGATCGACGACGTTGCGATGGAAGAGGATCCGGCTCTCCGGTCGGATCTGACGCGTGACGAGGATGTCGGTGCTGGCAAACCGCATTGCGAAGAGGAGCCGGCGCCAGAACGATCCGATCGGCACGCCGCCACTGCCGTTGTAGAACGTCTTCTCGTTGTCCTCGCCCTTCGGATAGTCGAATTCCGGCTGCCACGTCTTGACGAGCGCGTACTCGTTCGATCGCTCGCCGTAGTAGACGCTGGGCCGCGTCAGCTTGAGGCTGACCGTCGAGACCGGCGGCAGATCGCGGATGAACAGCACCGGCAGCCCTTCGGTCGTGACCTGATTGACGGGACCGAGCGTCAGGCCGTACCCGTGCGTGAACGACAGCCGCTCGTTGACCCAGGACGGGTTCGGCATCGCGCTCGTGTTCAGCTCGCGCACCGACAGCATCACCTGCCGGTACTTGCCGTCGATCATGTAGCGGTCGTTGTCGATGTTGACGAAGTCGTAGTAGTTGCGGATGACCTGGATCTGGCTGAACGTCTGCAGCAGCGGCGCGTGATCCCACAGGCGGACGTTCTCGATCGTTCCCGCGTTGTCGGCGACGTCGTGCGGCGAGAGCGACGCGTCGCCGGGACTGTCGCGCTCCTCGACGCGATCCAGCGCGTACGCGAGACGCGTGAACTGGATGTTGTGCTCGATGTACGGCCGCTCCTTGTCCTGCTCGTTCGGCGTGACAACGAGCCGCTGCACGAAGCCGGTGTAGACGCTGCCGCCGGCCGACACGACGACGTACATCGCGATGGCGAGCGGCAGCGGCCATCCGCGGCGGCCGAAGCCATGCCAGATCGACAGGCCCGCGCCCACGGCGAGCGTGGCGACCGTCAGCCACAGAAAGGGAATGCGCGCGTAGACGTCGCTGTAGCTCGCACCGAACGCGACGCTCGAGTCCGTCGGCGTGATCAGCGTCGAGGGCACCTCGAGCCACGCGCCCCACGCGAGCAGGCCGAGCACGAGCGCGGTCAGCAGCGACAAATGGCGCCGCGCGCTCGGAATCAAGCGCACGCGCGGCCACGTCGAGGTGCCGGGCCGCGCCTCGACCATGAAGCTGCCAGAGAAGACGTAGTAGATGCCGCATCCGACGAGCGCGATGAGCGACATCACGATCGCCTGTTGTCTGACGAGCTGATAGATCGGCAGGCGGAAGACGTAGAACGCGACGTCGTAGCCGAAGAGCGGATCGCGAACGTTGAACGAGACGTGCCGGAAGAAGCTGATCCACGCGAGCCAGTTGGCTGCGCCCACCAGGCCGAACAGCATCGCCGCAATCGCGGAGATGGGCTGCGCGAGGCTCGCCAACTGCCGCCCTTCGAACGCGATCGGTCGTCCGTCACCGCCGGTGCCGAGCACGACACGCGGGCGCTCGGCCGTACGCCGGCGTGCGAAGCGCAGGTTCAGGAACAGGAAGAGATAGACGACGACGAACGTGCCGGCGAACACGGCGGTCTGCGCGTTGAGCGTGCGCAGGAACACGCCTTCATACCCGAGCTCGCGGAACCAGAGCCAATCGGTGTAGTAGCTGGCAGCGGACGGCAGGACGAACAGCAGAACCGCGATCAGCAGGAGGATGCCTGACAGGCCGCGCACGCGCATGGGAGTGATGAACAAGGTATCGCACTAGCTCACTATCGCGCTATCGCCCTATCGGATATCGCGCTAACTGCCGTCCATCGGGCTATCTGGATATCTGCCTCCGGACGCAGACCGCCGACCGCAGCCCGTCTACGTGCAGATGTAGGCCGGGTCTTCAGACCCGGCGGACGATGCCTTAGAGCTTCGCGAGCGCGTCGAACAGCGCGTCGTGATCGGGCTGTTCGGGCATGTCGTAGAGGGCGGTCCAGCGGATTGTGCCCGTCTTGTCGATGAGGAAGATCGCGCGTTCGGGCAGACCGTCTGCGCGCAGCACGCCATATGCGGCCGCGACCTGGCCGTGGGGATGGAAGTCGCTGAGCAGGTCGTACGTCACGCCGCCGAGCGAGTCGGCCCACGCCTTCTTCGACGGCCCCGCGTCGGCGCTGATCGCCAGAACGTGCGCGTCGAGCGCTGCGAGTCTCGGCTGCTCGCGCTGGTACGTCTGCACCTGCACCGAGCATACCGGCGTGAACGCGAGCGGATGGAACGCGATCACCACATGCTTGCGCCCGCGAAACTGCGACAGCGTCACGGTCTCGCGGTGCTGGTTCGGCAGCGAGAAGTCAGGGGCGGGAGTGTTGATTGGCAGCATCGAGGGGACAGGTTCTAGGGGGCCGGAGTGCTGAGGTTCTGGGGCTCTGGTTCCACGGTTCTCAGGTTCGCGAACCCGAACGGCGGAACCGCAGAACCCCGGAACCGCAGAACCTATTTGGGCTCTTGGATCAGCCTCGCCATCACGACGCCCTTGATGCCCGAGATCTGCTTGAACACGGCGTCCGGCACTGGCCCGTCGAGATCGACGACGGTGTAGGCGAGCTCGCCCTTGGACGAGTTCACCATGTCGTGGATGTTGAGGCCGGCCTGACCGAAGGCTTCCGAGATCTGGCCGAGCATGTTCGGGACGTTCGCGTTCGCGCACACGAGACGATGGGCGGTGCGCCGCGGGACGACGACTTCCGGGAAGTTGACGGCGTTGCGGACGTTGCCGTTCTCGAGGAAGTCGCGGACCTGATCGGCGACCATGATCGCGCAGTTGTCCTCGGCCTCCGCCGTCGACGCGCCCAGATGTGGCAGCGTGACGCAGCGGCGATGGTTCTTCGTGATGTTGGTCGGAAAGTCGCTGATGTAGCCGTGGACGTGGCCTTCGTCGATCGCGTCGACGACGGCCTGGTCGTCGACGATGCCCTCGCGCGCGAAGTTGAGGATGACCGCGCCCTTCTTCATCGACGCGAGCCGATCCGCGTTGACGAGCTTGCGCGTCGCATCGGCGAGCGGCACGTGCACGGTGAGGAAGTCGGCCTCGCGGAACACGTCTTCGAGCGTGCGCGCCTTGCGCACCGACGAGGACAGCGCCCATGCGCCTTCGACCGTCAGACCCGGGTCGAAGCCGATGACGTTCATGCCGAGGCCGACGGCGGCATTGGCGACCAGGCGTCCGATCGCGCCGAGACCGACGACACCGAGCGTGCGGCCGGGCAACTCGAAGCCGGCGAAGTTCTTCTTGCCCGCTTCGACGGCCTTGCCGATCTCCTCGTCCGATCCTTCGAGGCCGCGTGCGAAGTCCCACGCTTCGCAAATCTGCCGGCACCCGAGAATCAGGCCCGCGATGACGAGTTCTTTGACCGCGTTCGAGTTCGCGCCCGGCGCGTTGAACACGGGGATGCCCTTCGTGCTCATCTTCGCAACGGGGATGTTGTTGACGCCTGCACCTGCGCGACCCACGGCCTTCAAGTTGGCCGGGATGTCGATCGCGTGCATGTTGGCGGAGCGCACGAGAATCGCGTCAGGGTCCTTGACGTCGTTGCTGATCTGGTAGCTCGAGGCGGGAAGCTTGGCGAGGCCGACTTTCGCGATGTTGTTGAGCGTCAGGACCTTGTACACGTGCGGTTCTCCTTGGGCGGCATGGGGCTCGCCCGTACGACCGGGCGGCCTACAGCTTCGGCGCGACGACCGGGTTGACGAACGGCATCATCGCGCGCAAATCCGCGCCGACGCGCTCGAGCACCTGATTCTGCTCGGCGGCGCGCGTCTTGTTGAACCACGGCCGTCCGGCGGCGTGCTCGCCGATCCACTTCTTGGCGAATGTGCCGTCTTGAATCTCAGCGAGCAGCTGCTTCATGTTCTGCTTCGTCTCGTCGGTGACGATGCGCGGGCCGGCGGTGTAGTCGCCGTACTCCGCCGTGTCGCTCACCGAGTACCGCATGTAGTTGAGCCCGCCGCGGTACATCAGATCGACGATGAGCTTGAGCTCGTGCAGGCACTCGAAGTACGCGACCTCCGGCTGGTAGCCGGCCTCGACCAGTGTATCGAATCCCGCCTTGACGAGCGCGCTCGTGCCGCCGCACAGGATCGCCTGCTCGCCGAACAAATCCGTCTCCGTCTCTTCCGTGAACGTCGTCTCGACGATGCCCGCGCGGGCGACGCCGATCGCGCGACCGTACGAGAGCGCGAGCGCCTTGGCCTGACCCGTCGCGTCCTGATGGACGGCGATGAGCGCCGGCGTGCCGCCGCCTTCGACGTAGAGCTCGCGGACGCGATGGCCCGGCGACTTCGGCGCGATCATCGTGACGTCGACGTCCTTCGGCGGATCGATCGTGCCGTAACGGATGTTGAAGCCGTGCGCGAGCATCAGCATCTTGCCGGCCGACAGATTCGGCGCGATCGCTTCCTTGTAGAGCGCCGCCGCGGTCGTGTCGGGGACGAGCACCATGATTACGTCCGCCCACTTCGACGCCTCCGCGGGCGTCATCACCTGCAGGCCGTCCTTTTCCGCGACCGCGCGCGACTTGCTGCCCTCGGGCAGACCGACGCGTACCGTCACGCCGCTATCGCGCAGGTTCAGCGCGTGCGCGTGCCCCTGGGATCCGTACCCGAGCACCGCGACCTTCTTGGCGCGGATCAAAGACAAATCAGCATCGCGGTCGTAATAAATCTTGGCCATGGGCTCCTCGAAAGCGGACGTCGGCATCGGCGCAGCTGAACACGCGCCGGGGCGCAGCCGGTGGCAAGACCACCCGGCCAGCGCTGCGGCCACGCGCCGATCCGCTCGATTTTATACAGAAAACGAAACAGCGGCGTCGACCGGCTCATCGGCCGACGAGGATGTCGCCACCGACGACCGCGCGGACTGGCCGCGGGACATGGCGAGACGGCCGGTCTTGGCGACTTCCAGCAGGCCGAATGGCCGCAGGACCTCGAGCAGGCCGTCGATCTTCTCGTCGGTGCCGGTGATCTCGATGATCAGCGAGTCCGGCGCGACGTCCACGACGCGCGCGCGGAAGACGTCGGCGAGCTGCATGATCTGCGTGCGCGTGTCGATCGTCGCGGCCACTTTGATCAGTGCGAGGTGCCGGAACACGGTCGGCACGCTCGTGAGATTCTCGACGCGCAGCACGTGGACGAGCTTGTAGAGGTTCGCCTCGATCCGGTGCGCGGCGTCGGGGCTCGCGTCCACGACGAGCGTGATGCGGGACACGCCGGGCTCGGCCGTGTGGCCGACCGTCAATGACTCGATGTTGTAGTCGCGCCGCCGGACCAGCGACGACACCCGGTTCAACACGCCCGGCTTGTCGTCCACATGCAGCACATAGGTAATAAGCATCTAACGCTCCAGAAAAGAAAACGTCGAACTTCGAACTCTGAACTTCGAAATTCCGCCTACCGATCCGCGCCGGTCTCCGCGAGCGGGGTCGGGCGGCGGATCATCTTGTGGAGATCGGCGCCGGCCGGGACCATCGGGAACACCGAGTCCTCCTGCTCGACGCGGAAATCGATGAGCACCGTGCCGTGGTGCTTGCGCGCGGCCGCCACCGTCGGCACGACCTCCTTGCGCGTCGTGACGCGATGCGAGTCGATGCCGTAGGCCTCGGCGAGCTTGACGAAGTCCGGGCTCAGCAGCGGCGTCGCGGCGTAGCGGCGATCGTAAAAGAACTCCTGCCACTGGCGAACCATGCCGAGGTAGCCGTTGTTGATGATCGCGATGTTGACCTTGACGTTCTCCTGCACGATCGTCGCGAGCTCCGCCATCGTCATCTGGAAGCCGCCGTCGCCGACGACCGCCCAGACCTCGGAGTCGGGGCACGCCATCTTGGCGCCGATCGCCGCGGGCAGCGCGAAGCCCATCGTGCCGAGGCCGCCGGACGTGATGAGCGAGCGCGGCGTCTCGTGGTGGTAGTACTGCGCCTCCCACATCTGATGCTGACCGACGTCGGTAACGACGATGGCCTTGCCGTCGGTCGCGCGCCAGATGTCGTGAATCACGTGCGCCGCGTACAGATGGCCATCGTCGGGCATGTTCTGGATGTCGCGGACGGCCGAGTCGCCTTTGAGCGCCTTGATGCGCGCGTCCCAGTCGGAGAGGTCGAGCTTCTGCAGCGAGCCGCGCCAGGTGCGCAGCACGTCGCGGACGTCGGCGACGATGCCAACGTCGACAGGGACGTTCTTGCCGATCTCGGCTTGATCGATGTCGACGTGGATCTTCTTCGCGTTGAGCGCGTACGTCTTCAGGTTGCCGGTGACGCGATCGTCGAAGCGCATGCCGAGCGCGATGAGCAGGTCGGCTTCCTGAATCGCCGTGTTGACCCACGCCTCGCCGTGCATGCCCATCATGCCGAGGTTGTTCGGATGCGAGGCGGGCAGGCAGCCGATGCCGAGCAGCGTCACGGCGACCGGCACGCCGGTGATGTCCGTGAACGCGCGGATCTCGTCGGTCGCGTTGGCGAGCATCAGGCCGTGGCCCGCGAGCACGAGCGGCCGCTTCGCGTGGCGGATCAGATCGAGCGCCTCACGCATCTTGGTCTCGGCCGGCGTCGGCAGACGGCGCACGATGGACGGCGACGGCGCCGCGGCGTCCCAATCGAAGATCGCGGACGACTGCTGGGCGTCCTTCGTGATGTCGATCAGCACCGGGCCCGGACGGCCGGACTGCGCGACGAGGAACGCCTCGCGAACGGCCGGCGCCACGTCTTCGGCGCGCGTCACGAGGTAGTTGTGCTTGGTGACCGGCAGGGTGATGCCGGTGATGTCGCATTCCTGGAACGCGTCGGAGCCGATGAGGCGGCTGCCGACCTGGCCCGTGATGCAGACGATCGGCACCGAGTCCATCATCGCGGTGGCGATGCCGGTGACCATGTTGGTCGCGCCGGGGCCGCTCGTCGCGACGGCCACGCCGACCTTGCCGGTCGCGCGCGCGTAGCCATCTGCCATGTGCGTCGCGCCCTGCTCGTGCCGGACGAGCACGTGCCGAATCGGGTACTTCAGCATCGCGTCGTACGCGGGAAGGATCGCGCCGCCGGGGTAGCCGAAGACATCGGTCACTCCCTCGCGCACGAGACATTCCCAGAGAATTTCCGCACCAGTCAGGCGTTCCATGTCCACTCCGTTGTCTGCTCTCCGGACCCGGCATCGCCGCGATCCGGGCCACCCCGGGTTTCCCAGGCGGGTCCAACACTTATATCGGCAGGAGACATATTTGACAATCGAATAATGTTTGAATCTAAATCAGTTATGTTTATGAGGCTTACGGCTTGGATGACGTGCAGTCGTGGCGGCCACGGGGGCCGCCCCTACACAGGCTGCAGGCTACGGGCTTCGCTGTCCGTAGGGGCCGCCCTTGTGGCGGCCCGTGCCGTGAAGGCAGATAGCCCGATAGCCCGATGCGAGATAGTGCGATAGCGCGATAGCGAGATAGTGCGATACAACAATCCCGATGTCCCCTTCCACCCTCGAAGATCTCCGGCGCGCGCTCGATCAGATCGATGATCAGCTCGTCGACGTTCTCGCGCGCAGGCAGCAGGTCGTGCACAAGGTCGCCGAGCTGAAGGCGCACACGAGCGCGCCGTTGCGCGATCCGTTGCGGGAAGCGCGGCAGATCGCGCGGCTGGCCGAGCGCGCCAAGACCCTCGACCTGGACGAGCTGCTCGTCGCGCGCGTGTTCCGCGAGGTCGTCGACTTCTCCGTCCGCACGCAGGAGCTGCACCTCGGCGCCAGCCGCCGTGGTGATCTGGGCCGGCCCATCACCGTCGTGTTCCAGGGCGCGGAAGGCGCGTTCAGCCATATTGCGGGACGGCATTTCTTCGCGCCGCGCCAGTCGACCGTCTCGTACCGCGGCCTGCCGACGTTTCGCTCGATGCTCGAGGAAGTACGATCCGGCGCCGCCGACTACGCGATGCTGCCGATCGAGAACACGACGTCCGGCTCGGTGCACGACGCCTACGACGCCCTCTCCCACACCGACCTCGCCATCGTCGGCGAAGAAGTCCTGCGCGTGGAGATGTGTCTGGTCGGCATCGCCGACGTGCCCCTCGAGAGCCTGCGGAAGGTCTATTCGCACCCGCAGGCGTTGTCGCAGTGCACGGCGTTCCTGGCGTCATTGCCGCAGTGCACGGTGGAGACGTTCATTGACACCGCGATGAGCGTCGAGCGCGTCAAGGTCGAGAACGATCCGACGCACGCCGCGATTGCGAGCCCTGAAGCGGCCGCGCTGCACGGCCTGCACCTGCTGCGGCGCGACATCGCGAACCACCGCGAGAACTACACGCGGTTCCTGGTGATCGCGCGCGAGTCCGAGCCGTTCGACCCGCGCGTGCCGTGCAAGACGTCGGTGATGTTCGTGATGCAGCACGAGCGCGGTGCGTTGCTCGCGTGCCTGGGCGTGCTTGCCGGCCACGGCCTGAACCTGACGAAGCTCGAGTCGCGCCCGATGCCCGGCCGGCCGTTCGAGTACCTGTTCTACGTGGACTTCGAAGGTAACATCGCCGACGCGGCCGTCCAGGCCGCGCTCGACGAGCTCGCCGGCATCACGCGCTCGCTCAAGATCTTCGGGTCGTATCCGTCACGGACGACGAGAAGCGAAGAGGGCTAAACGCCTTTGGCGTCAACTTCGAACTCCGAACTTCGAAATCGGGCGTGCAGGCCTTCTTTCGAAGTTCAAAGTTCGCAGTTCAAAGTTGACGCGTCCGAGTCTTCACACAGCGTCAGTACGTGTGAAGACTCGGATCTACCCTCGCAATCCACTCGAGAATGCCGCCGCGCAGGTTCTTGACCCGCGTGTAGCCCTTCTCGCGCAGCAGGTTCACGGCCTTCGCGCTGCGGACGCCGGACTTGCACTGGACGACGATCTCCGGGCCGGTCGTCGGATCGGGCAGCTCGGCGAGCCGCTTCGGCAGCTCGCCCAGCGGAATCAGCGTCGCGCCTTCGATGTGTGAGATCTCCCACTCGCGCGGCTCGCGCACGTCCAGCAGGAACACATTGCGCTGATCGAGCCGGGCCTTGAGATCGCTGACGGTCATCTCCTGGTCCGCGGAGACCTTGCCCTGATCGGCGGTCTTCGCCGGCGGCGTGATGCCGCAGAAGATCTCGTAGTCGATCAACTTCGTCACCGTCGGGTGATCGCCGCAGACCGGGCAGTTCGGATCGCGCTGCAGCTTCAGCGTACGGAACTTCATCTGCAGGGCATCGAACAGCAGCAGCCGGCCGATGAGCGGATCGCCCACGCCCAGAATCAGCTTGATGACCTCCGTCGCCTGGATCGTGCCGACGACGCCCGGCAGCACGCCGAGGACGCCGCCCTCCGCGCAGCTCGGCACGAGGCCGGGCGGTGGCGGCTCCGGATACAGGCAGCGGTAGCACGGCCCGCCCTTGGTCGCGAACACGGAGACCTGGCCGTCGAAGCGGAAGATGCTGCCGTAGACGTTCGGCTTGCCGGACAGCACGCACGCGTCGTTGACCAGGTAGCGCGTCGGGAAGTTGTCCGCGCCGTCAAGGATGATGTCGTAGTCCTTGAAGATGTCGAGCGCGTTGGCTGACGTCAGCATCGTCTCGTGGCCGACGATGCGGATGTTGGGGTTGAGGCCGCGCAGGCGATCGCTCGCCGCGCGCAGCTTCGGCCGGCCCACGTCGTCGGTGCTGAAGAGCACCTGGCGCTGCAGGTTGCTGAAGTCGACGGCGTCGAAATCGCAGAGGCCGAGCGTGCCGACGCCGGCCGCGGCGAGATAGAGGGCGGCGGGCGAGCCGAGGCCGCCGGCGCCGATGCAGAGGACGCGCGCGTCTTTCAGCTTGCGCTGACCTTCGACGCCGACCTCCGGCATGATCAGATGCCGGCTGTAGCGCCGGACTTCGTCGCTGTTGAGCTCGCTCACTGGCGCACCTCGGGAGATCCGCCGGCGACCGACGGCACGATGCTGACGGTGTCGTTGGCGCTGATCGGCGTCTGTTCCTTCTTCAGATAGCGGATGTCCTCGTCGTTGACGTAGACGTTGACGAAGCTGCGCAATTTGCCGTCCGCGCCGAACAGATGGTTGCGAAGCTCGGTGTGGACGGTCACCAGATTCTGCAGCACCTCGCCGACGCTGGCGCCGGCCACCTGGACCGTCGCTTGCTGATCGGTGAACGGCCGGAGGGGAGTGGGGATGAACACGGTCGTGGCCATGCGGATGTCCTCGTCTACGTCTGCGAAACGGCAAACAAAAAAGCCCGGAACGGCGTGCGCTCCGGGCCGGAAGGCTGTGCGAACTGGGATGTGCTGACGAGCGGTGGCTCGTCGACCTGCGCTCAGCGTGCCTGCCCGGACACGGATGTCCGACAGCGGCAACACGACAGGCGAGGCGTTTCAGTCCACATACCTCCTACGTACATACCGCACCGGCCCGGCCGGTGGCAAGGTCGAGCCATCTGCAGGGCCATGCTAGCCTCCGTTCTCCAGCCGAGATGTCGATGAGCAAGTCGGACCGCAAGTCCTACGTCATTCAGTCCGTCGTCCACGCCGCCGACGTGCTGCGGGCGTTCCGGTCGCGCGGCGAGATGCTGCGCCTCCGCGACGTCGTCGAGCGGACGAAGTTCAACAAAGGGCTGTGCTTCCGGCTGCTGCACACG
>DASZVJ010000069.1:0-11325 GCA_035547155.1 Vicinamibacterales bacterium
CGACCACGACGTACGCGACGCCGCGCGGCCAGTCGACCGGCGAAATCGGACCGGAGCCCGGCAGCGAGCTCATCGTCAGGAAATCCACGTGGCCGCTGAAGTCCGTCGCGCCGAGGAACGACGCGGCCGTCCGGCTCGCGCTCGCGGCCAGACTCTCGCTCAACGACGATGGCCACGAGGTGTCGTCATCGTCCCACGCCACGGCCGTCGGCGACTCGTCGCGCAGCACGGTGCGCGGCAGATGCCGCAGGCGCCACGCGGCCGCGCTGTGGCTGCTGTCGCTCGCAGCCGACGGATCGGCCACGGCCGCAGGCTCAGGCGTCGCGGCTTCCGGTGTCGCAGCCGCGGCGCCCACGCCCGCCAACTGCAGCGGCGCCGACGATGCCGTCGCCGCGCTCGCGCGGGTCAGCGTGATAACGCGCGTGACCGGCTCGCCGGCCGTGATGCGCACGGGCTCGCGGTAGCGCGAGATGTAGCCCTCGCGCGTGGCGCGCAGCACGTAGTTGCCGGGCGGCACGCGCAGCGTGAAGCGGCCGCGCTCGTCGGTGCGCACCATCGCCAGCGTCTCGCCCATCGCGAGCACGCTCGCGCCGGTAATCGCCGATCCGGCGTCGTCTTTGACGAGACCTTGGATTTGCGCGTCGGCCGATTCGGCGTGCCAGGCCACGGGCACGACACGCGCGTGGCTCTGCGCGCGCGCAGCGCCTGGCACGACGACGGATAGCAGCAACGCAGCGAGGACGGACAACCTGCGGCGCATACACCCTCTTGGCGACCGGTCACGACGGGACGTCGAGACGTACACCCGGGGGACGGGAGCGGATCGCCGTATCTTAGATCGGAACACCCTTCAAAAACCCGCGTGATACCATACGCAGTCCGCCGATCGTCATCCTCGGCACGCAGGAGAGTCTTCCGTGAAAATCCGCAGCATTCAGGCCCGCGAGATTCTGGACTCGCGCGGCAATCCGACCATTGAAGTGGACGTCACCCTCGATTCCGGCGCGGTGGGTCGCGCCGCAGTGCCGTCCGGCGCCTCGACCGGCACGCGCGAAGCGCTCGAGCTGCGCGACGGTCAGAAGAACCGTTATCTGGGCAAGGGCGTGCTGAAGGCCGTCGGCCACGTCAACGACGAGATCGCCAGCGCGCTCGCGGGCAACGAAGCGGACCAGCGATCGGTCGACGCGAAGATGATCGCGCTCGACGGCACGCCGAACCTCGGCCGCCTCGGCGCCAATGCCGTGCTCGGCGTGTCGATGGCGCTCGCGCGCGCGTCGGCCTCGGCCGCCGGCGTCCCGCTCTACGAATATCTGGCCTCGCTCGTGCCGATGGCCGCACGCTCGGGCGGCCCGCTGCTGCCCGTGCCGATGATGAACATCCTCAACGGCGGCGCGCACGCGGACTCGAACGTGGACTTCCAGGAGTTCATGGTCATGCCGGTAGGCTTCCCGTCGTTCTCGGAAGCGCTGCGCGGCGGCGTCGAGACGTTCCACGCGCTGCGCTCGCTGCTGAAGAAGCGCGGCCTCGCGACGGGCGTCGGCGACGAGGGCGGCTTCGCGCCGAGCCTTTCGTCCAACCGCCAGGCCGTCGAGCTCGTGCTCGAAGCGGTCCAGGCCGCGGGCTACACGCCGGGCAAGGACATGTACGTCGCGCTCGACGTCGCCTCCAGCGAGTTCTGGGACGACGCGTCCTCGTCGTACATCCTGAAGAAGTCGGGTGAGGGCAAGAAGTCGAGCGACGAGATGATCGCGCTCTACGAAGAGTGGGTGAAACAGTACCCGATCATCTCGATCGAAGACGGACTCGCGGAGGCCGATTGGCCGGGCTGGAAGCGCCTGACCGCGGCGCTCGGCAAGCGCGTGCAGCTCGTCGGCGACGACATCTTCGTCACCAACCCGAAGATCCTTCGCGAGGGCATCGAGCAGGGCATCGCCAACGCGCTGCTCGTCAAGCTCAACCAGATCGGATCGGTCAGCGAGACGCTGTCGGCCATGGAGATGGCGCGTCAGGCCGGGTACGCGAGCGTGATCTCGCATCGCTCGGGCGAGACGGAAGACTCTACGATTGCGGACCTCGCCGTCGCCACGTGCGCCGGTCAGATCAAGACCGGCTCGGCGAGCCGCTCGGATCGCACTGCGAAGTACAACCAGCTGCTCCGCATCGAGTCTGCGCTCGGCGCGTCGGCGCGCTATGCGGGCAAGGCCGCGATCAAGCAGCTCGCGTAGGACGGAGACGGACATGTACAAAGTCGTTCTGCTCCGTCACGGCGAAAGTACCTGGAACTCCGAGAACCGGTTCACCGGCTGGACCGACGTCGATCTCAGCGAAAAAGGCCTGCAGGAAGCCGCGCAGGCCGGCGTGCTGCTGCGCGACGCGGGCTTCACGTTCGACGTCGCGTTCACGTCCGTGCTCAAACGCGCGATCCGCACGTGCTGGATCGCGCTCGACGCGCTCGATCTGCTGTGGATTCCGGTCACGCGCAACTGGCGGCTCAACGAGCGCCACTACGGCGCGTTGCAGGGCCTGAACAAAGCGGAGACGGCCGCGAAGCACGGCGACGCGCAGATCAAGATCTGGCGCCGCAGCTACGACACGCCGCCGCCGCCACTCACGCTCGACGATCCGCGGCATCCGAGCAAGGATCGCCGCTACGCGGATCTGAAGCCGAGCGAGCTGCCGGCGACGGAGTCGCTGAAGGACACCGTCGCGCGCTTCGTGCCGTACTGGACGGGAACGATCGCGCCGGAAGTGAAGGCGGGCCGGCGCGTGCTGATCGCGGCGCACGGCAACAGCCTGCGCGCGCTCGTGAAGTATCTCGACAACATCTCGGACGCGGACATCGTCGAGCTGAACATTCCGACGGGGATTCCGCTCGTGTACGAGCTGGACGCGAACCTGAAGCCGATTCGCAGCTACTACCTGGGCGATCCGGAAGCCGCCAAGCGCGCGGCCGAGGCCGTCGCCAAGCAGACGTCGCAGAAATAGGTTGGCGTGGAGAGAGCCGGCCGTTCGGGCCGGCTACTCGACTTCCTTTTCCGCCGCTTCGTCCGACGAAATTCTCAGCGACTTGAGGAAGCGTCGATCGTTGGCGCTCATCTCGAACGGCGTGCTCGCCGGCGCCTGACGCCGGCTCGCGACCTTCGGTCCCGCCGCGCCGTTGGTGCGATCGACGAAGCCGATGACGGTCTCGAGCGAGACACGCATGTCGAAGCCGGCCGCCCGCGCCTTCTCGCGGCACTCTTCGACTTTCGCATCGCCGGCCACGGCGGCCGCAATGGCATCGGTCATCTCACGAGCCAACTGGTTCACGAGCGAGTCCATGCGAACCTCCAGGCTGCAGTGCAGCCGGCAGCAGACACCAGCACCTCGAGCGGGGAGGTCTCGGGGACCGTCTGTTCGCGAGAGCTGGGCGTGCGGGACATCAGGAAGATGAAGCCCAAACTGTAGACCTGCGGCATTTTAGAGACTCGTCCGCGAAGGTGTCAAACGCCAATCTTGTCACTGCGCGCGCGATCCGGGCGCGCATGCGCGAAGGCGGCGGAGCCGCGTCACTTACAATGCCGTCATGTCTCGTCCAGTCGCGCGGCCGGGCGACGTGCCAGGCCCGCTCGAGCCCGGCGATGTCGATCCGGGCATCTTGACCCTGCACGCGCAACCGTGAGCACCACGTCTTCCCCATCCGGCGTGCTGTTGCAGATTTCGCATCTGCGGACCGTGTTCCGGCGTCCGGACGGCCGCGAGCTCGCGGCGGTCGACGACGTGTCGTTCTTCGTGCGGCGGGGAGAGACGCTGGGGCTCGTCGGCGAGTCCGGCAGCGGCAAGTCCGTGACAGCACTGTCGATCGTGCGCCTGGTCGCGCCGCCAGGACGCGTCGCGTCCGGCCGCGTGATGCTCGAGGACGTCGACCTGTTCTCGCTCGACGAGCGCGCGATGCAGCGCGTGCGCGGCCGCCGCATCGGCTTCGTGTTCCAGGAGCCGATGGTCGCGCTCGATCCTGTCTACACAATCGGCCAACAGATCGCCGAGACGCTGCGCGTCCACGGCCTCGCGCGCGGCGCCGCGGCACGCACACGCGCGATCGAGCTGCTCGATGCCGTTCGCGTGCCCGATCCGGCACGACGCGCGGACGAATATCCGCATCAGCTCAGCGGCGGCCTGCGCCAGCGCGCGATGATCGCGCTCGCGCTGTGCGCCGAGCCGACGCTGCTGATCGCCGACGAGCCGACGACGGCGCTCGACGTCACCGTGCAGGCCGAGATCCTCGATCTGCTGTGCGACATGCGACGTACGTTCAATCTGTCGCTGCTGCTCATCACGCACGATCTCGGCGTCGTCTCCGAGATGGCCGATCGCGTCGCGGTCATGTACGCCGGACGCATCGCGGAGATCGGACCAGTGCGACAGGTGATCGACGCGCCGTGGCATCCGTACACGCGCGCGCTGCTCGCGTCGGTTCCGGGCGTGCACGCAGGTGCGCGCTTGCAGACAATCCCTGGGCAAGTGCCGTCGATCGCCGATCGCCCCGCGGGCTGCGCGTTCGCGCCGCGCTGCCCCGATCGCTTCGCCGCCTGCGACGCCCTTTCGCCCGCCGTCATCGTCGACGACGGCCACGAGGTGTCGTGCTTCTTGCACCAGGAGCGGCGCGCGTGACGACACCGCTGCTGGACGTGCGCAATCTCGTCAAGGAATACCGTCGCGGCGGCGCGTTCGCGCGCGCGACCGGCGTCGTGCGCGCGGTCGACGATGTGAGCTTCGCGATCGAGCCGGGCGAGATGTTCGGTCTGGTCGGCGAATCGGGGTCCGGCAAGACGACAACGGGCCGATGCGTGTTGCGGCTGATCGAGCCGACGTCGGGATCGGTGCGGTTCAAGGACGCGGACGTGCTCGCGCTGTCGTCACGCGAGCTGCGCGCCGCGCGGCGCCACTTCCAGATCGTCTTTCAGGATCCGTACTCGTCGCTCGATCCACGCATGCGCGCCGGCGCGATCGTCGAGGAGCCGCTGGTGATTCACGGCATCGGCACGCGTGCGGAGCGTGCGTCGCGCGTGCGCGAGCTGTTCGAGCTCGTTGGCCTGGAGCGCGACGCGGCCGCAAAGTATCCGCACGAGTTCAGCGGGGGCCAGCGCCAGCGCATCGGCCTCGCCCGCGCGCTCGCGCTCGAGCCGTCGTTCATCGTCGCCGACGAGCCCGTGTCCGCGCTCGACGTGTCCGTCCAGGCGCAGGTCGTCAATCTGCTGCTCGATCTGCAGCAGCGGCTCGGCCTGACGTATCTCTTCATCGCGCACGATCTGCGGCTCGTGCAGCAGGTCTGCACGCGCGTCGCCGTCATGTTCCGCGGCCGCCTCGTCGAGCTCGCGCCGGCCGGCGCGTTGTTCCGCGACGCCGCGCATCCCTACACGCGCGCGCTGTTGTCCGCGGTACCCGCGCTCACCCCGTCCGCCGCGCGCGCCCGCGTCGCCTACGACGCGCGCACGTTCGCGCCGCTGCCGCTGCGGGAGATCGCGGCGGGACACTGGGCGGCGGTCTAGACGTCGGGACATCTGTATCGGGCGACAGCAGTCTGCTCCGGCCTCACGTCAGTCGCTCACGCGTGGCCGTCAGCAACATCCACCGATCGCGTCGCTGACCCGACGTGTCGCCGTCAGTCCCGTCCGGCGCCACGTCAGTCGCATCACCACTTGTCGTCAGTGACATGCGGCGCGACGTCGGTCAGATCACCTGTCGACGTCAGTCCCTTCCAACGGCCCGTCAGTCGCTTCCGAGCGCACAGCAGTGACGATCACTTGAACCGACGGGCGCATCCCGTTGACACCATTGGACCTGGCTGGTCGATCTGACGGTCGCTTCCCAGTGGACGAAAGTGACTTCCCTCCGCGCGGAAGTCGCTGCGCGGTTGTCGGACGCGACTGACGGTCACGCGGAAGCCACTGCCGGCGTCCGTGCAAGCGGCTGCCGCGTCAGGTGCAGCCGCTGACGACGACGCGAGAGTGACTTCCCGCGCAGGTAAAGCGACTGCGCTGCGGCGTGGCGGTGACTGACGAGGCGAGATGCGCCGCTGCGGTCGCGTGTGCAAGCGGGCACAGCTCACTGTCATTTCGCCGCCTCGATCCGCTGCCCGAATGTCATCGCGTTTCCGTCGGCGTCGCGAACGCCGATCTCGCGCATGCCCCAGGTTTGATCCAGAGGATCGGAGACCGGCAGGCCTTTCGACGATAGCTCGGCATGGAGCGCATCGACGTCGTCAACCGAGAGGTACACTGCGGTGTTTCCGGACACGCCGCCCGAAAACGAGTGGACGTGCAACCGTGCCCCATCGCGAGCGAGCGTCATGTAGCAGGGATCCTCCCTGGTTTCGTCAGGACGCCAGGACGACACGAGCGCAAATCCAAGGCCGTGGCCATAGAACTCCAGCGCGGCGACGGAACTGCGGACCTTGATGACGGGAATGGCTGCGTGGAACATGACGACTCCTGACCGGCTGCACGCACACGCTCACTGACGCCCTGGCTGTATCGCCGTGATCGGCCCCTCGAGCATGCCGGGGACGTTCACGCCGGCAGGCGCGAATCGTCCCCCGGCCGACAGTCCTCCCGGCAGCGGCGCATAGAGCTCGATCGCAATCTGCGAGACGGGCAATCTGGATGTGCTCGCCGATGGCGCATCGGTGTAGGTCAACGACGCAATCGCCAGAATCGGCCGGCCATCGTCTGGAACATCGGCCAGCGGTTGACGTCCGGTCGAGACGCCAGACATGAAGGTCCGCATCATCGACTGGTGCGCATCGCTGTAGAACCAATCGAGTGCGGCCTTTTTGTTGGCGAACCACGCGAACAGCACCTGCTTGCCGCTCTGCGTTCTGGCGGCTTCGACGCCGAGCACACCCGGCGTGGCTTTGAGCGCACCCACGAGATCAAGATTGGCCGGAGCGCTTTGAGGCGCCTGCGCCAGGATCGCCGTTTGTGCGGTCCCGTCGATGCCGAGTGCGAACGCGAGTGCCAGGCCGACGGTGAGGACGAGAGCACGAGTCGAATGGTGAGAAGTAGGCATGCGCAGATGCTGCCAGCGTGCTGCGTCGGTTGCATGTGCGGAAAGTCATCGCGACCGATGGTGACTTCTGGCACGGTCGCGCCACGGCGAGTCGCTTCTAGAATGACGTCCGATGCCCCCACAGGCGATGCCGATGTCGCCACCCGCCACCACTCCTGGCCGAGATACCGGCCACTGGGTGAGCCTGTTCGCCGTCGCGACGTGGCTCGCGTGCAGCGTGCCACCGCTCGCCAGCGTCGTGGCCGGCCGCTTCGGTTCCTCGCGACAGGCGCTGTTGTTCCTGATGGCATTTGCGATCTACGGCGGCGCGCTGTGCGTGTCTCTCTGGCCATCGCGATGGCGCGGGATCGGATCGCGCACGGGCTGCCGAATCGCCTTACTCGCGGCGCAATCGGTCGCGGGCGCGACCATGGTGGCGCTCAGCCGGAACGGCACGACTGCGGCGACGCTGGTCATTGTCGCAGCGGAACTTCCCTACGCGCTCAACCGACCCGCGTACGTTTGTTTGTGGATTGCTGCACAGACGCTGACCATCGGCGTCATCTTCTTCGCCGAGGCGTGGCGCACAGTCAACGGCGTCATGACGGCTGTCACGTTCGGCGGCTTCCAGGTGTTCGCCGCGGCCAGCTCGTTTCTCGCGCACCGCGAGCGGATGGCCCGCGAGAGCCTCGCGCGCGCGAACGCGAAGCTCCAGGAGACGCGCGCGCTGCTCGTCGAGAAGAGCCTGACCGACGAACGGCTCAGGATCTCGCGCGATCTCCACGACACGCTCGGTCATCATCTGACGGCGCTCACGCTGCAACTCGACCTCGCGTCTCGCGTGACCGACGACAAACGCCCCGAGCCGATCCGGCAGGCGCACGCCATCGCACGCCTGCTCCTTGCCGAGGTCCGCGACGTCGTCGGCCGCTTGCGCGAAGAGCGCGAGATCGATCTGGCTCGCGCAGTTCGCGCGCTCGCGAGCGGACAGACCGCGCTCGCCATCCACGTTGACGCGCCCTCCAGTCTCGTCGTAGACGACGCGTCGCTGGCGGCGGCACTCGTGCACGCCGTGCAGGAGATCATCACCAATACGATCAGGCATGCAGAGGCGCACAATCTGTGGGTGCAGATCGAGACCACGCCGGATGCGATCTCCCTTCTGGCGAAAGACGATGGCCGCGGCGCGCGCGATCTGAGGCTCGGCAACGGACTGACGGGCATGCGCGAGCGGTTCGAGGCGCGCGGAGGCCACGTCGACTTCACCCGTCCCGCGGACGGAGGGTTCGAAGTGCGCGGCACGATGCCGATGCGGGCACGCGCATGATTCGCGTGGTCCTGGCGGACGATCAGATGCTCGTGCGCCAGGGCATCCGCTCGCTGCTCGAGCTGGCGGGCGACATCGCGATCGTGGCGGAAGCGTCCGACGGCGACGAGGCGATCGCCATCGTGCAGCGTGAGTCTCCAGATGTCGTCTTGCTCGATCTACGGATGCCCGGAAAAGATGGCGTGGCGGTCCTGCGCGCGCTTTTCGAGCGCGGATCGACCTCGCCCACGATCGTGCTGACGACGTTCGATGACGACGAAGCGCTCCTAGATGCCGTGAAAGCGGGCGCCAGAGGATTCCTGTTGAAGGACGTCTCACTCGAGCGGTTGACGGAGGCGATTCGCACCGTCGCGAGTGGTGGCACGACGATCCAGCCCGTCATCACCGAACGGCTGCTGCGACGCATCGATCGGCTCCCGGTCGGCTTCGAGGCGATGAGCCCGCCGGATCCGCTGACGCGTCGCGAAATCGAAATCCTTCGCTTGATGGCGGGCGGATACAGCAATCGCGAAATCGCGGAGGCGCTCGGTACCGCGGAAGGCACGATCAAGAACCACGCGTCGAACATCCTCTCGAAGCTTGGCGTTCGCGATCGCACGCGCGCGGTGCTGAAGGCGCTCGATCTCGGATGGATTTAGGACATCGGGACATCTGGCTATCGGCGCATCGGCGCATCGGCGCATCGATGCGAGGTCCCAGATGATCCGATGATCCGATAGCCAGATGACCAGATGTCCTCATTCCGCCCGCAGCACGCTGTTCGGATCCACGCGCGTCGCTGCGCGCGCGGGGAAGCACATCGCGATCACGGCGACGACGATCAGCGCGCCGGCGACGGTTGCGTAGACAAGCGGATCGCGCGGAGAGACGTGAAACAACAGCGGCGCCATCCAGCGGGCAGCGGCGAGCGCGACGGCGCAGCCAATCGCGACGCTCGCGACCACCGGCTTCAGACCGCCACGCAGGACGAGACCGAGCACGCTCTGCCGCGTCGCGCCCAGCGCGAGACGAATCGCGATCTCACGCGTGCGCTGCGCGACGCCGTACGCGACCACGCTGTAGAGGCCCACGGACGCGACGATGAGCGCCAGCACGCCGAACGCGACGAACATCGTCGCGCCGAGCCGCCAGCTGCGCAGCGGTCCCGCTAGCATGTTGGAGAACGGGACGACGGTGACGTAGCCGTCACCGGGCATCAGCGGCTGCAGACCCTGACGCACCGTCTCGACGAAATCCTCCGCGTGTCCGCTCACGCGCACGAGCACGGTGCCCGTGGGGTTGTCGTCGTCGTACTGCGTGACGGGCAGGTAGTACATGAACTCGCGCGCCTCGCTGAGCGCCTGAGCGTGTGTGTCTTCCGCGATGCCGACGACCGTGTGGCACGGGCCTCGGCCTGATCCTCGATGAATGTAGAGGCATTGCCCGATCGGATCACGACCCGGCCACAACGCGCGCGTCATCGCCTCGCTCACGACCACCACCCGAGGGCTGTCGGCGCGGTCCGTCGACGCAAAGCCCCGGCCGCGCACGATGCGCGTGCCCATTGTCTGGAAGTAGTCCGGCGTGCCGGCCTGCAGGATGAAATTGCCAAGTGCGTCGGTGTCTTCCGTGCTCTTCGCGTCTGTCGATAGCCCCCGCCCCTCGAACCCCCAGAACGGTACGCTGGCGGCTGGCGACGCCGACACGGCGCCCGGCAATCGAGCTACGGCTTCGGTCAGACGCGCCTCGAGGGCGACCCAGCCCGCGCCCGGCGGCCCTTGAGGCCCGCGGCGATGTTCGCTGACGACGACGATGGGATCGACGTCGTAGCCGAGATGCAGCCCACGCGCTTGCTGAAAGCTGCGCACGAACAGGCCCGCGCCGATCAGGAGCGCAACCGACAGCGACAATTGCGCGGCGAGCAGCCACGTTCGCGTGCGCGATGCCCGTGCGTCGGTGTGACGATTGCCGCCACCAAGCGCTTGCACGAGACTCGTCCGGCGCGCGTACAACACCGGCGTCATACCGACGACGAGCGCGGCCAGAGCCGTCGTCAACAAAATGATGGCGACGATGCGCGGATCGGCGAGCGCCGGTGGCGGCGCGTCGGCGGAGAGCGTGCGCGCGCTGACAATGACGCCGATGCCTTGCGCGACGAGCAGTGCGCCTGTCCCGCCGACACACGCGAGCAGCGCGCTCTCGACGAGCAGTTGGCGCGTCAGCCTTGCGAAGCTCACGCCCAGCGCCAGGCGCATCGCGATCTCGCGGCCGCGCGTGACGGCGCGCGCGAGCAGCAGATTCGCGACGTTGGCGCACGCGATGAGCAGCACGATGGCCGCCACGCCGCCGACCCACGCGGCGACCTGCGAATCCGGCCGCGCCAGTGGACCGCGCTCGACCTGCACGGGACCGAGGAGCGCGCGTGGCTTCGATGCGGCGCGATCGGCTTCTGACCTGCCGCCCTTGATCCAACTGCGATTGAGCGCGGCCGTCAGATCGTCGGTCGCCGCAGAGGCCGCGACGTCCGATTTGCGCTTCGCGACGAGCTGCAAGAAGTGCCAGTGATAGTCGGCGACGTGATCCTCCGGCCGCGAATCCCAGACGAACGCGGCAAGCGGTACGTAGACGGCCGGCACCACGTCGCTATCCATGCCGGTAAAGTCCTTCGGCGCAACGCCGACGATCGTGAACGGCGTGGCGCCGATCTCCAGCGTCTGGCCGAGGACGCCGGCGCTTCCGCCAAACGCGACCTGCCAGTAGGTGTAGCCGAGCACGGCGACGGGCGTGCCCGTCGGAAAACGATCGTCGGGCTCGCCGAACCAGCGGCCGACGACCGGCTGTGCGTCGAACATCCCGATATATCCGGCGCTCGCGCCGGTGACCAGCAGTTCCTTCGTCGACGCGCCATCACCCACCGCCCTCCGCTGCGTCGCCCACGCGGCCATCGTCTGGAACGAGCTCGTCTCTCGCGCGACGTCGAGATAGTTGCCGAT
>DASZVJ010000070.1:0-1696 GCA_035547155.1 Vicinamibacterales bacterium
CGAGCTGCAGCTCGAGTCGATCATGCAGTCGCCGACGATCGCGAAGATCACGCTCAACATGGGCGTCGGCGAGGGCAAGACCGACGCGAAGCAGATCGACGCCGCGCTCGAGGAGCTGACGATCATCGCCGGCCAGCGCGCCCAGGTGCGCCGCGCCCGCAAGTCGATCGCGCAGTTCAAGATCCGCGAGGGGATGCCCATCGGCGTCAAGGTGACGCTGCGCGGCGATCGCATGTGGGAGTTCCTCGACCGGCTCGTGTCGATCGCGCTGCCGCGCATCCGCGACTTCCGCGGGCTCAGCCCGGACAGCTTCGACGGCCGCGGGAACTACTCCCTCGGCGTTCGCGAGCAGATCATCTTCCCCGAGATCGACTACGACAGCATCAACCAGATCCGCGGCCTCGACGTCGCGATCACGACGACCGCGACATCGGACGACCAGGCGCGCGCGCTGCTCACGCAGCTCGGCCTGCCGTTTCAGACCGACGGAGGAAACCGCTAGTGGCCAAGAAGTCGCTGCGGGTGAAGGCTGCCCGCCCCGCGAAGTTCAAGGTGCGCAACTACACCCGCTGCAATCGCTGCGGCCGTCCGCGCGCCGTGTTCAAGAAGTTCGGGCTCTGCCGCATCTGCCTGCGGGAGCTCGCCCACCAGGGCGTGATCCCCGGCATGACCAAGAGCTCCTGGTAGGAGGAACAGAAGTTGCTGACCGATCCTGTCGCCGACATGCTCACGCGCATCCGCAACGCCAACAAGGCGCTGCACGACAGCACGGAGATGCCGAACTCCAAGCTGAAGATGGAGATTGCCCGCATCCTCAAGGAGGAGGGCTACATCCGCGACTTCCACGTCTCCGAAGACGGCCCGCACCCGACGCTCGTGGTCGAGATGAAGTACGGCCGCGGCCGGGAGCGCGTCCTCTCGGGTCTCCGTCGCGTGTCCAAGCCGGGCCGGCGCATCTACGCCGGCAAGGCGCGCCGCCAGCGCGTGCTCGGCGGCATGGGCATCGCGATCATGTCCACGTCCCGCGGCGTCGTCACGAGCCGCACCGCCGAGGCCGAGGGCATCGGCGGCGAAGTCCTGTGCTACGTCTGGTAGGAGTGCGATGAGTCGTATCGGCAGAAAGCCCATCGAAGTCCCCGCCGGCGTGATCGTCTCGGTCGACCCCGGCCGCGTCACGGTCTCGGGGCCGAAGGGCGAGCTGCGCCAGCAGGTGCCGCAGCGGATGCAGATCACGCAGGACGACGGCCAGGTCACGGTCGCCCGCCCGACCGAGCGCGGCGAGGATCGCGCGCTGCACGGTCTGACGCGGACGCTCATCGCCAACATGGTCGAGGGCGTGACGAACGGCTTCGAGAAGCGCCTCGAGATCCAGGGCGTCGGCTACCGCGCCGCTCTGTCTGGTTCCAACCTCGAACTGCAAGTGGGCTATTCGCACCCGGTGCGCGTCGTGCCGCGCGAAGGGATCTCGTTCGAGGTGCCGATCCCGACGCAGGTGATCGTGCACGGCATCGACAAGCAGATCGTCGGCCAGAAGGCCGCCGAGATCCGCAAGGTGCGGCCGCCGGAGCCCTACAAGGGCAAGGGCATCCGCTACGAGGGCGAGTTCGTTCGCCGGAAGGTTGGTAAGCGCGCGTGAGCACGATTACGACTCGCGAAGCACGTCTCCGCCGTCACCGCCGCGTGCGCGGCAAGGTGC
>DASZVJ010000071.1:0-15583 GCA_035547155.1 Vicinamibacterales bacterium
CCGTCGCCGAGCGCCGCGGCATCGGCTGGATCGCGTTCACCAACGACCGGGCGTTCGCCGACGCCGCGCGCGGCGAACGCCGGACGCTCGACGTCCACACCGGCACGCTCGCGAAGCCGCGCTGGTGGCAGATGCATCGAAACATTTGATCATCGGGACATCGGATCATCGGGCATCGGCACGCGAACCCAGAACCTCGGAACCGTCGAACCCGAACCCCAGAACCGAGAACCCCAGAACCCTAGAACCGCATAGCTGGAGCGCCTTTCGTGAAAAAGACCCTCGTTTTATTCGACATCGACGGCACGTTGCTTCTGACGCTGGGCGCGGGCGTGCGCGGGATGAATACGGCGTTTGGCCGATTGCACGGCCGCTCCGACGCGCTCGATGGCTTGGCGATCGCCGGGCGTACGGACCGGTCGATCGTTGGTGACGCGTTCGCGCGGATTGACGTCGACGCGACGCCGGAGCGGATCGCCACGCTGCGTGACGCGTACTTCGAGGATCTGCGCGTCGAGCTCGCGAACACGGCCGGAGAGCGCTTCGGTGTGCTGCCCGGCGTCCTCGCTGCGATCGATGCGCTGGATCGGCGCGACGATGTCGCGGTGGGGCTGTTGACGGGGAACTTCGTGGGTGGAGCGGAGATCAAGCTGGGACGGTTCGATCTCTGGCGGCGCTTCGAGTTCGGCGCATTCGGCGACGATCATCTCGATCGCCGCGATCTCGTGCCGGTCGCGCGCGCGGCCGCCGCCGCCCGCGGCATCGACCCCGGGGCGATCGTCGTCATCGGCGACACGCCGCTCGACATCGACTGCGCGCATGCGCACGGTGCCGCGGCAGTCGCGGTCGCGACCGGGCCTTACCGGACGGACGAGCTCCGTCCCGCCGATCTCGTTGTCGAGACGCTCGAGGCGCTGTCGCCGGACTGGCTGTCGAAGGTGATCGTGAAGCGGGACGGCCGAGCGAGGAGCTGAGGGCACTGCCTCTGCGGCGCGGCGACGACCGGGGAGCGGATCGTGAACGCGCCTGGTACGTGGTGCCGTGCGTCAGTTGTCGAGCAGTCTGACGTCGGCGGCCCTCGGGCCTTTCGGCGACTCTTCCACCGCGAACTCGACGCGTTGGCCTTCGCGCAGCAGCTCGAAGACCGCGCCGCGCACGGCGGACCGGTGGAAGAAGTGCTCGACGCCGCTTTCGTCCCGAATGAACCCGAACCCTTTGTCGATCAGCAGACGTGCAATCGTGCCGTGGGGCATGATTGTTCCTTTGACGAGAGGCCGAAGCCTCGGACCAATGAGAGGGCGAAACCGAAGGCCAGTCTAGGCAGGGAGTCCGGGCAAGTCAAGGCAAGGCCGCCGACCGCGCTCGCACAGGCGTGCGATTTTGACGCCGTTTCTCCGGCAGCCTATAATGCACTGTTCTCGCGTCGCCGCGTGGGCCAGTAGCGCAGTTGGGAGCGCGCATGAATGGCATTCATGAGGTCACGGGTTCGACTCCCGTCTGGTCCACCAACCTTCGCTCGGCTTCGCCGAGCTTCGGCTCGGCAAGCCGAGTGAAGGTTGTCGCGCCGAAGCCGCATAGCGGCGTAGGCGGGGCGGCTCGGCAAGCCGAGCGAAGATTGCAGAAACTGCAATTCCCCCGCTGACGCCACCACCTCTCATTCGTAATCTGCACGCCGTTGACTGGCATTGGCCTTGCGCTTCAGAAGCGCATGCCACAGCCAAAGTGCCTCGTTTACGTTCTCAAGAGCGCCCACCAGCCGCTACATTTCTACGTGGGCGTCACCGCCGCCGTCCGCGAGCGTCTCGCCGATCACAATGCCGGCCGCTGCCCGCACACGGCCAGATATCGTCCTTGGTCGCTGCACGTCAGCATCGAGTTCTCTGCTGAACAGACGGCGCTCCGGTTCGAACGGTACTTGAAGTCCGGCTCCGGCCGCGCGTTTGCCAAAAGGCATTTCGAGAATTGAGCCGTTCATGGCACCCAAAATCGATCCGCGCAAGTTGCGTGGGCCATGGGCGGCCGGTTACGTGCTCGAACGCCAGCACACGTTGAGGAGCGAGTTTCTCGGGCACGACTCGCACGGCCATCCCCAGTTCGCGACGGAGCGGAGCGAGCTGGGCGAGCTGATCTTCCGGTTGAAGAACCGGAACGACGAGACCTCACTGCCGGACATTGCCGACGCCGCGGCGACTTTATTGGAAAGCAACGGCTTCGTATCGACGCCGTCGTGCCGGTGCCGCCCTCGCGCCGCCGGACCTTCCAACCGGTCCTCGAGATCGCGAAGGCCCTTGGCGAGCGCCTGTCGATTCCGGTTCTGAAGGGCGCCGTTACGAAGATCAAGGAGACTCCGCAGCTCAAGGACGTCTTCGGCTACGATGAACGCCAGAAGCTTCTGGATGGCGCGTTCTCCTTCGACCGGAAGGTCGCCGAAGGGCGCCGATTGCTCCTCGTCGATGACCTCTATCGGTCGGGCGCCACGGCTGCCCTGGTCGCGCAGGGATTGATTGACGCTGGCGCTTCGGCGGTCTACTTTCTGGCCATCACAAAGACTCGGACCAGGGCATGACGAAGGTCTTCATCGCCGGCTCGCGCCAAATCACCCGGCTCCCTGCCGAGGTGAAGAGCCGCGTCGACACGATGATCGACAAAGGCTTCCAGATCCTCGTTGGCGACGCCAACGGCGCGGACAAAGCGGTCCAGTCGTACCTGGCCGAGAAGGCGTACCCGAACGTCCTCGTGCACTGCATGGAAGGCCACTGCCGGAACAACGTCGGCCACTGGCCCACGCACGAGGTGCCGGCCCCGAAGGGCGCCCGAGGTTTCGACTTCTATTCGGCCAAAGACCGCGTCATGGCCGACGCCGCCGAGTACGGCCTGATGCTGTGGGACGGCAAGAGCAAGGGCACGATCAACAACGTCGTGAATCTCTCCCGAGAAGGCAAGCCGGTGGTCGTGTACGTCGCGCCGAAGAAGCGGTTCCTCACCGTGAAGGCGTTCAACGACCTGCGCGGCGTTCTCGCTCAGGGCGAGACCGAGAGCGTCGAGCGCGTCATGAGTACGCTTCATCTCGAAGACCTGCGGCATCGCATCGCGGGGTAGCCGGGCGGCGCACGGCCTCCATGCGCCTGCGGAGGGTCGGACGCCATCCGAAATTCAGGAGGGCGCGCCATCACTCGTCCCTGAGGGCGTGCACGGGCTCGATCCGCGATGCGCGCCGGGCGGGTATCGTGCCTGCAACGAGCGCGGTAGCGGTCAGCACTGCGATCGGTACGGCCAGCGCTGCAGGATCGAACGTTGAGACACCGACGAAGAGAAAGCCGGCAACGTGCGCGAGCGGCACAGCGAGCGCAACACCCGCGACCAGGCCCGCGATGGCCAGACGCACCGACTGGCCGAGCACCATCCGTACGATATCGGCCGGCCGCGCGCCAAGTGCGAGGCGCACGCCGATCTCGCGCCGGCGAAGCAGCACTGCGTACGACATCACTGCGTACACGCCGGCCGCGGCGAGTAGAAGCGCGACGAGGCCCAGGCCACCAGCCGACACCGCGAGGTAGCGGATCGGGTCGACGCTGCGCCCGAAGGCGGTCTCGCCCACAACCGGATCCGCCCACGGCAGTTGCGGCGCGATGGCTGCGAGGGCACGGCGAACATCCTGCACCATGGCAGCCGGCTCGGCCGTCCGCATCACGATCGACAGTGCTGGCGGAGGCACGGCAGGCATGACGAAGTACACGGCCGCGGCGCTCTGATGATCCGGAGGCACAGGCGTGTCCTCGACGACCCCGACGATGTGCACCAGTTGAGGCGTATCCGCTCGAGTGGCGCGAAGACGGAACGACCGGCCAAGCGCGAACTGCAGATCGCCTGGGTCGATCGCGGCACGGACGCCGCCGGCCAACAGGCTGTCGGCGAGGCGTCGGTTGACGACGACGGCAGCCGGCCCATCGCCGGCCACCGGCCGCCGGCCGACGAGTGGAGACAGGTTCATGGTGTCGAACCATGTGGACGTCACGAATCGCGCGATCGCAGGGCGGTCGCGATCGCTGTCGAGGTCCTGATAGAGCATCGGCTGGCGGCTTGCGGCCGCAGTGCTTCGAATGCGGCTGTCAGCCGCCAGACCGGTCATCACGCTCTGAAGGAACGACGCGCGCGCGGCGTCCGCCAGTCCGGCGTCACTCAGGTTCAGATCGACCACGAGCAGTTCGCGCATGACAGGCGGCGCGCCGGTGTACATCGACTGGAGCGATCGCGCAAAAAGGGCTCCGACGATCAGCAGCACCAGCGACAACGCGACCTGAAGCGCGACGAGTCCGCGACGGAGGCGCGAGTGCACGAGCGCTCCCGCGGGCGCGCCCGGCTGTTGGCCGGCGCCAATCGTCCGACGCACGCTCAGCCACGCCGGCGCGAGGCCGGTCAACGCGACGACCGCAAATGCCAGAACCGAGACGAAGAGCAACACCTGCCCGTCGATGGCCGGCGACAGCGGCACGAAGCGCTCGACCGCACGCAACACGGCAGCCGTACCGGCGACGCCGGCCAGGCAGGCCACGGCTGCCAGTGCAACCGCCTCCATCGTCAGGAGCCTGACGATGGAGGCGCGCGAGGCGCCGAGCGACAACCGGATGGCAACCTCGCGCGCGCGTGCGGTGGCACGGGCCAGCTGCAGATTGGCGACATTGGCGCAGCCAATCATCAATACCGTGAGCGGCACAAAGAAGAAGAGCGCGAGCATAATCGCGACATCGGTCGGTGTCTCGGCGGGAGCCTCAAGCGGTGACGTGACGGCGTGCCGTGCGAGCGACGGCGTGCCACGCACGATGCCGGACGCGGCAGAGGTCACTGCGGCGGCCACCGACGCCGCCCTGCGTGCATCGGTCACACGCGCGATCATCACGTGCCACGGCGCGTCCACATCCGGCGCACCCGGCCAGCCGGCCGCGGCCGACAAGGGCAGCCAGAACTGCAGGCGGCTGCCCGCGGCCGTCCCCAGTTCCGACAGCTCGATGCCACCGAACCGTTCGCGTGCAATGCCCACGACAGTGAACGGGCGCCCGCCGATCGTGATGGACTGGCCAATCGCGTCCGATCGCGCGGCTAGCCGGTTGCGCCAGAACGCATGGCTGACGACCACGACTGGCTCTGCGCCCGGCCGGTCATCGGCGTCGTCGAGCACGCGGCCTGGCGCGGCGGACGTGGCGAGCAATCGGAAGTAGTTGCCGCTGACGAATGCAGCGGTGGCCCTGACCGTGGCGCCGTCGACCACGGTCGTCACGCCGAGCGTGGCTTCGGACGCCAGCTCGGCGCCGACCTGCGGAGACTCGCGGATGTGCGCGACCTCGCGCGTGCTCGCCGACTCCGGCATGGCGCCCGGCTGTTCCGTGGCCAGCAGCACGCGGACGAACTGTCCTCGACTGTCGACGCCCGGAAGCGGCCGCGAGAACAAAGCGTTGACGATGGAGTAGACGCTGGCCGACGCGGTGATGCCCACGCCGAGGCACGCGATCGCCGCGAGCACGTGGCCCGGCGAGCGACGAAGTGTACGCAGGCCGTACCGCGCGTCCGACAGCCAGCCGATGAACCGTGACGATTCGCGCATGACGATCCTCCCGTGTGGTCTCGAGGCTTCCTGGGCTCGCGATTCTGACGAACATTCGGTTGTCCTGGACGCGTGACGTGAGCCGGCCTGCGCCCTGCGTCTGGACGCGATCACGCGACCTTGCGTGACTTCCGAGCCTTGACCACGAGTCGCACACCGATTCCCAGCCGGGCGAGCATGTCGATCAGGCTGTCCGTGCTGAACAGATCGATGCGCCCGCGCAGGAGGTCGCTCACCCGAGGCTGCGTGACCCGCAGCACCTTGGCGACCTCGGCCTGCTTGAGCCCGCCCGCCGCAATCGCCTTCTGCAATTGAATCAGGAGGTCAGCTCGGATCAGGAGATGCTCGGCCTCCTCCTCCGAGAATCCGAGGTCTCGGAACACGTTCCCCGTGGACGGAGTGACCTTAGGCGTCTCGTTTCTTGCCATCGCTCTGCCTCGACTTCTCAAGATTGCGAAAGCGCTCCCGGCCGATGTGCAGGTCGGCGGCGCTCGTCTTCTGCGTCTTCTTCTCGAAGGCGTGCAGCACGTAGATCCCTTCGGGCCGTGTCGTGAGGTAGAAGACACGGTGGGCGCCCTCGATATGGATTCGGATTCCGCGAACTCCGGCCCCGACGGTCTTCATCGGCTTCCAGTCGTCGGGATCCAGCCCTTGCTGCACGCGCCGAAGCTGGAATCCCGCCAGGCGCCGCGCGAGCGCGGGGAAGCCCTGCAGGTCCTTGAGCGAGCTGCCGAGCCAGAACAGCGCTTTTCCGCCATCGCCTACGGCATCGCAGTATACACGTTTTTGTATGGCAGAGGGAGCCCGCTCACTCCTTCAACGCCCCGACGCGCATCAGCCACACCCCTACGTGGTTCCAACTTTCCGCGGCCTCGTCCGCCATCCTTCACTCCTGCGTGACACGAGAGCGGTGACTTCGTCGGGCCTCATCGCACCCACTCATTCAACCGTGAGACATCCTGCCGCCACGTTCGACGGCTGCGACGTTCGAATTCCTTGAAACACTTCGCCGCGTAGCGCGCCGCGGTACCGGCTGACCATCCATTGATCCTGGCGAGATACGCCAGTGCCGCATGCTCGCGACCGTTGGTGCGCGCGAGGCCCAGGTGTTTGGCTTCGTGGCAGAAGCGGCAGAGCGCAAGAAAGCCCTCGAGCTTCTGGACGCCGCGCCAGCCTTGATAGCTCCATGTCTCATGGCAATGAAGCGGATGGCGAGCAGTTGCGCGCCATCCGCAGATCTCGCATCGATAGGCCGCTCGCTCGAAGACCGCGTGACGGATGGCGTTCCATTGATCGGGAGTGACGATCGCGCGCACGTTCGCGTGCCAGCACGGGCGCGGCACGAGCTCGATCGTCAGCCGCGGCCGCAACAACCCGGACAATGCCCTTACGAGCGTCACCGCACTACTCCGACGTCGTCAACGGCCGGTCGTCATCCTTTGTGAAATATCACCGCCACCCGAGCCCAGGTGCCACATGCTGCAGGATGGCGTCGAGGACGTGCACGTTGTACTCGACGCCGAGCTGATTCGGCACGGTGAGCAGCACTGTGTCGGCCTCGGCGATCGCTTCATCCTTCGCCAGTTCGTTCACGAGCACGTCGGGCTCGGCGTTGTAGGCGCGGCCGAAGATCGCGCGCGTCGCGGCGTCGATGAAGCCGATCGAGTCCTGATCCCGCTCGCCGTGCCCGAACCACGCGTGATCGCGGTCGTCCATGATCGCGATGATGCTGCGGCTCACCGACACACGCGGCGTGCGCGTGTGGCCCGCGGCTTTCCAGGCGTCGCGGTACGCGCGAATCTGCTCGGCCTGCTGTACGTGGAACGGCTTGCCGCTCTCGTCGTTCTTGAGCGTCGAGCTCTGGAGATTCATGCCCAGCTTCGCGGCCCACTCCGCCGTCGCGTTCGAGCTGGCGCCCCACCAGATGCGCTCGCGCAGGCCCTCCGAGTGCGGCTCGATGCGCAGCAGGCCGGGCGGGTTCGGGAACATCGGACGCGGGTTCGGCCGCGCGAAGCCTTCGCCGCGCAGCAGATCGAGCAGCACTTCGGCATGGCGCCGCGCCATGTCGGCGTCGGTCTCGCCTTCGGCCGGTTGATAGCCGAAGTAGCGCCAGCCGTCGATCACCTGCTCCGGCGAGCCGCGGCTGATCCCGAGCTGGAGCCGGCCGCCGGCGATCAGATCCGCGGCGCCTGCGTCCTCGACCATGTAGAACGGATTCTCGTACCGCATGTCGATGACCGCGGTGCCGATCTCGATGCGGCGCGTCTTCGCGCCCACCGCCGCGAGCAGTGGAAACGGCGAGCCGAGCTGGCGCGCGAAGTGATGGACGCGGAAGTAGGCGCCGTCGAGGCCCAGCTCTTCGGCCGCCACCGCCAGGTCGATCGATTGCAGGAGCGCGTCGGCTCCCGAGCGCGTCTGCGAGTCGCGCGACGGCGTCCAGTGTCCGAACGAGAGAAAGCCGAGCGTCTTCACGTCATGTTCGACTATACGTCACACAGCGCCACGGCTTCGCGCAGCGACGTCAGCGGATCGCGCGTCGGCTGGAACTCGTGCGCGACGTAGCCGGTGAAGCCGAGATCGACGATCGCCTTGCTCACCGCACGCCAGTTCACTTCTTGCGTGTCGTCCAGCTCGTGCCGATCCGGCACGCCGCCGGTGTGGAAGTGCGCGATCGATCCGATGTTCTGCCGAATCGTTCTGATCAGATCGCCCTCCATGATCTGCATGTGGTAGATGTCGTACAGCAGCTTCACGCGCGGCGAGTCCACGCCCTTGACGACCTGCACGCCGAACGCGGTGTGATCGCCCTGATAGCCGCGATGGTTGACCTTGCTGTTCAGCAACTCGACACAGACGGTCACGCCTGAGTCCTCCGCGACCTTTTTGATCCGGTTGAGACCCGTGACGCAGTTGTCGACGGCCTGCGCCTCGGTCATGTTCGGCTGGATATTGCCGAAGAAGGCGATAACGTTCGGGATGCCGGCCTTGGCCGCGAGCGGGATGTTCTGCGTCAGCGCCTGAACCATCGCGTCGTGGTTCGCGGGATTGTTGAACCCACGCGCAATGTCGTCGCTCCCGGCGTAGGCCATCGAGCACGTCAAGCCGTACGGCTTCAGCTCGTCCCACTCGTTCGGCTTCAGCAGATCGACGGCGGTCAGTCCCATGTCCGCGACCGCGCGGTAGAACTCCGGCGACGGAATTCGTGCGTAGGTCCAGCGCGTGACCGACTGCTTCAAGCGCCCGTTCTTGACGATCTTCTGCGACGCGGACGCTTGTTCCGCCGCGGCGATGCCCGGCCACGCCACCGCACCCGCGGCGCCCGCGCCGACGCGTTTCAGCAGATCTCGTCGATTGATGTCGTTCATGTCGTGGTCTCCTTGCCTCGTCACAGCCCGAGAAACGCCAGCGCGACGTTGTCCTCGAGCGTCTTGTGCTGCGCTTGCACGAGCTTCTGGTTCGCGTCGGGGCCCGTCGGCCCGACCACCATGTTCACCTGCATCTCGTTCAGCGACGACGTGTGACCCGCTTTTACGTCGCTGATGATCTTCGCGAGATCGAAGTCCATCACCGGCAGACCAATCGCGGCGTACGCCTGCTTGCGGATCCATTGATACTCGGCGAGCGACAGGTGTTGCGCATTGAGCGCTGCGACTTGCCAGCGCTTCGCGTCGAGGTACGTTGCGGCCAGATCGCTGTACGCGCTGAGCAGCGCCGGCGCATCCGTGACGTTCGCGTCGCGATGTTTGAGGCTCTCCGACAGCGTGCGGTATTTGCCGTCCAGGGCTTCAAATCTCGTGCCGAGCTGCTGCTTGATCGCGGTCTGCACGGCCAGCAGCTTCGTCAGTTGCGCGTCGGTGAGCTCGCCCGATGCGGGAGGCTCGTACGGACGCGTGTCCTGGACCTGCCGTTCGATCTCGGGAAGAGAGCCGAGCGCTGCGAATTGTTTGACCGTCGATCCGACCTTATGTGCGAAGTAGAAGACGCCAACCGCGCCGGCGATGGCGACCAGGAGCACGACGATGCCGCATCCGATCGCGAACTTCTTCATGAGGCCCTCCGCAGGAGATGAGCGAGTGCGGAGAGTATAGCGCCGGGTGAGGTGGTCTCGTGTCGCGCGGCATAAGGAGCCACTCCGTGTGCAGAAGCGAGCCGGATTGCACGGACGACTCGAATCGTCTACGTTCTGGCCGGCTAACTGTTCGGTGCGCTCCAGACGTTACGGGCCGTCGCGGACGTCATCAGCAAGGCGCCACACAATCAGACTGCGCCACACTCGTGAATACCTTTGCCTCAATCGTCGCCGGCTGGATCGACGCGGCGTTCAAAGCCGGGCCTCGCTTCCGACGCCGGCATCGAGACGACGGTGAGCTCGAAGTCGTCATCCGCGCGCCGAAGGGATCGCGCGCCGGCGCGTTGGTCGTCGGCACGTGGCGCGGCGACCTCTGGATCCGCTTCGCACCGCCGCACATGTCGTATCCGATCGACAGCCGCGCAGAGCTCCTGTCCGTTGTGCGCCGCCTCATGAGCGATCGCGTGCAGTTGGCGGCGACATATCGCGGCGACACGTGGCGCGGTACCACGCTGATCGGGCGAGGGCAGACACCATCGCCGCGTCGCGGCGAAGTGATCCACGTCGTGTCATGGTCTGGCCGTTTCGATGCGATGATCGAACACGGAAAAGCCGGGATCGCGTATCCTGAAGCCGCGCGTGCAGGACGCGCCCCGTCCGCGGGAAGGGATGCTCCCACCTGACGTGAGTGGCTTCGCTCTTGACCAGACGAACCTCCAGCCCGTCTTCGCGGACAACGGGCCAACCCTTTCAGGGAGGTCTCGTCATGTCGTCTGCCCCCGATCGATCCCGTTTTTCCGACACGCTTCCCGATCGTCCAAACCTCGAGATGCAGCAGAAGCGCGCGAAGGCGTTGCTGCGTGCCGCACGGGCCGGCGATGCCGGCGCGCTCGCGCGGATTCGCGCGCTTCATCCGAAGCCGCCCGCACGCGATGCATTGAAGCTCGCCGATGCCCAACTCGTCATCGCCCGCGGCTACGGATTCGAGAGCTGGCCCGCGCTCGCGCGGAAGATTGCGTCCCTGACGCGAACGCCCGTCGAGCAGTTTCTCTCGGCGCTCGACGAAGGGGACGTTGAGCACGTCCGCCGCCTGCTCGCCGATCACGCAGACGTGCGCGCCGCGATCAACGCGCCGATCAGTCACTTCAACAGCCGGCCCGTCGCGCGTGCGGTCAGAAATCTGCCGATGCTGGATCTGCTGCTGAAATACGGCGCCGATCTGAATCTGAAGAGCGAATGGTGGGCCGGCGGCTTCGGGCTGCTCGAGGACTGCACGTCCGAGCAGGCCGCGCCGCTCATCGCACGCGGCGCCGTCGTCGACGTCTTCGCGGCCGCGCATCTGGGCATGTTCGACAGGCTGCGCACGCTCGTCGACGCGGATCCCTCACTCGTGCACGCGAGAGGCGGCGACGGCAAGACGCCGCTCCACTGCGCGCGCACGGTGGAGATCGCGCAGTATCTGCTGGATCACGGCGCGGAGATCGACGCGCGCGACGTCGATCACGAGTCGACGCCAGCGCAGTATCTGATTCGCGAGGCGCCAGACGTCGTCCGGCTGTTCGTCGATCGCGGCGCCTGGTTCGACATCTTCATCGCCATCGGACTCCACGATCGTGCGCTCGTCGAACGCTGTCTGCGTGAGGATCCGGACGCGCTCGATCATCGGATCTGGCACGGCAAGTACCGCGTCGCGCACAACGGATCGCGCCCGGCGACGCGTGAAGAGATCGGCGACCGCCGCGGAGATTTCTATCGCTGGGTGTTCGGCCACCACGTGTCCGCGATCGACGCTGCCGTGATGCTCGGCGACGAGGATCTGCACGAGCTTCTGCTGACCCACGCGTCGCCGGCGCAGCAATTGCTCGCAGCGTGTGCGGCCGCCGATCGCACACGAGCAGACGTGATCGTGGCGCGTCATCCCGGCATCGTCGGAACGCTGACGCGTGAGCAACAGGCGCTCATCGGCAGCCGCGCTCACGCCAACGACACGGACGCGGTCCGGCTCATGCTCGATCTCGGCTTCGACCCGCTCGCCGTCACGTCGGATCGCTGGGAGCCGATTCGATGGGCCGTGTTCTTCGGCAACGCGACGCTGACGCGTCTGCTCCTGGCGCATCAACCGCCGCTCAACACGCCCGATCGAAGCCACGGCGGCACGCTGCTCGAGAACTGCGTGTACGGATCGCTGCACGGCTGGCGTTGCAAGACCGGTGACTTCGCCGCCACTGTTCGATTGCTGCTCGATGCCGGCGAGCACTTCGATCCCGCGTCGGTGCCCACTGGCCGTGACGATGTGGATGCCGTGCTCAGAGAACGGCTGCGAGAGGTGCCGTAAAATACGGGATGCCCCCAGTGACCCTTCGTACGACCGACGCCGACGACAAGACACACACGCTGACCGAATACCTGTGCGACTGGCCGGACTGCCCGAACGTCGCCGAGCACGTTCTTGGCGTCCTGCCCGGCCTTCGTGCGATGTCGGCGCTGTGTCTCGAACACTACGCGCGGGTCGTCCGAGCGCAACGCGCGTAGCGCCCACGACGCACCGCGGCTCGTCCGCCGTGCCGCGGGCGGCATCGCGAACATCGTCGAAAACACGTCGTCTCCAGCCGTACCGCGTTGGTACGTGCCTTGGTGGTGTGAGTGCGGATATCTGCCGCGCGCACCTGGCGCGTGTCATTCGACGGAGACGCGATCATGGCCAAGCCGGAGTTCAAGGGCGTCATCAAGCTGGATGTGCGGGAGTCGAAAGCCGACTGGACGCCATACGAGTTGAAACGGGCGCCGAAGGGCGCGCCGAACGTCCTCATCGTCCTGTATGACGACACGGGGTTGGCCGCGTGGTCGCCGTACGGCGGCAAGATCAACATGCCGGCGTTGCAGAAGCTCGCGGATGGCGGGCTGATGTACTCGCAGTGGCACACGACCGCCTTGTGCTCGCCGACGCGATCGACGTTCCTTACCGGCCGCAATCACCACCTCAACGGCTGCGCCTGCATCACGGAGGGCTCGAACGGATTCCCCGGTGCGATGGGACGCGTGCCGGCGGAGTGCGCGACGATTGGCCAGGTCCTGCAGGAGAACGGCTACAGCACGTTCTGGGTGGGGAAGAACCACAACGTGCCGGAAGAAGACATCGCGTCGGGCGCCAGCCGATCCGAGTGGCCACTGCAGAAGGGGTTCGATCGGTTCTACGGGTTTCTCGGCGGCGAGACGAACAACTGGTATCCGGACCTGATCGAAGACAACCGTTTCATCGATCAGCCGTATCTGCCCGAAGACGGCTATCACCTCTCGAAGGATCTCGCGGACAAAGCGATCTCCATGCTGCGCGATCAGCAATCGGCGAATCCGTCGAAGCCGTGGTTCATGTGGTTCTGCCCCGGCGCGAACCACGCGCCGCACCACAGCCCCAAAGCCTACGCGGACAAGTACGAAGGGATGTTCGACGACGGGTACGAAGCGTATCGGGAGTGGGTGCTGCCGCGCATGATCAAGAAGGGCGTGCTCCCGGCGGGCACAACCCTCACGCCGATCAACCCCATGCCGAACAACACGATTCCGGGACCCGACATGGTGCGGCCGTGGAACACGCTGAACGCCGACGAGAAGAAGCTCTTCGCACGGATGGCGGAGGTCTACGCCGGCTTCTCGGAGTACACCGACGAGCAGGTCGGCCGCATCGTCGACTACCTCGAGAAGACGGGGCAGTTCGAGAACACGATCATCTTCTACTGCGCCGACAACGGCGCGTCGGGCGAGGGCAGCCCGAACGGCTCGGTCAATGAGAACAAGTTCTTCAACGGATATCCCGACGAGTTGTCGGAGAACCTGAAGTACCTGGCCAACCTGGGCGGACCTGAGACCTACAACCACTATCCGACCGGGTGGGCCGTCGGCTTCTCGACGCCGTTCCAGATGTTCAAGCGGTACTCGCAGTATTCCGGCGGGACGTGCGATCCACTCGTGATCTCGTGGCCGAAGGGGATCAAGGCGAAGGGCGAGGTCCGCGACCAGTACCATCACTCCACCGACATCGTGCCCACGATCCTCGACGTGTGCGGCATCGAGATGCCGAAGACGTTCCGCGGCGTCGAGCAGTGGCCGCTGAGCGGCGTGTCCATGCGGTACAGCTTCGACAGCCCGAAGGCGAAGACACAGAAGAAGCAGCAGTACTACACGATGCTCGGTACGCGCGGTCTGTGGCAGGACGGATGGAAGGTCTCGGCCATCCACGCGCCCCTGTCGGGCGCCGGGAAATTCGATCAGGACGTGTGGGAGCTGTACCACGTTGACGAGGATCGCAGCGAGTCGAAGGACCTGGCAAAGCAGCACCCGGACAAGGTCAAAGCGCTCGTGAAAGTCTGGTTCGACGAGGCGGAGAAGAACAAGGTGCTACCGCTCGACGACCGCAGCGCGACGGATCTCCTGACGATCGAACGTCCGCAGGCCGAGCCGAAGCGGACACGCTACGTTTACTACCCGGACACCGCGCCGGTGCCGGAAGGCGTCGCGGTCAACGTGCGCGGCCGGTCGTACAAGATCATCGCGGACGTCGAGATCACGCACGCGAGCTGCTCAGGCGTCATCTTCGCGCACGGATCGCGCTTCGGCGGGCACGTGCTGTTCATCAAGGATCGGAAGCTGCACTACGTCTACAACTTCCTCGGCATCTCACCAGAGCAGACGTTCATGTCTGGCGAGATCAAACCCGGCAAGCACGCGCTAGGCGTGGAGTTCACGCGCGAGTCGGCCGGCAAGTACCACGAGTCGGTCGGCACGGCGAAGCTCTTCGTCAACGACAAGGTCGTCGCGCAGGGACCGATGCGCGCGCAGGTGGGCAAGTTCACGCTGTCGGGTGACGGCCTCTGCGTCGGCCGCGACAGCGGCGACAACGTGAGCCAGGAATACAAGACGCCGGGGACGTTCAAGGGCGGCACGATCCTCGGCGTGGCGATCGACGTCAGCGGCGAGTCCTATCTCGATCTCGAGAAGGAAGCGGTCGCAGCGTTCGCACGCGACTGAGCCGGGTTTCGCCGGCGACGCGTTTACTCGTCCCGCAGCGACTGGGCCGGATCGATGCTGAGCACGCGGCGCGCGGGCATGTAGCAGGCGGCCATCGTCACGCCGGCCAGAACGACCGTGACGATCGCGAGTGCGAGCGGGTCCGACGGCGAGATGCCGACGAGCGCGCTGCGGATGAGCCGGCTCACGGCGTAGATCCCTGGGACGCCGATCAGCATGCCAATGCCGACGAGCATCGCGCCTTCGCCGAGCACCAGACGCAGGATGCGGCGGTGATCCGCACCGAGCGCCAGTCTCACGGCCATCTCGTGACGGCGGCGGGTGACCGAGTTGGAGATGATCCCGAACAGGCCCATCGTCGCCAGCAACAGCGCGCCGAGCGCGAACGCGGTGATCACGACGGCGCTCGTGCGCGGCTGCCGAAGCGTGTCGTCGACGATCTGCGTCATCGTCTTCGCGTCGCCCAGCGCGACGCGCGGCTCCACGCGCCGCAGCGCCGCTTGCGCTTCGGGGATGATGGCTTCCGGATCGCGCACCGTACGCACGACGAACGACAGCGGCCGAAAGCCCCAGTCCTCGGTGCGGATGTAAAGCTGCGGGCGTCCGTCCCGGTACACGTCGTTCAGCCGCGCCTGATCCACGACGCCGACGATCGTCAAGCCATTGGAGGGCGCATCCGCGAACGTCGTCGAAACCCGAGTGTCGGGCCATGTGATCGTCGCGCCGATCGGATTGGCGTTCGGGAAGAAGTACTCGGCGACATGACGGTCGATGAGCGCCTCCTGCCGGCCGTCGTCGCGAACGGGATCGAACGTGCGTCCAGCGAGGATGTGCATGCCCATGACCGAGGTGTACGACGCGCGTGTCCCGATGACGTCCGCGACGAGCGC
>DASZVJ010000072.1:0-9813 GCA_035547155.1 Vicinamibacterales bacterium
GGATGCGGAAACGGCACGGGCCGCACGAGCAGCTTGTCGACGAGCGTGAACATCGCGGTCGACAACCCGACGGCGAGCGCCAGCATCAACACCGCAAGCGCGCTCGCGCCAGGACGATGGCGGAGACGACGGATCGCGTACCGCACGTCGACGCGCAGCTCGTCGAGCCAACGGAACCCGCGCGCGTCACGATGGGCGACTTTGACCTGCTCGACGCCGCCGAGCGCCTTGCGCGCTTCGGTGTGCGCGTCCTCCGGCGACATCCCGCGGCGCCGGTATTCGTCTTCGAGCAGCGCCAGATGTGACGCGACTTCACGCGCGACATCCGCGTCGCCGCGCGACGGTCGAAATGCATGCACGAGTCGAAGCCAGAGTCGCCGCAGGCGCGCCACGTCAGGACTCCTTGAGGAACAGCTTGTCGACGAGCCCGGCGAGCCGGTACCAGCGCTCGGACTGCTTCGCGATCGACTTCTGCCCGGCCTTGGTGATCGCGTAGTACTTCGCGTCGCGGTTGTTCTCCGTCTTCTGCCAGGCGCCCTTGATCCAGCCCTTCTGTTCGAGCCGGACCAGCGCGGGATAGAGCGTGCCCTGGTTGAGCATCAGCGGATGCTCTGCGACCTGTTCCAACCGCGCCGCCAGCCCATACGCATGCTGCGGCCCCATCGTCGACAACGCCTGCAGGACGATGAGATCCAGCGTGCCCTGCAGCAGCTCGACCTTGCGGCCGTGTTCACTTGCCATGCTAGTAAAGCCTCCGTCGAGGAGGATGGACTGGAATTACTGGGATGTCAAGTGGAGCAGAAGGCGTGAGGCTTGGGACCTGTGCGGGCCGCCACAAGGGCGGCCCCTACGCGGGCCCCACGTCCCAAGCCATTTCCCACTCGCCGGTGTCTAACGGCCCATGCGTCGAGTCTGGGTCGCGGCGATTGCGTGCGCGATGCTGGCGGGTTGCGGGCCGCAGCAGCCGCGCGTCGACCTTCGCGCGCTCGCGATCGCGGACCTCGCGCGTGCCGATGACCGTCTGCTGGCGGGCTGCTATGCGTGCCTGATCGAGGCGCGCGACATCTACGCGGGCCTGCTGACTGGCCCCGCGGCGGCGCTGGCTGCGACGCGGCAATTCGAGGCGGATCTGCTGATCGTGCTCCGCGAGCAGGAGCTGACGATCGACACGACGAAGTCGATGGCCCGGCTGAACGCCGACGGCGCGGGTCTGCCCGCCGAGTACGACGTGCCGCGCATCCTCGAACGCCTCTCGTCGCTGCTGCCGTTCGCGACAGGACTGTCTGACGCCGGCTATGTCGACTTCATCAAAGCGCATCGTGACGAGGGAGCGACCGCCGACGATGATCTGCGATGGCTGGCGCAGACGCCGTTGTTCGCACCGGTGCGCGACTATCTTGCGCTGTCGATCCGGTGCAATCCGATCTATCGCGCGAGCGACGCGCCAACCTCGACGACGGAGACACCGCCGCCGGACGACGATCCGCCGCTGCTCGCGTATCGTCGTGCGACGTGCATCGGCGCCAAAGGTCTTGATGCACTGCGGGCGCTGTACGAGCTACACCCGGACCTCGCCGAGGCCGCGTTCTTCGTCGCGCTCAACGCACCACAGGGGAACGGTCCGACCGGCGAGAAGCGTACGCTCGCGAAGGCGGCGTACGCCGTGTTTCCGCAGTCGCCGGCCGTGACCTACGCCATGGCGGTCATCACGCACTCCGCCGGCAGCTGCCGCGATGCGCTTCCGTACTACAACGAGACCCTGGCGTTGCAGACGCGCCACGAGAGCGCGCAGCTTGGGCGGACGACGTGTCTCTCGGTGCTTGGCCGATCGGACGAGGCGATCGAAGCCGCGACGCAGCTGATCGGCTGGCAGTCGACGAAGCAGCTCGAGGCGTACTACTGGCGCGCCCACAACGAACGCGTCCAGCAGCACCTCGATCGCGCGCGGGCCGACATCGACGAGTCCAAACGTCGCGGCCGGACGCAGGAGAACCTGACGCTCGCCGGCGTGATCGAGTACGAGCAGGGGGATTTTCCACCCGCGCTCGAGGATCTCGCGCTCGCGTGGGCGCTGTCGAAGGAACGCAACTGCACCGCCGCCTGGTACCAAGGGCTCGTGCACGTGAAGCGCGAGGCGTGGACCGAGGCCGGCGAGGCGTTCAACCGTGATGTCGTCTGCTTCGCGGCGAACGTGCGCGAAGATCGCGCGGGGCTCGCGTCGATGGAAGCGCACACCGAGCTGGACGCCGACTTCCGCGCGAGCCAGATCGCCGCGTTCAAAGCCGCGATCGTCGAAGACGAGCGTCAACGCCGCGCGTCGGCGCTGAACGGCGCGGCCGCGTTCGCGAGCGGCGGCACGATCGATCACGTGCGCGAGCTCCTCGACATCGCGGCGCTCGAGCCGTCCTTCGCGGATCAGATCGCCACGCTCAAGGCCTATCTGGATGCGCGTGCGGCCGAGGACGCGGCGCCCGAGTCATCGTCCAGTGGTGCGCACGAGCGCCCTCCCATACAATGAGCGCATGGCTGTTTACGCGCATTTCGAGACGACACTGGGAAACTTCACCGCCGAGCTGTTCGAGAGCAAGACGCCGAAGACCGTGGCGAACTTCGCGGGCCTCGCCGAAGGCTCGAAGGAATGGAAGCATCCGAAGACCGGTGAGAAGAGCACCAAGCCGTTCTACGACGGCATCATCTTCCACCGCGTGATCGACGGGTTCGTGATTCAGGGCGGCGATCCGCTCGGGCAGGGTTACGGCGGGCCGGGCTATCAGTTCGAGGACGAGTTCCACCCGGACCTGCGCCACGATCGCGTGGGCATCCTGTCGATGGCGAACGCCGGGCCGAACACCAACGGCAGTCAGTTCTTCATCACGCTCGGTCCGACGCCACATCTCGATCGCCGCCACTCCGTGTTCGGCGTCGTCGTCGACGGCCTCGACGTCGTCGAGAAGATCGGCAAAGTGAAGACCGGCGCCCAGGATCGCCCCGTGACGCCGGTCGTCATGAACAAGGTCACGATCGAACGCAAGGACTAGCTATTTCTTCTCCTTGTAGCCGGCGGGAATCGCGAGGTCTTCCGCGGAGACCGACGTGTCGACCGAGAGCAGGTCGTGCGTCGTCGTGAAGACCTTCGCCCGCTGCTGCGGCTTGTTCTTGCCGGACATCAGCTTCTTGGCGAACATGCCGCCGAGGCCGCCGCCGCTCGACGAGTCAGAGCCGGAGTCCTTCATCTCCTCGGCGCTCTTCACGGCCTCGAACACCATGGTCGTGGAGAGCGGCGTGCCCTGGAGCTTGCCACCTTGCGTCTGCATCTGCGACGCCATGGTCTTGTAGGCGGGATACATGGCCAGGACCGAGGCCATCTGCTGCATGTCGGCGGCGAACTGCTCGCCGTAGACCGCGCGCACGAACTTCAGCTCGAACTCCATCCGCTCGTCGAGCGCGGCAATCTTCGGCGCAAGCCACGTGTCGTTCGTCAGCACGAAGCCGCCGCTCTCCTCGATCGGCTTGCCTTTCTCGTGCGCCGTGACGGTGACGATGGCTTCTTCGGCGTTGTAGCCGGCGATGGTCTTCTTCTCGCCGGTCTTCTTCACGTCGATGTCGTACGTCATCTGCGTCGCCGGTTCTTCGGCCGCCTTCGGCTTCTCCTCGGGCTTGGCGTTCTTGGCTTCCTTCTCCGCGTCAGCCTTGGCCTTTTCGAACTCGGCACGGAGCTCGGCGAACGTCTTGACCGTGTACTCCTTCTTCTTGACGTCGAGACGGTAGAGCTTCTGTTCGCTCAGATCGACGATCTCGCCGTTGAGATCGTTGATGGACGACATGCGATTGCCTTTGACCGCGATGGTCGACGTCAGGCCCTCGTTCGCGACCTTGCCGCCGAACCGTTTCATCAGACCGCCCATCACGCCTTCCAGGGCGAACGTCGTCTTCTCGCGCGTCTTGACGTCGGCGCGCAGCACGGGCACGGCCAGCACGGCACAGAGCGCGGCGGCCGACCAGAAGGGAATGCGTTTCATCGGGACCTCCAAACAAGCACGAAGGCCAGTATTGTACGGTCGGCTGCGCACTTCTTCACGGCGTGACGGTCGTGTAATCTGACGGGCGTCAGCGGCAGCCGATGCCGGGAGGGCGCATGAACAGGGGATGGCAGCGATGGGCCGTGGGCTTCGTGCTGGTGGCCGCGTCGGCCTGCGGCCGCCGGACGCCGCCTGCGCCGACGGCCGCGGACGCGGCGAAGTTCCTGCACGACGTCAACGAGCGTTTGCTGCAGCTCAGCGTCGAGTCCAACCAGGCGGACTGGGTGTATTCGACGTACATCACGCCGGATACCGAGGCGATGAACGCACGCGCCGAGCGGACGTACATCGAGGCGGTGGCGCACGACGCCGTCGAGGCTGCGAAGTACGACGCCGTCGCGCTGCCGCCGGATCAGCGGCGGCAGATGGATCTCCTCAAGCTGTCGCTCGAGCTCGTGACGCCGGCGGATCCGGCGCAGGCGGCCGAGCTGACGAAGCTCTCGACATCGCTCGAGGCGGCCTACGGCCGAGGCAAATGGTGTCCCGATCCGGCGACGCCCGCGTCGTGCCTCGACATCAACCAGATCACGTCGCTGATGGCGACGTCACGCGACGAGAAGAGGCTGCGCGCGGCATGGGAAGGCTGGCACGGCGTCGGCGCGCCGATGCGCCGCGATTATCAGCGCTTCGTCGAGCTGGCGAACGTCGGCGCCAAGGAGCTCGGCTTCGCCGACACCGGGGCGATGTGGCGGATGAAGTACGACATGCCCGCCGACGCGTTCACGCAGGAAGTCGACCGGTTGTGGGCGCAGGTCCGGCCGCTGTATCTCTCCCTGCATGCGTACGTGCGGATGAAGCTGCGGCAGAAGTACGGCGACGTCGTGCCGGCTGCGGGTCCGATTCCCGCGCACCTGCTCGGCAACATCTGGGCGCAGGACTGGTCGAACATCTACGACCTCGTGTCGCCGGGTGGCGTCGGCACGGGCTATTCGCTCACCGACATCCTGCAGCGGCGTAAGACGTCGCCGATCGACATGGTGCGCATCGGTGAGCGGTTCTACACGTCGCTCGGCTTCGCCCCGCTGCCGCAGACGTTCTGGGAACGGTCGCTCTTCACCAAGCCGGCCGACCGCGACGTCGTCTGCCACGCGAGCGCGTGGGACGTCGATGCGGCCGACGACCTGCGCATCAAGATGTGCATGGAGCCGACGGCCGAGGATTTCCTGACGATCCATCACGAGCTCGGCCACAACTTCTATCAGCGCGCGTACCAGGATCAGCCCACGATCTTCCGCGATGCCGCGAACCAGGCGTTCCACGAAGCGATTGGCGACACGATCGCGCTGTCCGTGACGCCGGAGTATCTCGTCAAGATCGGCCTGCTCGATCGCGCGCCCGATGCGTCGCGCGACATCGGCCTGCTGATGTCGAAGGCGCTCGAGAAGATCGCGTTCCTGCCGTTCGGTCTGCTCATCGACCAGTGGCGATGGAACGTCTTCGCCGGCACGATCGCGCCGGCCGACTACAACAAGGCGTGGTGGGACCTGCGGCTGAAGTATCAAGGCGTGCAACCGCCGTCGTCGCGCGGCGAGCAGTTCTTCGATCCAGGCGCGAAGTATCACGTGCCGGCGAACTACTCCTACACGCGCTATTTCCTCGCGGCGATCCTGCAGTTCCAGTTTCATCGCGAGCTGTCGAAGATCGCCGGCTGCACGACGCCGCTGCACCGCTGCTCGATCTACGGCAATGCCGAAGCCGGCCGACGGCTGAACGCAATGCTGCAGATGGGGCAGTCAAAACCGTGGCCGGACGCACTGGAAGCGCTGACCGGATCACGGCAGATGGACGCGTCCGCGATCCTCGACTACTTCGCGCCGTTGAAGACGTGGCTCGACGAGCAGATCAAAGGACAGCCGATTGGATGGGATGCAGCCGCGCCTGCGGCGCCGGCTGTGCACTGACGCGCGTTACGACGTGGCGACGGGCTGCGGATACTTGCGCTCGACGTAGTCGTCGATCAGCGTCTGGAACGCGGCGGCCAGCTCGTCGTACGTGCCCCGCAGCGTCGTCGCGTGCTCGCCGTCGATGAAGACGGGGCAGTTCGGCGACTCGCCCGTGCCGGGCAGCGAGATGCCGATGTTCGCGGCCTTCGATTCGCCGGGACCGTTGACGACGCAGCCCATGACGGCGACGGTCATCGCTTCGACGCCCGGCCGCGTCTCCTTCCAGATCGGCATCATCGATCGCACGTAGCTCTGGACCCGTTCCGCCAGCTCCTGGAACGTCGTCGACGTCGTGCGTCCGCAGCCGGGGCACGCGGTGATCGACGGCGAGAACGAGCGCAGACCGAGCGCCTGCAGGATCTCGCACGCCGCGTAGACTTCCTCGCGGCGATCGCCGCCAGGACGCGGTGTGAGCGAGACGCGGATCGTGTCGCCGATGCCCTCGGTGAGCAGAATCGACAGCGCGGACGCGGACCAGACCAGGCCCTTGATGCCCATGCCGGCTTCGGTCAACCCGAGGTGCAGCGGCTGATCCGTCTGCTTCGCGAGATCGCGGTAGACCGTCACGAGATCGCGCGGCCGCGAGAGCTTGCACGAAATGATGATCTGATTTTTCGTCAGGCCGGCGTCGAGCGCGAGCTCCGTCGATTCGAGCGCGGAGATCACCATGCAGGTGTTGATGATCTCTTCTGACGTCTTACCCAGGTTCCGATCCGTGTTCGCCTGCATGTGCGCGAGCACGAGCTCCTGATTCAACGATCCGCCGTTGACGCCGATGCGCACCGGCTTGCCGTGATCGCGCGCGACCTGACAGATCGTCGTGAACTGCTCGTCGCGCCGGCGTCCCGTGCCGACGTTGCCTGGATTGATGCGGTACTTGTCGAGCGCCTGCGCGGCTGCGGGAGAGCGCGTGAGCAGCAGATGGCCGTTGTAGTGAAAGTCCCCGATGAGCGGTGCGGTGCAGCCGGCGTCGAGCATCCGCTGCTTGATCTCTGGAACGGCGGCCGCGGCATCCGGTGTATTCACCGTGACGCGCACCATCTCGGATCCGGCCTCGGCCAATTCGACGCACTGCTGGGCCGTTGCCGCGGCGTCGGCCGTGTCCGTCATCGTCATGCTCTGGACGACGACGGGGGCGCCGCCGCCGACCTGGACGCGGCCGACCATGACAGGCACCGTCCGGTGCAGGCGCAGGGGAAAGGACATCCCGATAATGATGCCATGGACGCCGGAAACGCGAGAAAACGAGGGCGCCCACGACGGGTCGTGGCGGTAAGATAGCCGGCAGGGGAGCAACGTGATGCGAATGATGCGATCCGCGGGAATCGTCGGGTTGTGCGTGGCGATGGCGCTCGTCTCGGTGGCCTGGATGCAGGCGCCGGTGACCGCGTCGGACCTGACGCGCCTGGAATCCACCGCCGCAGATATCGAGAAGCAAGCCGACGCGTTGAAGACGACTGACGCGACGTTGGCTCGTGACGTGTCGGCCTCGCTGGCCGATCTCAAGGACGACATTACCTATCTCAAAGTGAAGATGCGCCGCGAGGGCAGCGTCACGCGCGACGAATATGCGTCGCTGCGCGACAAGCTCGAGACGCTGCGCGTGAAGGCTCAGGGCGAGAAGGTTTCCGCGCAGCCGGTCGTCAACGACGATCCGATGAAGGCCGCGCCTGGCGCCGGCACGGTGCCCGTGGGCACCGAGTTCGACGTCCGCTTGCAGACGTCGCTCGATTCCGGCACGGCGCAGCCGGAGCAGCGCTTCGAGGCGGCGACGGTGCTCGACTATGCGTCGGGCACGACGGTGATTGTGCCGGCCGGCTCGACCGTGCGCGGCTTCGTGAGCTCGGTCAAGGCCGCGGGCAAGGTCGACCGGCGTGCGAACCTGACGCTCTCGTTCGATGAGCTGCGGATTGGGAACCGATCCTACCGGCTGCGCGCGTCGGTGACGCGCGCGTTCGACGGCAAGCTCGGCGACGACACGATGAAGATTGGCGCGGGCGCGGCGGTCGGCGCGATCATCGGCGGCATCATCGGCGGCGGCAAGGGCGCGCTGCTGGGCGTGCTCGTCGGTGGTGGCGGCACGATGGCGGCGTCGGACGGCACGGACGTGTCGCTGCCGGCCGGCACGATCCTGCGCATCAAGCTGGATCAGGCACTCGACATCGCGGCACCGTAGCACGACTTTCGCTAGCGATCGGCGGCGGCCTCGGCCACCGGCACGAGGCCGCGCCGCCGGCGCTTGAGAAACAGTCCCTTCCGCGAAAGCCCCAACAGATTCGCCGCTTCCGAGACGCGTCCGCCCGTCCGTTGCAGCGCGTGCTCGATGAAGTGCTGCTCGAGCGCGTCGACGGCGCGCGCCAGCGGCTGATCCAGGCGCACGTGGACGCCTTCGGCTGGCGCCGGGCTGCCGACGATAGGACGCGCGTTCCACTGCGCGACGACCGCCGGCGTCAGCAGACCTGCAGTGAGCATGTCGCCGTCGGCGGCCATGGCCACCGCGCGTCGAACTTCGTTGACGAGCTCGCGAATGTTGCCCGGCCAGTTGTAGAGCAGCAGCGCTGCGACGAAGTCGTCGCCAATCGTCAGGCGCGCGCGGCCGTACTCGCGTGCGAACTTGGCGACGAGCGACGACGCCAGGGCGGGAATCTCGTCCTTTCGCTCCCGCAACGGCGGCAACGCGATCTGCGCGACGCCGAGACGGTAGAACAGATCGCGGCGGAACCGTCCCGCGCTCATCGCTTCGTCGAGGTTCGCGTTCGTCGCCGCGACGAGACGCACGCGCACCTGCTGCGCACGCGCTTCGCCGAGTGGCTGGATCTCGCCGTTCTCGAGAAAGCGCAGCAGCTTCGGCTGGACGGCCGTGTCGAGGTCGCCGACTTCGTCGAGAAACAACGTGCCGCGTTCCGCAGATCTGATCACGCCAGGAAATGTCTCGCCGGCGCCGGTGAAGGCACCGCGGCGATGGCCGAAGAGCTGGCTCTCCACGAGGTCGCGCGGCGCCGCGGAGCAGTTGAATGGCACGAACGACCCGCGGCGGTACTTGCTGTGCTCGTGAATCAGGCGGGCGAAGATCTCCTTGCCCGTGCCGGTCTCGCCGGTGATCAGCACGGGCAGGTCGGTGTCCGCAAGCCGCAGCGCGATGTTGCGCAGCTCGATCATGCGCGGCGATCGGAAGACGACGTCCGTGTCCGTCTCGGCGTTCGCGCTCGGCCAGAGATTCTGTTCGTCGTCTTCCTGCTCGGTATCGGCCGTGCGCGTGACGGCGATTTGGACGATGTCCGCGACGCTCTTGAGCAGCGACATCTCCTCGATCGATTGCGTGCCGCTGACGGCGATCGTGATCTGCCGATCGGAGCCTCGCAGTTGCAGGCAGAACGAGCCGTCCGGCACGGGTTCCAGCACGGCTGACGGCGTCGCCTGGTACTCGCAGTCCGACTCGCTGTCGACGCGGACGCGCGAGCGGAGCGGCGTGCCGTCGAGCAGGGAGACCGTGCGGAGCGCCATGAGGTCGACGGAGTGCCCGGCACCGAGGATGGTCGCGACATCGGTGAGGATCAGGGCGGCGTCTGTCGTGTTGACGGCGCGCGGGGGGACCGTCGTGCGTGCGTGGGCCCGAGCGCGCAACCGTTCGCGCGTCGCTTCGAGCCAGCGCTCGTGGTAGCGATGGCCGACCGAGCGGCACGCGGTCAACGCGCGCTCGAAATGCTGCGCACCGACGGCGGCATCGCCGTGCAGCGTTTCGCAGACGCCTTTCGACGCTTCCAGGACGATCAGTGGATCGACGGCTCCGC
>DASZVJ010000073.1:0-19269 GCA_035547155.1 Vicinamibacterales bacterium
GGCATGGCCGTCTTGAACTCGTTGGCGACGATCGCTCCGATCGGCGTGGCCACCGCGCTGGCCGCGGCCGTCGTCGCGGAATCGCCGGAGAAGACGTCGTCGATCGTGACCTGACCGTCGCGGCCGAAGTCGACCGTGCCCTTGGCCGCGACCGACAGCGCGCCGGCCTGGCGTTGATATGAGGTCAGCGCGTTCAGGATCGCGACGTACGTGAAGAGCGGCGTCAGCGTGGGATCGTGCGCGACGTAGAAGGTGAAGCGGCGATCGGGCGCGCGCGGCGACGAGAGCAACAGATGGACTTCGAGCTCGCGCGGCGCGGCACCGAGCGTCCCGCCGACGGCCGTCGCGCGATCCTGCGTGACGGTGCCAATCACCGAGCCGAGGCTCGCGATCTTCATCGAGCTGTCGAGGCTCGGCAGCACGGTGTAGACGTGCGCCTGCGTCATCGCGAGCGACACGGGACCGAGGCTGAGGAACGGATGGCCGAATGCATAGACGCGATCGCCGTCGACGTGCGTGACCGTGCCGGTCGCGCCCATCTCCATGTCGCCGTGCATCAGCGCCATGCCGATCGGATCACCGGGCCGCAGCGCCTTCGTGCCGGCTGCCGGCGCGGTCGGATCGATGGCTTCCGTCCGCACGGTGGAGCCCGTCGGCGCCAACGCCTCGCGCAGATTGCCGTCGAGCGCGGCGTCGAAGCCGCCGAGCACCATCGCCGCGCCAATCGGACGCAGCGCCGGAGCGAAATCTGCCAGCGAGCGTGGACCGACGACGGAGAGATCGCCGGGAATGTCGCTGAAGGGCGCGGCCGCGCGGTGTGCGACGCGCTCGAGTGCGGCGAAGACTTCGGCGGGCGGCGCGGGCCACGACACGCTGATGCCGCTGGCGGCGGCGACGCGCGGCGTCGCGACGCTGACGTCGTTGGTCATCTCGTCGATCGGCGTGATGCCGGCGAGCGGTTCTTTCGGGAACGAGCCGAGCGAGTAGGACACGGCGCCGACGAGCTTGCCGTCGACGTAGACGGGACTGCCGCTCATGCCGGCGATGACGCCGGTGTTGGCCAGCGGTCCGCCTTCGAGCCGCGCGAGAATCAGGTTCCGCTGCGGACCCATGACGTTGCGCAGGACGCCGAGGATGTTGACGCGGAACTCCTCGAGGCGATCGCCTTCGAAGACGGTCCGGCCGACGCCGACCATGCCCGGACGGATCTGATCGACCGGCAGGAATCCGGGGTCTGGAGCTTGAGCCGCGAGGACAACCGTAGCCGCCGCGACCGTAGATAGAGCAAGCGCGAGGGTTTTTGGCATGCGAGCTGGGGGCCCCTACAGAAAGTATCGCACGGAGCCCGCGTGGATTTGACCGATTTCCTGTGGTTTGCTACGCTCCTGCGAGCGCAATGACTGCCTTCACCGTGCTTCGGACGCCCGCGACGACCGCTTGGTCGTATTGGTGGTGGTCTGGCCAGACGGTTGGAGGGGTCCGCATCCGCTAAGGCGAGACTGCGACGCGAGGTATCGCTGGCCTCTTCAGCCAACCGCTGAAGGGGCTTTTTTTGTGTCTGTTCGAGGATCGCTCATGTCACGCGCAGCAATCGTTCAGGTGGTGACCGGCCGCACGATGGCCGAGATCCGCGCCGGCCGCGACGCCGCCGGCGCCGACCTGATCGAGCTGCGCCTCGACGGCGTGCGCGACGTCGACGTCGACGCCGCCCTTGCCGGCCGCCGGCATCCCGTCATCGTCACCTGCCGTGCGGCGTGGGAAGGCGGCGCGTTCGACGGCAGCGAAGAGGCGCGCCGGCGCATTCTGGCGCAGGCCATCGAGCGCGGCGCGGAATACGTGGACGTCGAGTGGCGCGCCGATCGCCGGTCGCTGCCGGCCGCGCGCGCAGGTCAGCTCGTGCTCTCGCATCACGATTTCGAGGACACGCCTTCCGATCTCGACGAGCGCGTCCGCGCGATGCGCGCCGAGCGGCCCGGCATCGTGAAGGTGGCGGTGACGCCGCGATCGCTGCGCGACGTCGTGCGGCTGCGCGACGCGATGCGCGCGGGCGAGACGGGCGAGTCGCGCGTCGCGATCGCGATGGGGCCAATCGGCCAGATCTCGCGCGCCTTTCCGCAGGCCTTTGGCTCGCGGTGGACGTATGCCGGGACGAACGCGCCAGGGCAGTTGTCCGTCGCCGCGCTGCGCGACGTCTATCGCGTGCCGCAGCAGTCGTCGAGCACGACGCTCTATGCCGTGACCGGACAGCCGCTCGGCCATTCCGCGTCGCCGGCCATGCACAACGCGATGCTCGCGACGCTCGGCATGGACGCGGTCTACGTCGTGCTCGAGACGGCGGACGCCGACGATGTGCTGTCGGCCGCTGCAGCCTTCGGCGTGCAGGGCGCGAGCGTGACGGCGCCGCTGAAAGAATCGATCTTTGCGCGCGTGCCGGCGGTCGACGATCTCGCACGCGCGATCGGCGCGCTCAACACGCTGAAGCGCACGGCGGACGGTTGGGAAGGCCGCAACTTCGACGTCGCCGGCATGCTCGATCCGCTGGATCGGCGCCGCTTCGATCTTCGCGGCCGCCGCGTCGTCGTGCTCGGTGCGGGCGGTGCGGGACGCATGGCCGCGTGGGCATTCGCATCGCGCGGCGCGCAGGTGGAGATTGCGGCGCGGCGCGACGATCGTGCGAGCGCGGTCGCGGCCGAGATCGGCGTCGCCGCATCGGCTTGGCCGCCGGCAACGGGCTGGGATCTGCTCGTCAACACGACGCCGGTCGGCACGTGGCCGCATGTCGACGAGTCGCCGCTCGATCGCGCGGCGATTCAGGGCCGGATGGTCTACGACCTCATCTACAACCCGGCCGAGACGACGCTGCTGCGATGGGCACGGGAGGCAGGCGCGGAGACGATCGGCGGGCTCGAGATGCTGGTCGGCCAGGCGTGCCTGCAGTTCGAGTGGTGGACCGGCCGTCGTGCCGATCCCGCAGTGATGATGACGGCCGCGCGCGCATTCGTGGCCGACGTGACGAGGCAGTCATGACGCAGACGACGTTCGAACAATTCGTGGAGCTCGCGGGACAGGGCACGTTCGTGCCGGTCTGCCGCGAGATCATGGCGGACCTGCTGACGCCGGTGTCGGCCTTCCTCAAGATCGCGGAGCACTCCGACTACGCGTTCCTGCTGGAGAGCGTCGAAGGCGGCGAGCAGGTCGGCCGCTACTCGTTTCTTGGCAAGGACCCGTTCCTCGTCGCGCGCGGCCGTAACGGTCACACGACGATCGAGCAGGCGGGCGCGCGGACCGAGCGCCACGAGCCGTTTCTCGGCGTGCTGCGCGAGCTGATGGCGGAGTTCCAGTCGCCGATCGTGCCGGGCCTGCCGCGCTTCACCGGCGGCGCCGTCGGCTACTTCGACTACGACGCGGCGGAGTGGTTCGAGCCGGCCGTCAAGCTGCACAAGCCGCGCGCCGATCGCGATCAGGCCGTGTTCATGGTCTTCGACACGATTCTCGCGTTCGATCACGCGAAGCACCGCATCCTCGCGATTGCCAACGCGCGCGTGCATCCCGGCGAGGACCTGCGCACGCTCTACGACTTTGCGTGCGCGAAGATCGAGTTCCTCGAGCGCGAGCTCGAGCGCACGCTGTCGCGGCCGAAGCGCGCCGCGGCGCCGCCGCTCGAGATTCGCGCGAACCAGACGCGCGAGCAGTTCGAGGAAGGCGTCCGCAAGATCCAGGAGGACATCGCCGCCGGCGAGATCTATCAGGCGGTGCTCTCGCAGCGCTTCGAGACGGACACGACGGCGTCGCCGTTCGACGTCTATCGCGCGCTGCGGCACATCAACCCATCGCCCTACATGTATTTCATCCGGCTCGGACGCGACACGATCGTCGGCGCGTCGCCGGAGATGCTCGTGCGCGCGGAGGGCGATCGCCTCGAGACGCGGCCGATTGCGGGCACGCGGCCGCGCGGCGCGACCGAGGCGGCGGACCGGCAGCTGGCCGACGAGCTCATCGAGAACGAGAAGGAGCGCGCCGAGCACGTGATGCTCGTCGACCTCGGACGCAACGACATCGGCCGCGTCGCGACCGTCGGCAGCGTGCGCGTGCCGCAGTACATGGCCATCGAGCGCTACTCGCACGTCATGCACATCGTCTCGCGTGTCGAAGGGCGATTGGCGGAGGGCCGCGATCGGCTCGATGCGCTCGTCGCGACGTTCCCGGCCGGCACGCTGACCGGTGCGCCGAAGATTCGCGCGATGCAGATCGTCGGCGCACTCGAGCCGACGCGGCGCGGCCTCTACGGCGGCGCGGTCGGCTATCTCGACTTCGCGGGCAATCTGGATTTCTGCATCGCGATTCGCACGATCACGATGCGCGACGGCCGCGCCGAAGCGCAGGCCGGCGCCGGCATCGTCGCCGACTCGGTGCCGTCGGCGGAATATCAGGAGACGCGCGACAAATCGCGCGCGCTGATTCAAGCGCTGGAAATGGCGAACGAGGGGATTTGATCATGGTCCTGTTGATCGATAACTACGACTCGTTCACGTGGAACCTGGCGCACCGGCTCGGTGAGCTCGGCGCGGAGGTGAGGGTCGTGCGCAACGACGCGATCACGGTCGACGAGATCGAGCGCGCGCTGCCCGATCGGCTCGTCATCTCGCCCGGGCCTGGACGACCGGAGACCGCCGGCGTCACGGTCGACGCGCTGCGGCGTTTCTCGGGGCGGCTGCCGGTGCTTGGCGTGTGCCTCGGCCATCAGGCGCTCGCTGTCGCGTTCGGCGGCCGCGTCGATCGCGCGCCTGCGCCAATGCACGGCAAGATCTCGCGTGTCGTCCACGACGGCACGCATCTGTTTGCGGGCGTGCCCGTGCCGTTCGACGCTGGCCGGTACCATTCGCTCGTGATCGCCAAAGACGCGGTGCCGACGGGCTTCAGCGTGACGGCGACCGTCGAAGACGACGGCATCATCATGGGCGTGCGGCACGAGCAGCATCCGACGTTCGGCGTGCAGTTCCATCCGGAGTCGGTGCTGACGACGGTCGGTCATCAGATTCTGCGGAACTTTCTCGAGGTGCGGTGATGTTCCCAGCGCTGCTCGAACAGCTCCGGCGGCACGAGGATCTGACGGCCGATCAGGCGTTCGAGGTGATGGGCCTGATCATGGACGGTCAGGCGCTGCCGAGCCAGATTGCCGGGCTGCTGATGGCGCTCGCGTTGAAAGGTGAGCGGCCGTCGGAGCTCGCGGGCTTCGCGCGCGCGATGCGCTCGCGTGCGGTCCGCATCGACGAAGAGCTGACGGACGTCTTCGACACGTGCGGTACGGGCGGCGATGGCACGCACACGTTCAACGTCTCGACCGCGGCGGCGATCGTCGTGGCCGGCGCCGGCGTGCGCGTCGCGAAGCACGGCAATCGCGCGATCTCGAGCCGATCGGGCAGCGCCGACGTCTTCGAATCGCTCGGCGTGCATCTCGAGGCCGAGCCCGCGCGCGTGCTGGAAGCGCTGCGCGAGGCGAGCCTTGCGTTCTTCTTCGCGCCGCACTGGCATCCGTCGATGAAGCACGCGGGACCGACGCGTCGCGAGCTCGGCGTGCGCACGGCATTCAATCTGCTGGGGCCGCTGACGAATCCCGCCGGTGCGCGGCGGCAGGTCGTCGGCGTGTCGCGGCCCGAGCACACCGAGCTCGTCGCGCGCACGCTCGGCGAGCTGGGGGCCGAACGCGCGTGGGTCGTGCACGGCGCGGGCGGGCTCGACGAGCTGTCGACGCTGGGGCATACGAAGATCTCGGAGCTGCGCGGTGGGACGGTCAATACGTTCTATCTGCATCCGGCCGACGTTGGATTGGCGCGTGCGACGTTGAGCGATCTCGCGGGCGGGACCGCAGTCGAGAACGCGGCGATGGTCGGGCGCCTGCTCGACGGCGAGCTGGGACCGCGGCGCGACATCGTGCTGCTCAACGCGGGCGCCGCGCTGCTCGTCGCTGGCGTCGCCGACACGCTGCAGGACGGCATCGTCGGCGCGGCCGCCAGCCTCGACAGCGGCCGCGCGCGGATTGCGCTCGATCAGCTGCGGAGGATCTGCGCGCGATGAGCAGCGATCTGTTGAACACCGTCGTCGCGGCGGCGCGCAAATCGGCCGACGAGCGGGAGGCGCGCGTCAGCCGAGCCGAGATGGAGCGCGACGCTGCGAGGCGACGGCCGAACGGTGCCGGATTTCGCGCGTCGCTGGCCGCGCCGGGCATCCGCATCATCGCCGAGTGCAAACGGCGCTCGCCGTCGCGCGGCGTGCTCCGCGCCAACTACGATCCGGTCGCGATCGCGCGCGGCTACGAGGTCAACGGCGCCGCGGCGATCTCCGTGCTCACCGAGCCCACGTTCTTCGACGGCGACCTCGATCATCTCCGGCGCGTGCGCGACGCTGTCGCGACGCCGCTGCTGCGCAAGGACTTCATCGTCACCGACTATCAGGTCATCGAAGCCGCCGCCGCAGGTGCCGACGCGGTACTGCTCATCGTCGCCGCGGTCGACGACGCGTCGCTGGTGCGATTGCGCGAGCTGGCGGCGATGCTGGGTCTGGCCGCGCTGGTCGAAGTGCACGATCGCGACGAGCTCGATCGCGCGATCACGTCGGGCGCCGACGTCATCGGCGTCAACAGCCGTAATTTGCGGACGCTCGCGGTCAGCACGGCGACGTTGGATGAGTTGGGAAGGGAAATCCCGGGAAGAGCAGGGTCAAGTTCGAAGTTCGAAGTTCGAAGTTCGAAAGAAGATCGCTCCATCCTCGCGGTCGCCGAAAGCGGATTGAAGACGCCGGATGATCTGCGGCGGTTGGCGGACGTCCGGTACGACGCGTTCTTGATTGGCGAGCGATTCATGACGGTCGACGATCCCGGCGCGGCGATGGGCGCGCTGCGGGCGGCGGCGGAGGAACGGGCGCAATGAGAGTGAAGATTTGCGGGCTCACGCAGGCCGAAGACGCGGCGCTAGCCGTTGAGCTCGGCGCCGACGCGGTCGGCTTCATCTTCTGGCCGAAGAGCCCGCGTGTGACGACCATCGCGAACGTGCGGGCGATCGGCCGATCGCTGCCCGGATTCGTGACGCGCGTCGGCGTCTTCGTCAACGCGCCGCCGGACGAAGTGGCCGCGACCGCGGCCGAAGCGGGGCTCGACGCGGTGCAGCTGCACGGCGACGAGGACGTCGCGCAATATGCCGGAATCAGCGCGCGCCTGATCAAAGGCCTTCCGCTCGACGACGACGCGGCGGTTCAGCGCGTCATCGATTTGCCGGCAGAGGTGACGCCACTCGTCGACGCCGCCGATCGCGATCGCCGCGGCGGCACGGGACGGCTGGCCGACTGGAGCCGTGCGGCGCGGGTCGCGGCGCAGCGGCCGATCGTGCTCGCGGGTGGACTGAGTGCGGACAACGTGACGGACGCGATTCGTCAGGTGCGTCCGTGGGCGATTGATGTGTCGTCGGGTGTCGAAGACGCACCCGGCGTGAAGAATGCGGCACGGATGCGCCAGTTGTTCGACGTGCTGGCGCGGGTGCGTGCGGAGGGCCTGTGACGACAAGACTCGAGACGCCGGGACCGGTGTTCGGCCGGCGCGATCCAGACAGCCGCGGATATTTCGGCGAGTACGGCGGGCGCTTCGTGCCCGAGACGCTCATGGCGCCCGTCGACGAGCTGACGAAAGCCTACTTGGCTGCGCGCGAGGATCAAAGCTTTCGCGACGAGCTGCGTCACCTGCTCGTGAATTACGTCGGCCGGCCGACGCCGCTCTACGAGGCGTCGCGTGCGACGGCGGGCACGGGCGTTCGCTTGTTCCTCAAACGCGAAGATCTCGCGCACACCGGCGCGCACAAGATCAACAACGCGATCGGTCAGGTGCTGCTCGCCAAGCGCATGGGCAAGCGACGCGTCGTCGCAGAGACGGGCGCGGGGCAGCACGGCGTCGCGACGGCCACCGCGTGCGCGCTGCTTGGCCTCGAGTGCGTCGTCTACATGGGCGCCGACGACATGGCGCGCCAGGCGCTGAACGTGTTTCGCATGCGTCTGCTCGGCGCGTCGGTCGAGCAGGTCGACTCCGGCAGCCGCACACTGAAGGACGCGATCAACGAAGCGATGCGCGACTGGGTCGCGAACGTCGAATCGACGTACTACTCGCTTGGATCGGCACTCGGCCCGCATCCCTATCCGCTGATGGTGCGCGAGTTCCAATCGGTCATCGGCCAGGAGGCACGCGCGCAGATCCTCGACGCCGCGGGCCGTCTGCCCGATCTCGCCGTCGCGTGCGTCGGCGGCGGCAGCAACGCGATCGGGTTGTTCGACGCGTTCATCGATGATGCAGGCGTGCGGTTGATCGGCGTCGAAGCCGGCGGGCGCGCGATCACACCGGGCAATCACGCGGCGCGCTTCGCCGGCGGCCGCACGGGCGTGCTGCACGGCACGCGCAGCCTGCTGCTGCAGGATGACGACGGCAACGTCCTGCCGACGCATTCGGTGTCGGCAGGGCTCGACTATCCGTCGATCGGACCGGAGCACGCGTGGCTCGCGTCGCGCGGGCGCTCGGAGTACGCGTGGATCGACGACGAGGCCGCGCTCGGCGGGTTCGAGTGGCTCGCGCGGATGGAAGGGATTCTGCCGGCGCTCGAGTCGGCGCACGCGATTGCCTGGATGCAGCGCGAGCTGCCGAAGCTGCCGCGCGGCACGGTGGCGATCCTGAACGTGTCGGGCCGCGGAGACAAAGACGTCGAGACCGTGCGCGCGATTCTCGAAGAGCGCGATCGCGTCGCAGTCGGAGGTGTCGCGTGAGCCGGTTGCAGACAGCGCTGGTGCCGAACGGCCATCCGAAGCTGGTCGCGTACGTGACGGCCGGCGATCCCGATCTCGCGCGATCGCGCGACGTGCTGATTGCCCTGGGACGCGCGGGCGCCGACGTGATCGAAGTCGGCGTGCCGTTCTCGGATCCGATTGCGGATGGACCTGTGATTCAACGCGCATCCGAGCGCGCGCTCACGGCCGGCGGCACGTTGGCGACGACGCTGGATCTCGTCCGCGACGTGCGCGCACAGGTACCGTCGCCGATCGTGCTCTTCACCTACGTCAATCCGGTATCGCGCATGGGCCTCGACGCGTTCGTCGCGCGCGCGGCGGACGCCGGCGTCGACGGCGTGTTGATGCTCGACCTGCCGATCGAAGAGGCCGAGGACATGCGCCGTGCGCTCGACGCGCGCGGCATCGATCTGATCTTCCTCGTCAGTCCGACGACGACGGATGCGCGCCTTGCCGAAGCCGCGCGGCTCGGACGTGGATTTCTCTACGCAATCTCGCGGCTCGGAGTCACCGGCGCGCGTGATGCAGTTGCCGCGTCCGCGGAGCCGCTGGTCGCGCGCATCCGGAAGGCGACGAATTTGCCGGTCGCGCTCGGCTTCGGCATCGCGCGGCCCGAGCACGTGCGCGAGGTCCTGCGCTACGCCGATGCGGCCGTCGTCGGCAGCGCGCTCGTGCAGACGATTGGTGACGCAGCGGCCGCGAAGGGTGACGTCGCGGCCGCAGCGGGACGATTCGTGTCGTGGCTGAAGGGAGACGCCTGAGGTGGCGTCTCCCGCTCCCTTTCAACGCGTCGGCGTCGCAGGCCTCGGACTGATCGGCGGGTCCGTCGCGCTCGCGGCGAAGTCCGTCTGGCCGGACGTCGTCGTTCACGGCTGCGACGTGGCCGCGCACGTCGACGACGCGCGTACGCGCGGCGTTGTCAGTGACGGCGCGACGGACATTGCGGTCCTCGCGACGTGCGATTTGATCGTGCTGGCGGTGCCGCTGGGAGCGATGCGCGAGGTGCTGCGCGCGCTTGGCCAGGTTCGGACGAACGCGGTCATCACGGACGTCGGATCGACGAAGCGCGGCGTCATCGCGACGGCGAAGGACGTCGGCCTGCGACAGTTCGTCGGTGGACATCCGATGGCTGGCGGAGAGCGGCCAGGGCTCGATCAGGCGCGTGCGGATCTCTTCGTCGATCGTCCGTGGCTGCTTGTCGAGGGGACTGCAGACGCTGAGGCGCGCGCAGGTGTCGAGGCCTTCGTGCGCGGGCTCGGTGCGCGGCCGTCGTGGATGGCCGCGGACGAGCACGATCGCACGGTCGCGTACGTCAGCCATCTGCCGCAGGTCGTCGCCGCGGCGCTGATGACGGCCGCGGACGATGCGCTTGGAATCGGAGGGAAGACGGCTGCGGGTCCTGCGTTTGGGGAAATGACGCGCCTTGCGTCGAGCCCGCCGGACATGTGGACGAGCGTGCTCGCGGAGAACGCGGACTTCGTCGCCGAAGCGCTCGCGCAGTTCGCTCGCGATCTGCCGTCGATCGCGGATCTCCAGTCCGGCGCCTGGGCGCGCGACGTGCTCGAGCGCGCGGGTGATACCCGCGCGCGCTGGCGCTCGGCGCGATAGCCATCGCGATGGGACGGCGATGCGCGCGCTCGTGATGCCGGCCGCCGTTCGCCGCGCGCTCGTCGCCCACGCGCGGCGCGAGCGGCCGCGCGAGTGCTGCGGGTTGCTCGTCGGCGCCGGCTCGCGCGTCGCATTCGCCGTGCCCGCACGCAACGTCGATGCGTCGCCGACGACGCGGTATCGCATCCACCCGCGCCAGCATCTCGATCTGCAGCGTGTGCTGCGCGAGGCGGTGCCGCCAATCGAGATCATCGGCGTTTACCATTCGCATCCGCGCGGCACCGCCGTGCCGTCCGAGTCGGATGTTGCCGAAGCGCACTACGACGAGTGGATCTACGTGATCGTCGGTCTGCGTACGCGCACGGCACAGGTGCGCGCATTTCGGATTCGCCGCGGCCGCGTGCGAACCGTGCCGATTCGGCGCCCTCAGACCCGCTCGGGCAACCGCTGAAGTATCATCGGCTGTTCATCGTCACTCGCCGAAGGGAGCGTGTGTCCGGGATGGTGCAGTCTTCCGCGTCCGAACCGCAATTCACGGCCGTTACCAGTCAGCCTGCAGAAGCCGACGTCGATCTCCTTTTCATTCCGGTGTTCGGAGCGGACGATGCGTTGAACGACGTGTCCGCTGTCGACGACGCGATCGGCGGGGAATGGCGGCGTGCGACGGGCACGCGCGAATTCAGCCGCGCGCTCTACACGACGTTCATCGCGCGCGTCGCTGGCGGTGGCTGGAAGGCCGCGCGCGTGTGCTTCGTCGGCGCCGGTGCGGCATCAGACGCCGACGCGGAGCGCCTGCGACGCGTGGCCGCGATCTGCGGCTACGTCGCCCGCGAGCGCGGTGCGGCGTCCGTCGGATTTCTCGTTCGCGGCAACGTGCCTGCGGAACGGTTCGCCATGGCCGCGGCAGACGGCTTGTCGGCTGCCGAGTTCGATGGCGGCATCTACAAGAACGCGTCCGATCGTCCGGGGCCGTTTCCCTCGCGCGTGACGATCGTCGCGCCCGGCGCGAACGCGCAGACCGTCGCTGACGCGGTACGGCGTGGGCGCATCGCCGGCGACGCGGCGAATTTCGCACGGTCGCTCGCGAACGAGCCGGGCAACGTCCTCACGCCGCGCGAGCTCGCGGCGCGCGTTGCGCTGGCCGCGACCGACGCCGGCCTCATCGTCGACATCCTCGACGAGCCGCGCATGCGCGATCTGGGCATGCGCCTGCTGCTCGGCGTCGCGCAGGGCAGCGCGGAGCCGCCGCGGCTGATGGTCTTGCGGCACGAGCCGGCGTCCGCGCCTGCGTCGCCTGTGATCGCGCTCGTCGGCAAGGGCGTGACGTTCGACTCCGGCGGCATCTCGATCAAGCCGGCTGACGGCATGGAGCGGATGAAGGGCGACATGGCCGGCGGCGCGGCCGTCGCCGCGGCGATGCGCGCGCTGGCGCGGCTGCAGGCGCCGTTCCGCGTCATCGGCATCATCCCGAGCGTCGAGAACATGCCGGGCGGCCGCGCGACGCGGCCGGGCGACGTCATCGCCGGCGCGAGCGGGAAGAGCGTCGAGATCATCAACACGGACGCCGAAGGCCGGCTGATTCTCGCGGACGCGCTGTGGTACGCGCGTCAGCTTGGCGCGACGCATCTCGTCGACGTCGCGACGTTGACCGGCGCATGCATGGTGGCGCTCGGCCGTCATGTCTCGGGGCTGTTCGGATCGCCGGAGCGCTGGGTGGATGTCGTCCGCCGGGCCGCAGCAGAGGCCGGCGATCGCGTGTGGCCGCTGCCGATCTACGAAGAGACGAAAGAGCAGTTGCGCAGCGAGATCGCCGACATCGTGAATTCCGCGGGCCGTCCAGGTGGCGCGATCACGGCCGCGGCCTTTCTTCGCGAGTTCGCGCAGGACACGCCGTGGGCGCATCTCGACATCGCCGGCACGTCGTGGGCTGAAACGAAGTCGCCGTACCAGTCCAAGGGCGCAACCGGCGTTGCCGTGCGCACGCTCATCGAGCTCGGGATGACCGGCGTAGGCGAGCAGCGCCGCTAGCGTCTCAGAACGTCACGTTACGGATTGGGCGCCAGTCTTCGTCAAGACCCGTGCTTGGACACGGTTCCCGGTGCGACCGGCGGCAGATGATCCTCGTGCGGCGGATGACGGCGATGCCACGCGTAGCGCACCGCCGCGAACACGACGCCGAGCGCGAGCGCGATCAGGATGAGCACGCCCGTGAGAGACAGCGCGCCGATGATGACGTCGCCGACCGTACGCTCACGTGCCGGCGTGGCGGGCACGACGGTGACGACGATCGGCGTCGAGGTCGTTGGTTGAGCGGCTTGCACGGACGTCTCGCGTCGAGTCTATCGTGCCTCGATGTTCGCGGCGACCGTCCCCACCTTCTTCAGTGACGATTGATACTTCAATACCGCGTCGCAGAGCGCCTGCGCGATGCGCTGCCGATAGGCGTCCTGCTTGAGCAGCGAGGCCTCGGCCTTGTTGGTGAGAAACGAGATCTCCGCCAGCACGCTCGGCATCTGCGCGCCGATCAGCACGACGAACGGCGCCTGCTTGACGCCCAAGTCCTTAATCGCCTTGTTCTGCACGGAGAGCCGCCGCATCAGCGAGCTCTGCACGAGCGTGGCGAGCTCGCGCGACTCGGTCAGCTTGTTGTTGAGCGTGATCGCCTTCACGAGCTGCGGCAGGCCGCCCATTGCCTGCACGCTCGAGGCGTTCTCGCGCGCGGCCACGACTTCGGCCTGCGGGTTCGATGCGAAGTTCAGGAAGTACGTCTCGACGCCACGCGTGTCGCGCTGCGGGCTCGAGTTCGCATGGATCGACAGGAACAGATCCGCGCCTTCGCGATTGGCGATCGCCGTGCGTTCCTCGAGCGGGATGAACTCGTTGGTCCGCCGTGTGAGCACGACTTCCACGCCCGGTTGCGCGAGCAGCAGCGCTTCGAGACGCTTCGACACGTCGAGCACGAGCTCGGCTTCGGAGACGCCGTTGGCCTGCGCGCCGGGATCGTGGCCGCCGTGGCCGGGATCGATCACGATGCGCTGCACGCCAAGGCCAAGCTGGCGCGCGAGCGAGTAGCCGCCGGCACGCGTGCTCGCGGGCGGCAGCGGCTGAGTCTCGGGCGCCGCGCTGACAGGTGGCGCCGCAGGCGGCGTTGGAGAGGCCGGCAACGGTGTGGGGGCCGGCGGCGTGGCCGGCACCGCGTCGCGCAGCTTCGGCGTCGATGCGGCGGTCACGCCAGGGAATGCCACCGGCACGGTCTTCAGTGCGATGGGCACGGTCGAGGACGGTGCCGGCATGGCCGCGCTCGCCGACGCGCCGTCATCCGTGTCCAGATCGACGACGATGCGGTACGGATCGTAGAGCGGGAACGTGCTGTAGCGCGTCTGACGCGTGACGTCGAGGCTGACGAGAATGCCGTCGACGCGCGGGCTGATCCGGACGTCCTGCAGCAGCGTCCCGTGGATCTTCGCCACGGCGTCGACGAGGGCCGGCGTGATGCCGACGCCGGGCAGCGCGAGGAACACGCGCTCCTGATTCGACGAGCGATCGATCGTGTGCGCGACTTCCTGCGTCAGCTCGATCGTCAGGCGCTCGCCGTGCGGCAGCGACGAGTACTTCGCGTCGCGGAGCGTCACGGGAAACTCGCGAAAGACTTCAGGCAGCGGCGCGAGCGACGTCGCACGCACCGTCGCCGACGCGGCCACCGGCGCTGACTCACCGGCCGCCGGCGTCTCGGCCGAGACCGTTGTCGTCGTGGGCTTCGGCGGCGCGACAGGTTGACGCGGCGGCGACGCCGGCGCGGACGCCGTCTCCGGCGTGGGCTTTTCGACTGCCGGCTTCTCCGGCGTGACTCTCGGCGCTGGCGCCGGGCGCGCCGCCGCGGTCGCCGCGGCCGGCTTCGACGTCAGTGACGCGATCTTCGCGTCGGTCTGTTTCGCAAACGTGCTGTGCGGATATTCCTTCTTCAGCCAGCGCAGCAGACGCGCCGCGTTGTCGCGATCGCGCGTCGCGTGCCCACGCTCGTACGCGAGTTGCAACACGCCCGCGCCCTGCCACAACGCGTCGTCGCAATACGTGCTGCGCGGATAGCGCCGGACGATCGCTTCGTAGCTCGTCGCGATCGCACGCAGGGTCGCCACGCGCGGCGACGCCACTTTTCGCGCGGACCGCTCGCGTGCGAGCGCGCGCTGATACGCCGTGGCCGCGGCGGCCTGGCCGTACGCGATCGCCGGCGCGGCCAGCGCGCACGTCAGCGCCGCGACGGCGAGCCACGTGCCGCGGCGGAGAGCGGAGCGGGAGTCGAGGGTCACCATGGTCGTCACCTCAGTTGCGCGTCGACTTCTTCGAAGTAGCTCTGGTCGACGAGCACCTCGCGCTTCCCGCCGGCAGCCGGCGAGACGACGCCTTCCATTTCCATCATGTCGATGAGACGCGCGGCGCGGCTGAAGCCGATGCGCAGCCGCCGCTGCAGATACGAGATCGACGCCTGGCCCGTCGAGACGACGATGCGCGCGGCTTCGTCGTAGAGATCGTCCTTCTCGAACTCCAGCTTCTCGGGGCCGGCCTTCTCTTCGGCCGTGATCGTCGTGTCGTAGACCGGCTTGCCCTGCTTGCGCAGGAAGCTGCACAGCCGCGCCGTTTCCTGTTCGGAGATGTACGGGCCGTGGATGCGAACCGCGCGCGACGAGGCCGGCGGCAGATAGAGCATGTCGCCCTTGCCGAGCAGTTGCTCGGCGCCGTTGCCGTCGAGAATCGTGCGCGAGTCGATGCGCGACGCCACGCGGAACGCGATGCGCGCCGGCAGGTTCGCTTTGATGACGCCGGTGATGACGTCGACCGACGGCCGCTGCGTCGCGAGGATCAGGTGGATGCCGACCGCGCGCGCCATCTGCGCGAGACGCGCGATCGACTCTTCGACTTCCTTGCCCGCGACCATCATCAAATCCGCGAGCTCGTCGATGATGACGATCACGTAGGGCAGCGTGCGGAGGTCCTTGCCGTCCGGGCCCTTCGCATCCGGCTTCTCGGCGAGCGCCGCGCGCACGTTGCGGTTGAACTGATCGATGTTGCGCACGCCGTGTGACGCGAGGTTCTTGTAGCGTTCCTCCATCTCACGCACGGCCCACCGCAGCGCGTTGGCCGCCTGCTTCGGATCGACGACGACCGGCGTCAGCAGGTGAGGGATGTCCTCGTACATCCCGAGCTCCAGCCGCTTCGGATCGATCATGATGAACCGCACGTCGTCGGGCGTCGCGCGGAAGAGGACGCTGCTGATCATCGCGTTGACGCTGACGGACTTGCCCGCGCCGGTCGATCCGGCGATGAGCAGATGCGGCATCGTCGCGAGATCGCTCACGAACGGCTCGCCGTGGATCGTCTTGCCGAGCGTCATCGTGAGCTTGGACGTCGAGCGCGTATAGACGTCGGACTCGAGCAGTTCGCGGAGCGTGATCGACTCGCGGTTCGCGTTCGGGATCTGGATGCCGACGGTCGACTTGCCGGGGATGCGATCGATCAGCACGGACTCGGCCTGCATCGCGAGGCAGAGATCGTCGGCCAGGCCGGTGATGCGGCTGTACTTCACGCCCGCGTCGGGCTTGAACTCGTACGTCGTGACGACCGGTCCGGGATGGATCTGGACGACGGTGCCTTCGACGGAGAACTCGCGGCACTTCTCCTCGAGCAGCTTCGCGGCGTCGCGCAGCTCGCGCTCGTCGATCTTGCGCGCGCCCTGTGGCGCGTCGAGCAGCGTCACGGGCGGCATCAGATAGCCACCCTGCCGCCGCTCGGCCGGCGTTTTGGACTCGCGATCGCCGAGCGGCAGCGGTTGCGCCACGGGCGTCGGCACGGGCCGCTTGATGGCCGGCGGTCGCGCAGCCGCCGCTGCCGGACGCTCGGGCACGTCGATCTCGTCGTCTTCCTCGTCCTCGTCGGGCAGCGCGGTCTTCGTCTTCGAGCGCAGCGATCGCAGCGCCGCCGCGGCTTCGGCCGACTTCGTCGCGATCTCCGGCGCGCGATCCTTGCCGGCCTTCTTCACGTGCTTGTCGACGACCTGCTGGCGCTCCTTGTCGCGCCGGCGCGCTTCGCGCCATTCGGCGATGCGCGTCATCAGCCCGCGCTCGACGCGCACGCGCTTGCCGATCGCCGTTGCTGCGCGGCCGAACGAGAACTGGGTCGTCAGGATGACGGAGAGCGCGGTCAGCGTCAGCAGACAGATCGTCGCGCCCGTCCTCCCGAAGTAGAACGACAGCATCGTCGCCGCGACGCTGCCGATCCAGCCGCCGGCGTGGCGCGCGGGATCGAAGACGCCGAACGCGACCTCGAACAGGCCGGCCAGCGCGATGACGAACAGCGTCGCGCCCGCCATCTTCGTGTAGCCCGCGTCGATCGTCGTGCACCAGAAGTAGTGCCAGGCGACGACGCCGGTGACGATGGGCAGGAGGAAGGCGGAGTAGCCGCAGAGCTGGATCGACGCCGTCGCGAGGAAGGCCCCGAAGCGGCCGGCGAAGTTGTGGACCTCGCCGCCGGGCAGGTCGTTGAAGAACCAGACGGGATCGGCCGCCGAGTACGTCAACAACGCGATCAGCCAGATCAGCGCGGCGCCGAACAACGCGACGCCGACGAACTCACTGACACGACGAGACATGGCGGAATCGGCCAAAGCGGCGCTCCTCATACTTCCATCACGACCGGCAGCACGAGCGGGCGTCGGCCCGCGCGCTTGCGAAACAGGCGTTGCAGCTCCTGCCGGACGCGCTCCTTGAGCAGGCCCGGATCGGTCCGTTCCTCGACCGGCGCGGCTTCGATGGCGCGGATCAGCAGGTCCGGCGCCTCGCGCAGCAGGTCGGCGTGGCGCGCGTCGACCGCCAGGCCGCGCGTGATCAACTCCGGCGCCGACTCGACGGTGCCGGTCTGGCTGTTGACGGCAATCACCGGGACGACCAGGCCGTCGCCGGCCAGGTGCTTGCGGTCGCGGAGGACCTCGTCGCCGATCTCGCCCGTCCGCGTGCCGTCAATGAGGATCCGGCCGGCGGGCACGCGGTCGGCGACCTGGCCCGTCGCCCCGTCGAAGCGGAGGACGTCCCCGTCCTCGGCCATGAGGACCTTCGTCGCGGGGGAAACCAGAGTTGCCATGCGGGCGTGCCGGGCCAGTTGCCGGTACTCCCCGTGTATCGGCACGAAAAATCTAGGCTTAATAAGCGACAGCAAAAGTTTTAGCTCTTCGCCGCTGCCATGGCCGGAGACGTGGATCCGTTTGTCCGTGTCGCCGACGATCTGGGCCCGGCGGCGGGCGATGTGGTTCATGACCCGCGCCACGGCCTTTTCGTTGCCCGGAATCACCCGCGCCGAGAACACCACCACATCGTCTGGCTCGAGATGGACGAAGCGGTGGTCGTCGATGGCGATGCGCGGCAGCGCGGCCTGGGCCTCGCCCTGCGAGCCCGTGCACACACACAACACGTCTTCGGGCGGAAAGTCGCGCAGGTCGCTGTCGCGAATCAGCAGCCCCGGCGGAACCTTCAGATAGCCCAGCCGCTGCGCGACCTCCGAGTTGTGCAGCATGCCGCGGCCGACGAACGCGACCTTGCGGCCGAACTGCTCGGCCAGATCGACCAGGACCTGCAGGCGATAGATGCTCGACGAGAACGTGGTGACGACGATCTTGCCGGTGGCGCTGCTGAAGACTTCGTCGAAGCCGTCGATGACGCTGCGCTCGGAGCCCGTGAAGCCGTCGCGATCGGCGTTCGTGCTGTCGGACAACAGGGCGAGCACGCCCGCCGATCCGAGCTCGCCGAAGCGATGGAGATCGAAGGCCTGTCCGTCGAGCGGCGTCTGATCGACCTTGAAATCGCCCGTGTGGACGATCGTGCCTGCGGGCGTGTGAATCGCCAGCGCCAGGCAGTCCGGCATGCTGTGCGTGACGCGCAGGAACTCGACGCGCATCGGACCGACTTCCACAGTTTGCCGCGGCGCGACGGCTGTGAGGCGATCGCTGATGTCGACGCCGTGCTCTTCGAGCTTCGGCTCGACGAGCGCCAGTGTGAACGGCGTGCCGTAGATCGGCCCGTCGACGCGATTGACGACGTGCGCGATGGCGCCGATGTGGTCCTCGTGGCCGTGCGTCAGCACGAGGGCCTTGATGCGGCCGCGATACGGATCGAGCGCGCTCAGGTCGGGAATGACGAGGTCGACGCCGAACAGCTCGGGCTCCGGGAACATGACGCCGGCGTCGACGAGCAGAGCGGTATCCCCGCAGGCGACGAGCAGCATGTTCATGCCGAACTCGCCGAGCCCGCCAAGCGGGATCACGTCAACGGTCGGGGCGCTCATCGCGCCCACAGCGTCTTCCAACTGAACGGCTCCGAAATCCGGACGAACGCCTCGCGTCGACTCAGCGGCCGGTCGCGGGCGTTGCCGCGGCGCAGGGCGCGCCGCGTCTCATTTGATTCGTCCGGCCTGATGGATCGCTGGGAGGGACCCGAAAACAGGCGAGAGAACGGCAAAACTATAGCACACGGCCCTGCCGGACGGCCGCGAACAGGTCGGCCAGATGGGCCATTTCCGAGAGTTGCAGCGTCTCCGGCCGGCGGCGCCCGTCGATGTGCGCCAGGGCCAGGATGGCCGGCGCCGTGGCGTCGAAACTCTTCAGGGCATTCGCCAGAGTTTTCCTCCGCTGGCCGAACATCGCCTTCACCATCCGCTCGAACAGCGCCTCGTCCGCCACGCGGACCGAGGGCGGGGTGAACGTCAGGTTGACCACGGCCGAATGGACCTTCGGCGCCGGCTTGAAGGCCGTCGGCGGCAGGTTGATCAGCCGCTGCGTCCTGGCGTGCATGCCGAGCATGA